>UQAR01000033.1 GCA_900539095.1 uncultured Ruminococcus sp.
GAGATTCGCCTTAGTCTCGTGGGCTCGGAGATGTGTATAAGAGACAGAAGTAGTATAATATAAGAAATGCTGCTTATGCAAAATAATTTTACGGAGGTCCTTTATATGGAGAAAAAACCGTTTTATATCACTACCCCGATATATTACCCTTCAGGTAATCCTCATATCGGTCACTGCTACACCACTGTTGCTTGCGATTCCATCGCCAGATACAGACGTATGCAGGGCTATGATGTCATGTTCCTCACCGGTACTGACGAGCATGGTCTGAAAATTGAACAGAAGGCTGCTGAAAAAGGTGTTACGCCTAAGGAATATGTTGACGAGATCGTCAAGACTTTCAAAAAGCTTTGGAGCTACATGAACATCAGCTATGACAGATACATCAGGACTACTGACGATTATCACATTGAAACTGTTCAGAAGATATTCAAGGCTCTTTACGACAAGGGCTACATTTACAAGGGCGAATACAAGGGCAAATACTGCACGCCTTGTGAGAGCTTTTGGACTGAGTCACAGCTTGATGAGAACGGCTGCTGCCCTGAGTGTCACAGAGAGGTAACAGAGGCTAAGGAGGAGGCTTACTTCTTCAAGATGTCACCATTTGCTGAGAGGATAGAAAAGCTGCTCACTGAAACTGACTATCTCCAGCCTAAGACTAGAGCCACTGAGCTTGTAAACAACTTTATCAAGCCTGGTCTTGAAGATCTTTGTGTATCGAGAACTACTTTCAAGTGGGGTATTCCTGTTACATTTGATGACAAGCACGTTATTTACGTTTGGATAGACGCACTTTCAAACTATATTTCCGCACTTGGTTTCTGGAACGAGCAGTACAATGATTTTGACAAGTTCTGGCCTGCTGACGTTCACATGGTAGCAAAGGATATCATGAGATTCCACGCTATCATTTGGCCTGCAATGCTTATGGCACTTGATCTTCCACTGCCTAAGCATCTTGCTGTACACGGTTGGATAACATTCAACGGACAGAAGATGTCCAAGTCTTTGGGCAATGTTGTTGACCCATTCATTCTTGGTGAGAGATACGGTGCTGACGCTATCAGGTATCACATTCTGCGTGAAATGGCTTTGGGTGCAGACAGCTCATTCTCAAATGAGATAATGATAAACAGGATAAACTCTGATCTTGCAAATGGTCTTGGAAACCTTGTTTCAAGGACTGTAGCTATGGTTGACAAATATTTTGGCGGCACGTTGCCTACTGACAGAGAAGAGGGCGAATTTGACGCTGAGCTTATCGCTGAGGCTAAGGGACTTGTTGCAAAGGTAGACGAGTTCATGGACAAGACTCAGATAAACAATGCTTTGGCTGAAATATTCAAGGTAGTATCGAGAGCTAACAAGTACATTGATGAAACTACACCATGGGTACTGGGCAAGGACGAGAGCAAGAAGGCAAGGCTGGCGACAGTTCTTTACAATCTGCTTGAAACTATCAGGATAGTATCCACACTTCTTAGCAACTTCATGCCAACCACAATGCCAAAGGTATGGGAGCAGATAGGTGCGGCTGAGGGCGACATCACATACGAGAACGCAGGCAAATTCGGTGTACTTCCTGCTGACGTGACAGTTCACAGGGGTGAGATAATCTTCCCAAGGATCGACGTTGACAAAGAGATCGAGGAGCTTAACAAGATAATAGGCAGCAATGCAGAGCCTGAGGAGAAGGCTGATGACGGTTTTGAGCCTGCACCTGTAGCTGACGAGATAACCATAGATGATTTTGCAAAGGTAGATTTGAGAGTTGCTCTTGTTAAGGACTGCGAGAAGGTAAAGAAGTCGAAGAAACTTCTTTGCTTACAGCTTGATGACGGATTCGGCGGCAGGCAGGTAGTATCGGGCATTGCGGCGTGGTACAAGCCTGAAGATCTTATTGGCAAGAAGGTAGTTATTGTAGCGAACCTCAAGCCTGTAAAGCTTTGCGGTGTTGAATCCAACGGCATGATATGTGCGGCTGACACTCCTGACGGTGCGGCAAGCGTTATTTTCCCAGATCAGGACTTGCCATGCGGAGCTAAGCTTAGATAAAACATTTATTAAAAAAACAAGGAGCGGATTTCCGCTCCTTATATGCGTCTGTAGCTCAGTTGGATAGAGCGCAAGACTCCGACTCTTGAGGTCGCAGGTTCGATTCCTGTCAGGCGTACCAGTCACTCGCCGTGACGGGCGATTTACGCCCAACTTCCTTTTAAATCTTACTATTACGCCGCTAGGTGTAGTTAATTGTTATTTTTACTTTGTAGGTGCTTGCACCTGCACCAAATCCGCTATCATTTATGGTAGCGGATTTTTTTATTTCCGCCCATAGGCGTAATATGCTGGGAGAGTTATATGTTCGCCGTGACGGGCGATTTACGCCCAACTTTCTTTTAAATCTTACGACTACGCCGCTTGGTGTAGTTGGTCGTTATTTTTACTTTGCAGGTGCTTGCACCTGCACCAAATCCGCTATCATTTATGGTAGCGGATTTTTTATTTACACACCTCGTTAAGGCATTTTGTCACACGCTTTCGCAGTTCTTCGCCGCCGAATGGAAAACCGAACTCTGCGGCGGAACTTCCCCACTCAGGCGGGTGTTTTTTGCTGCTGTCGAAGTATCTGCTTTTCACCACGGCACGGTAGCGTTTTGGCATTTTTTCTGCAAGCTCCTCACATTCTCTCAATCGCAGCTGCACTTTGGCAAGCTCCAGCCACAGGTCGGTGAGTTTTCTGCCACGGTGGGCTATCCGCCCGCAATACTCCCCTACTGCGGCAAGCTGTGAGGACATTTCGCAGATATCCTCTTTAAGTTTCCACTCCTGCCACCTTAGTTTACGGTACTGGGAAAGTTTTCGCACTGCGGTGGCGTTCACTTTACTGCCTCCGCTGCGAAAATTATATCGGCTTGCTGAGGGTGAAAGACTTTTTATTTCTCTGACTTCCTTTGAATAATCGGTAACACGATTCATATTTTTGCTCCTTTCTGCATTTTGTACAGACATTTGGACACTTAGTATGTTATACTATATTTACAAAGACAAATAGGTGATATAGTTCTGACAGTTTTTTGTAAGCTTATCTGGAAATATTTTTTACACGGGGCTGTAATTCTCTTGACTTTTACAGAAAAATGTACTATAATTATATCGCAAGATGATTTTATACAGATATCTGTACTTATCACATATACAGTATAATACAGACTTCTGTAAATGTCAATAGGTGTTCACAAATAAAATACAGATTTCTGTATATTTGTGAAAAATCACAACTGGAGGAAGAAAAATATGTCTGAAATGTACAAAAGGATAGAACAGCTATGCAAGGATAACAATATGTCGGTATCGCAGATGTGCAGGGAGCTTTCCATAACAAGGAGTTGCCTTTCGGAGCTTAGCAAAGGCAGGACGGAGAGGCTTTCCACAGCGAATGCGTCAAAAATTGCAGACAGGTTCGGGGTCAGTGTACAATATCTTACAGACGGAAAAGAAAAAAACATTGACGAAGAGCTGAAATTTGCATTATTCAACGGTTCTGAGGGTGTGACGGACGAAATGTTTGACGAAGTCAGGCAATTTGCGGAAATGGTCAGGCTCAGAGAGGAGGCAAAACGCAGAAAGGTCGGTGAAGAATAAGAGATGAAGAACATACAGGAGCTGTATGACATTTGCAGGCGGGAGAACATCTCCATAGATTTCATAGACTGTCCGAAATGCGGCTCGATATCGCTTTATGGTGCGAACGGTTGTGCCATAGGCATTGACAGTTCTACGCCTGTGGGCTTGCTGAAAGAGCGTGCGGCTCACGAGATCGGGCACTGTGTAAAGGGAGCATTTTACAACAGATATGCGGCGGCAGATCTTATTTCACGGCACGAATACAGGGCTGACAAGTGGGCGATCGAGGAGCTGATACCAAAAGATGAACTGCTGGCGGCGATAAAGAAAAATCTTGACAGCATATATCTTTTATCCCAGCACTTTGGGGTCAGCGAAGATTTTATGCTAAAGGCTTGCAGATATTACGGGGTTTATTTTGGATAGAAAAACACCGCTGAGGGCGACTAACGCTCTCGGCGGTGTTGGTTTTTAGTAGAGTTTTTTTGCTGTAATTTCTTCTAATGTGCCTATTTTGTTGAAAAGGTCTTTTGTGACGTAGATCGTGATGTATTGTTCGTCAGTTTTAAACTTATACGGTTTATACACTTCAATTCTTTTAACTGCAACATAGTCATTTACATCAATATCAGGATAAACTTTCGTTATCTGACAACGATCAAGCACTACATCCGGAGGACCTTGCTCTCGCCATTTTGCAAAAATCTCTTCATTTTCTTCTTCAGTCGTAGATTTATGCCACTGGAAAGTTTTTTCAGGATCATCAATATTAAAGTTATAGAATACATTATGATCAAAATATGGATCAAGTGCAACTGCGATTCCATTTATTAACGGGTAATCTTCCCAATCAAGAGTAGCCTCGTCAACTCCCCAATCATCTTCAGGATCTTCAACCAGTTCGTGTGTCCACGGACTGAGTATTCTGTAATCTTCAAGATCATATTCTTTTATAAAATCAGCAGCCTCATTCAGCCAATAAGGATAACGTATATCAAGATACGATGATGCACAGGTCCATGTAATAGGGACAATTAAAGGAAGGAAGGCAATAATTTTTATTGCTATCTTCAAGGCATTGCCGACGCTGTTATACAGGGACACAAAAAATTTTGGAAGTTCGATCCTACCATTCTCATCTAATATTATCCAGAACAAATATATCAAAAGAATCATTACAAGTCCCATATGGTGAGTGGAAGAATATAGCAATACACAAAAACTTGCGAATAAGGTATATGTCAATAAAAAAATTGACAACTTTTTGTTTTTACAGAACAACATACAGCACAGTGCAAACAGGAAAAATGATAAAGCACACAGTGGTATCAAGCTTATGTAATCGTAAATATACTGAGGTCCTGGAGGCATTTGTCCAACTGTTGCCTCTGTGATAATAAGCATAAAACGCAGTAATGTTGAAATGCTGAAATTAAAGCTAAACAATTCGTCTGTGTTTGAACTGTTAGGAGTGTAGGTATTGTAATGTGGAAAAATCTCTACAATAATAAGCAATACGAGAATGAGCAACGATGCCATGAGCCAGCAGCGTTTATCTTTGAAAACTGTAGCTAGTTTACCTGCTCTGTACTTCTCAGCAAATATCTCACACAACCAAACAATACAGAAAGCACCTGCTATGATGATTCCCATGGAATGTATTGCACACATCAATGTTAGGCACAGAAGATATTTTACAGGGTGCTCATTCCTACCTTTGTAACACACAGCTGCGAGAAACATTGCGAGTACAAGTATACAATAAGGTCTGCTTATAACGCCATACTGATAGAACAAGAAAAAATTAAAAGGCAGCAAACAGCGTATCAGCTTAGGAAATGGTGACTTGAAAAGCAGAACTGCTATTGCAAGGGTCATAAAAAATATATTGACTATCGCAAGGGACAATTCGTATGGTGCTCCAAGCTTTGCAAAAGGCAAAAGTATGAGATGCCACAGCGGCGGATGTCCCTCATAGTGCGGAATCTCAAAAAGTATCTCTTTTAATGTTCCCGAACGTGCTATCGCCCAAGCCTGAGCCTCGTCAAACCACGGTTCGTGAAAATATGATACAGTGCAAACACCAAGCAGGTATATTATCAGCGTTATAACATCGCATTTTCCATGCTCTTTGCTGAACGCCCAGCTTTTAAATTTCTCTTTCATTTATATCCTCCAAAAAAATAATTGACATATAAATTATACCATTTATTAAGAAATTAGTCAATGATTTTGTAAAACTTTTTGCGACAAATATTGACATAATTAGGCTTATACTCAATGTCTGCAATAAAAAGAAATAACCGCTCCACTACCATGTAGGACGGTTATTTTTTACAACTATTTCCACTTGGAGGTAAACCGCTTACAGCAGTATGCCTCTTTCATTATCTTAACTATACCACAGCAATGACAGATTGTCAATAGCCTTAAAACTTAACACCCCAGCTGAAATTATCAGGCAGTTCATCAAGATTTTTAGCAGGGTCAGGATACTGCCCCACTATCGCTTTTGATGCCGGCGACCTTACATCGCACCACTGTGCAAGCTTGTATCTGCCGTCCTCCCCTGCGATCCAATAGGCATAGCCTGCGTTATCACCGTTGACATTTAGTGCATCATGGACAGCTTTTTCAAGTTTTTTTGAAGAGTCAGGCTCAGCGGTGCAATCAACAACAGCTGTGCAGGATCTGACGTCAACATCTTTTCCCTCACACTGCATATCAGTTACAACTGAGTTTACTGTGTTAAAAACTATCTTTGCATTACTGTTTGCACTTTTAAGCTTTGCCTTTTTGATATAACTCATCATAGTTGGTATAAGAATAGCCGCAAGCACGCCGATAATGGCAACAACGACCACAAGCTCCACCAAAGTAAAGCCTTTTTTATTCATGTCTTTCCCTCAATTCTTTCATCAAAATATTGATCCCCATTTAATATTTCGACAAGTATATTATACAAAATTTGCCCGATTTTGTCAAGGAAAAGACAAGCAATGCCATTGATTTTTACCATTTATACAAAGCCAAGCTGGTAATATTGGTTATTTCATATATTTTAAGACAAAAAAAGAACCGCTCATATGAGCGGTTCTGAATTCCTCAAATTATGAGTTCCAGCTTGATGAAGTATAAGCTGTTGAAGAGAATGCCTTGTTAGCCTTATCTGCATCCTTACATGGGTTTGGATACTGACCAAGAACACCTGTTGAACCAGTTGCAGAGTTAACATCACACCACTGAGCGAACTTAACGCTACCGTCATTATTGATCATATAGAGGCAGTAACCAGCACCGTCACCATTGTCCTTGAGTGCATTATAAACCGCTGCACCAAGCTTGCCCTTAGCATCAGCAGTTCCGCCGCCAAGCGAGCTATTAACCTTAGCTGCACCGCTCTGTGAAGCACCAGATGTTACTGATGTACCCTCAACGAGCATATCAGCAGCTTCGTTGTTTACAGTTGTGAAAACGAGCTTAGCGTTTGAGTTAGCTGTCTTGAGCTTTGACTTCTTTACATAGTTCATCATTGTAGGAACGAGGATAGCTGCAAGGATACCGATGATAGCGATAACAACTACGAGCTCTACAAGGGTGAAACCTTTTCTGTTAGACTTCTTCATAGAAAATCCCTCCATAATAAATTAAATAAATTTGTTTATAAAAGTGCCGCAAGCCGATTTAAGCAGCTACTTTCCAATAATTAAGTGGCTTTCGGAGTTCTTTGTGTTCTCCTTATCACCATGATTAAAGTATACATCATCTTGTCCAAAATGTCAATAGTTTTTCAGATTTTTTCTCAACTTTGTTCAACTTGACGAAAATCACGTTTTCATTCAGGCAAATTGACGATTGATAACACTGTGTTGACATTTTCATAAAAGTCTGTCACACACTTTGTCACACACCTTTTTATGATGTATCACCTTACATCGTTCTTAATTATATCTTAAAACAAATAAATTGTCAAGACTTATTTAACAGTTTCGTTATTTTTGTGAACTCTGTACACTAATCGTGCGTTATAAAATACACTTTGCACTAATTGTTTCACACGTTTAACTATTTAGACAGTTCCACCATTTTATTATACAGATTTTCTGAGGCATTTCCTATCTCCGCTCTGCCATAATAAAGCGATTCGGAGGTGCTTATGAAAAGTTCGAGAATGTCCTGATTTTCCAGCTTTGGCGACATTATTTCAAGATCATCTGAGGACGCCATCTTCTCGTTGGCTTTATATTCTATGCCGCCTAGCATATCCCTTGCCGCAAGTGCCTCAAGGGCTGCTTTTGACGCAGGCACGCCCTTTCCTGTGCCCTGTGCCAAAGCCATTTCCTCGCCGTTCACAAGATAGTCAAGGAGCTTTGCTGCCTCCTCAGGGGATTTTGAGGATTTCTTTATGGCATACACACTGGTAGGCTTTTTATACCAGCCGCTGCTCACTGCCTTTTTATGCTTTGGATAATCGCCGATAACAATATCAAAGCCAAGCTTTTGTACAGGCTCGCAATAATACTCGGCATCTGATATCCATGAGGCTACGCCGCCGACCAAGCACTTCTCAAAATCGTTTCTGTCAAAATCCCAGGCAGGCTTTGTGACCTTTTTATTTAGCATTTCCTGATAAAAGCCAAGCATGAGCCTTACGTCCTCCAACGTATACTGGAACTCGCCGCTGTCGGAAAACATTTTCCTGCCTGTGACCTGCTCCGCATACGCCACAGAGCTGAGATAAGCCGCCTTTTTCGTCATTTCAACAGGATACACCTCGTCTGATTTCATAACCTCTGCCGCATTTATAAGGTCAGACCAATTTTCAGGCAGGCTCAGACCATAGCTGTCATACATCGTCTTATTATAGTAGAAGGTTATACAGTTCGTACCGGTAGGCAAGGCGTTAAGTTTGCCGTTTATCGTGCCGTATGCAAGGCTGTCATCATCAAAAGCTGACAGATTTATGTAGTCTGAAAGCTCATTAAGGTCATAAAAGCCCTCACCGTCAGGAGAATATTCATACAGCCAGTTATAGTTGAGCTGCATAACGTCGGCAGTGGTGTCGGAGAAAAACTCAACGTCCATACGGGTCTTAAAGCCGTCGAAGTCGGCATATTCAGGTCTTATGACAACATTTTTGTTGCTGTTCTGATATGCTTTCAGACCCTCAAGCGTATATTCATTTCTCACGTCCTTGCCCCACCATGAGAAGGACACTTCCGTTTTCGTTTTATGCTCTACTCTGCGTTCAGGCAGCGAGCATCCGGTCATAAATGCCGCTGTGCACAACGTGGCAGCAGTCAGGGCAGCACTTTTTACAATACGCTTTTTCAACTGCTGCTCACCTCTTCCTCTCGTTTCTCAAACAGCACAGCTCTTCCGTCCTCGCTGTTTGCCGCCTCGTCACAGGCTTTTTCTGCCATATCAAGAAGTTCGTCATAATCGTCGCTTGACTCAGGATAAACAGCTGCACCCACTGCACACTTTATATATCCCCTATCGCTGTCAAGGCAACAATCTTTCAGCTTATCGTTAAGCTCTTTGATCGCAGAACGCACGCTGCTGTAGGCTTTCACAAGGTCAAAATCCGTATGGTCTGTGAACATCACAAACTCGCCCTCGCTGAGGATACCGCAGACGTCGCCGCTCTTGTGATCCTCTTCAAGCATTTTTGCGACCTTTCTTTCCGCCTCTGCCACTATATCGTCGCCATAATTGAGCCTTATAAGCTCCAGATTTGTTATTTTCACGATAACAAATGCGATAGTCGAACCTGAGATACAAGTTTCCATTTTATCCATAATGCTGTTTTCGGTATACTCGGCAGTGAAAAGCCCTGTATTTTCGTCAACTTTTGGATATTTGCCGAACTTAGGGTCGTTATCAGGGTCATTGTTTGAGGCTGACGCCGCAGAAACTGACACGAGTATGAATGCAAAAAGAATGAGTATCCCAAAGCATTTCAGACCTGTTCGCACATAGTGACGGACGGTATCAGACATATCCACTGTAGTGATGACCACCCAATCGTCACCGCAATCGTCAAGGGCACAGATAGTTGTCATATCCGACACTGTGACCCCTGTGCCGCCGTCAAGAAACTTTTCCGTCTTATCGTCAAGCTTTCCGCCGACAACGCTCTTGCTGTCATTGGCATAGATTATCCTGCCCTCATTATTGCACAGCAAGGTATTTATCTCGCTATAGTTATCAGAAGGCAGAAACACGAGGTCAAACTCGGTGGAGAACACAGAGGAGATAAAGATAAGCTGTTCATTTATCCTGCCTGCGAAATACACACGTTTATAGTTATCGTCCTCGCCTGTGAACCACTTTATCTTGCTGTCGCCCATAATTGCGGACACACGTTTGTATATCTCATCGTCGAAGATATCCTTTGTGCCGTCGGTTATCTTGCCAACGTTATGCTCATTGCTGCTGACGATACCAAAGTCGGTATAGTTGCCCAGCGTGCTAAGCTCTATGAGCTTTTCGGTCAGGTCTTTTTCCTCGCTGAGCACTGCGAACTCGCTTTTTGAGGTATCGGAAGGGTCATACTTTGCGTAATCCTCATTGCCCATGATAAGCTTGGCGGTATCCTCCATTTTATCCATAAAGGCGGATATATTCTGGTTAGCCTCGGCATTTATGGCGGAGCAAAGCTGAGCCTCCTTTTTGAATGCGTTCACGCCGCTGTAATAGCAGGCACACGCATACACAAGCAGACAAGCAACAAACAGCACTAACACGCTTGTTTTCAAAATAGATCTTCTATATTTTTTTATTTTATCATACAGTTCAAAATCAGCAGAGCTTTTCAAAAGCAACTCACCTCTTGGTCTAAATCATTACAATCATTATTAATTATAACACATTAGCCCATAAAATAAGTGATTTTTTTGTTAATTATTGCTCAATTTGTAATGTACGTTTTGAGTTTTTCGCAAACTCGCAGCGTTGTTTCTTTTTCAGCTCCGCCTCAAAAAGCGACACTGCTGCCCAAGCGGCTGTCAGGACGATGCCTGCTGCGAACACTGCACCCATATTTCTTTCGGCGGCTGCAAGGAGCACGAAAAACAGCACCATTCGCATTATGGTTTTCATAAGCCACCTTTCGCCGCCTAACCCTGCAATGACTATAAACACATTCATCGCTACTATCCATATCATTTTCACACACTTCCTCGTTTTTTATTTTTTCGGGGCTGTATGTATAATACCACAGCAGAAAGATTTTGAGGGGTAATTTTTTGGACAGCAAGTTTTTTTGTCGATATGCACAGATAAGAACGTTTGTTTTGATGACTTTTCTACAAATCCAAAAGACCCCGTGGCAAAAGCCGCAGGGTCTTTCAGAGAAGTAAGAAGTATAATATGAAGAAAAAATTATGAATGGGGAATGCGTAAGTTATGTATTTTCCCATATCATTTCACTTTTGCCGCACTCTGAAAATTCAGAGCACAGCGTTATGAAATGAAAAGAAGAATGAAGGAAAATTATATATGAAAACTCATTATGAGTAATTGGTTGACGGAACTTTCAGCAAGCTCTCAAAGCTTTTGCCTGAGGTCTTTCACGGTGTTCCTCTGACCTTGTATATATAATACCTTTTCAATATGATAGTTTTATGAAAAGACACTGAAAATAAGCTGATAAGAATGGCAAAGTGGTTTTCACTATACAATATCCACATATAGGAATTAGATTATTTGTCCAATATGCAAATAGACAATATTTTGTATTTATGTTATAATATATGCAATATTAGCAAGGAGATAAAAATAGTTATGTTGAAGAAAATAATAACACCAATCACAATATGCCTAATAAGCTTTGTATCTATCTTTCCTATTAATGCAAGTGCCGCCAAATCAACATTGCGACTTAAAATTTATGAAACTAACAGCTTTATAACTAAAAATGGTGTTCCAAATGCCTTTTATGACAGTATTGATAATCCGATGCGTGCAGTTAGCGGCATGTATTACGTCTGCTTTGGGATTAATATCAAATATGACTTCAGCAATCAGTATAATATAACAAATAAAGTAATTGAAAATTGTTCTTATATCAGCGGCAGTAATTATACTAATTATTGTAATCACGAAACCAATTCAAGCTGTAATAATTCTGGACCATATCACCATAATAATGGAGTGTATTTAATGAGCCAGAATTTACCGCAATATGATGTTGTATTAAATGCTCGACTGTTATTAACTGCCAATAATCTTTGCTGCAAGAGTGGATCCGAACACATTGGTGTAAGAGGATTGGCTAATTCTAATTACAATACACTAATAGTTCAAGATTACGAAACTCCAAAAGGAATAAACACTCTTAAAAGTGTAATTGCACATGAAATTGGACACCTTTACGGTGCAAAAGACCATGGAACAGACATGAATAATGCTAATTGTATTTATGGCAGTAAGCGTTATTCAGAGTCAGTAATGAATAATATGACAATATGTGACGAATGCAAAAAAGTAATAAGAGATAATTCATCACGTTTTGCACACGATTAAAAAGGAGGCACTATTATGAGAACAAAATTATTATCAACATTGGTTTTGTCAACTACATTGATAGCAGCTTTTTCAGGCTGTGGCAGCACTGCGGCTGACTCTTCACAACCAAAATCAAAAAACAACACCACTTCCTCAGTGGTCACAACTGATACAAATAACAGTGGGATAATTGCAGACGGATACGTTGAGCCTATAAGTTTTGATAACGCTGACGCTATGCTTGAAAGCGAGGAATTGAGAAATTACCTTGAGAAATATCAAATGGATATTCCTCAGGAAAAAGTAAAAGAATATCTTCTGCCCGATTTTAGCAGCGATTTTAAAATCAATAACTGCTCTCTTTCAGACGTATTTATTGACTACGAGGTAGTAAACGAGCAGGATAACAAGATATATTATGTGGAGATAAGCTTTCTTAACAAGATAACCTATGAAGAGCTATGCGATCAAATGGGATACAGCAGATTCGACACTGACCCGACGGCTTGTCCCGTGGCGGAAACTGTTACGAATTATCCTGAAAAGAAATACACCATTGTCACCAATAAATATGATGAACATATCCTGCTGTCCGGTGTCACAAAGAATGACCTTGATTACTCTGTGACCTGCTCATCAGACAATGTTGATGACCTTATGAACTTTACTGACTCCATAAACATATGAAAAAGCAGCCTTTAAGGCTGCTTTTTTCGTTCTACTGATTCTTCGCAAAATGCACCTCTCCGTCATTTCTCGCAAAGCTTATGACCTCATCAAAGTCATGACAGAGCATCGAATATTTCAGCGGCTTTCTTATCATCACCGCTCCCGACCTTATGGATACCGGCACTGTGCCGCCCTTGTATGCAGTTTGGGCACCGTTTTTCTCCATGACTGCTTTCGCTATCTTTGTCACCTTTTCAACATCGTCAAGCCCTGTGACCATAACAAACTCGTCACCGCCTATCCTCAGAACAGGCATATCTTCCCCTGCGGCGGCGTTTATCCTTTTAAGGCTCTCAAGTATCACCTTGTCCCCTGCCTCTCTGCTTATTTCATCGTTTATCCTCATCAGTCCCACAATGTCAAAGCACAATACATATGTGCCTGTTCTCTCGTTAAGATAATCAAAAAGTTCAGTTACGTCAAATTTCTTGTTGCCCATATAATATGCTCCTTTTAAATAGTCACGGTTGAGCTTTGGAAAAAGTCCGCAGCTCTTGTTCCACTCTTTCTTGAACACCGAGGGTGCAACGCCCCACTGCTTTGTGAACGCTCTTGTGAAAACCTCGTGGGAATTGTACTGATACTTCATGGCGATATCCATGACGGTCATATCAGTATTGAGAAGATCTATCCCTGCATTGGTGAGCCGCCTTTTTGAAATATACTCTTTAAGGCTTGTATGCGTGGCGTATCTCCACAATTTCTGAAGTGCCGAAAGCGAGCAATAGCACACTGCCGCTATATCCTCCTGCGTGAACTCACTGCACAGATTGTGTTCGATATAATCAAGTGCTGTGGTGAAAATACAGAAATTGTTCCGGTCTTCCTTTCTCATTCCCCTGCCCCCTCGTATATATAGTAACGTTACTGTACTTATAGTATAGCATACTTTTCATGGCTGTGCTTGATTTTTTGAGTAAAAAAGGCGGCAGAAAATTTCCGCCGCCTGCATATTCTCTATCCTGACGTGACCACAAGCACATCCCCTTCTTTCAGCCGCAGTCTGCCGTTTGGGATAAGCGTTCTTCCCTGCCGCTTTATCATGACTATCAGGCTGTCCTCTGACATTGTTATCTCGGATATCCTATGACCGCACCACTCGTGGTGTTTATCAAGGTTCATTTCGCTGAGCACAAAATGGCTGTCATCATAAAATCCTGCCGCACTGAGCACCACAACGTCCCCTGCAAGTATCTGGGTTTTGCCTGTTGGTATTATCTTCTCTTTGTCACGAAGTATCATAACCACAAGCAGACCTCTCGGAAACGGTATATCCTTTATCTTCCGCCCTGCCCAACTGCTGTCAGGCTGCACGGACAGCTTTATGAACTGCACTTCCGTTTCATCACTGTAGTCATTGAACGTTCGCATTACGTTTTCGTCATCATCTATCATATCGAGCTTTTTGGCAAACAGGGGCAGCAATGTACCCTGAATACCGATAGACATAAGCACGATACAGAAAACGATATGGAAAACGTCATTTTTCATGTAGGCGTCGTCAACAGTCGCCATAATAGCGAAAACTATGGAGGTCGCTCCCCTTAGTCCTGCCCATGATATGAGGGCTATCTGTTTCCATTTTGCACCGAAAGGTTTCGTTATGAGGGTGACAGCCGCAGGTCTTGCCATGAAGGTAAGAAACAGTGCTATTGCTGCCGCCGGAAGTATTATGGACGGCATTTGCGACGGAAAGGCGAGAAGTCCAAGCAAGAAGAACAGCAATATCTGGGTAAAGCCTGTTATGCCGTCAAAGAAGTGCACAAGGGCTGTTTTGCCTGATATTTTTGTATTGCCAAGGACAATGCCAACTATATAGCAGCTTAGATAGCCGTTTCCGCCCACTGCTGACGGCAGAGCGTAGGAAAGTATGGCTATGGCGGTGACAAAGATAGCGTCAAAGCCTGCGGCGTCAAATCTCACACGCTTTATGAGATACACCGCACCAAGCGAGATAAGTGCACCAAAGCCCACGCCGAACACCACCTGTGAGAGCAGGCTGACGACAAAGCCTCCTGCCGTTGCACCGCCTTTCATAAGAGAAAGTATGATAACAGTGAGCATATAAGCCCACGGGTCGTTACTTCCGCTTTCAAGCTCCAGTATGGAGGCTGTTCCATAGCGGAGGTTGAGCTTTTTACTTCTGAGCACTGAGAACACAGATGCGGCGTCTGTTGAGCTTATTACCGCACCAATAAGCAGACTTTCCAGCCACTCGAATCCCAGCACGAATTTACAGAACGCTCCCGTTGCAAAGGCGGTGAGCAAAACCCCTGCTGAGGCAAGTATGAGCGCCTTGCCTGCCACCTTTTTCGCCTCGCTCCATTTCGTGCCGAATCCGCCGTAAAAGATTATAAAAACAAGTCCAACCGAGCATATCTCCTCGGCGAATTTATAGTTGTCAAATTCTATTTTGAAAAGCCCGTCAGAGCCGAACAACATTCCAAGAAGTATGAACGCCAGCAAGGCAGGCAGTCCGAATTTATCTGATATTTTATTGAAAAACACACAGCACAGCACTATCACCGAAGATAAAATGAGCATTGTGGTCAAGCTTATCACCCCTTTTTTCTTCATTATAAAAATAACGCTTTGGGTATTTTTATACTCAAAGCGTCATTGCCTGTGTAAATATTATAACATATTAACTGCTGTGCTGTCAACTTTTTGCCAACGTCTTACACAAATTTTACATTGGCTCTTGACAAATAAGAACATATGTGCTATATTTATATTAAGACAGTGTATCAATGGAAATAAAAAACGTCTGCCTTTTACAGCAGACGTTCGCCTATTTTTTATCTCGGCTCTTTTATCCTTGTCCAAATTTTTATTCGTAACAATCGGCGACCTGAGCGATAGCCTCTTTTGCCATTTCCACAGCTTTTTCAGGTCCGAGCACCTTAGCCTGCGGGCCAAACTGGAAAAGCCAGCCCCAGAATGTTGGTGCGACCTGAACCTCCTCATTTATATAGAAGGTAGTGTCGGAATTCTTGTGACATATGGTTTTCTCACCAAAACGGTCCATTACAACATCTATCAGCTTATTGTCGAACTGCAGCTGCAGCGTCATAAGCTCGCCGCCGTACATTCCATAGATAGCCTGACGGTTGGTGACCTCAGTTTTCTCCTCCTCGGAAAGCTCCCTTCTTGGGATATCAGTAACTGTGACCTGCGTCATTCTGTCAACTCTGTAGCGGCATATCTTTTCATGCTTTTCGCAATAGCACACAAGATAATAATTGTCATTCTCCCACACAAGAGAATATGGCGAAACGGTATAAACTTCGCCGCCGTGGCGGAGCTGCTTGCGTTTCTCGACGGTGTATTCAAAATACTTGAATCGTATCTCAACGCTGCCGAAAATGCCTTCCTGTATGCTGTTTATGGCATAGTATATCTGCTCGTTGAAGGTCTTTGTCCTGTTTGACACATAGACCATTCTGCGGAGATCCTTTGCCTTGTATTCAGATGTCAGTGACTGTATTTTTCTAAGAAGTTCCTTTGATTTCTTCTGTGTAAGAAATCTGCTCGACGCAACTGCATCTGCAAGGACATACAGCTCTTCGTCCTGAAACAGCCTCTGTGCAAGATAATAAGCGTTGGAGTGACCGTCCTTCGTTATCTCGATATCCATTCCGCTGTCGCACAGGGTCTTGATATCGTCATAGATAGTCTTTCTCTCAGCCTTTATGCCATACTCGCCCAATATCTCTATGAGCCTGTTTCCTGTAATGGTATGCTTTTCGTCTGTCTTGGTCTCAAAAAGCTTTTTCATGGTCAAAAGCTTTTGTTTCTGTCTGGAAACTCCTGTCACTTTATTTTATCCTCCCCGCTGCGTTTCAAATCCGAAACCTTAATTCTTGAACCGTCAGGTTCAATGATCGTCGTAGCCTCCAGCTGACCTGTGAGGTTGGCTATAACGCTCCTGCGATACTCATTTCTCAAAGCCTCACGCTCAGACTTCTCCTCGGCGGTAAGCTCTCTTTTTCTCGCAATAGCAGTAAGCTCAGACAATCTGTTAAGCTTTACTTTCTCCATAAATTTTTACACTTCTCCTTCATAAGCCATGACCTGCACCTGTTTTATTTTTATATCGGCAGTATCCGACTTAATTTAGAATGGGCAGCTTACACAATACCACCCTTTACGTTCAAAAAGTGTTCATATCGGCTTTTTCTTTTATTTATATTTATAAGTCCAACAAAACACCCTCAAACAAATTTGCAGATACATTATAACACATATTTCTTTAAATTGCAACGGTAAATTGCACAAACAGTCCGTTTAATTTCCCACAAATTAAACAAGAATTTTGAAAATTGTGTTTGTCCAAAAATTTACCCACAATATATAGTGGGTAAAAAATCGGTCAGAAAAAGATAAAGAAAGGAATTTTATGCAGCACACAAAGGTATCATACGAACTTACACAGAATTATATCCCAAGCCCTCAAGAGAAAGAAAAAGAGCCTGTTGACCCTGCCATGGCGGTGGAAAACAGGCTCATGCGTGAGATAGTGCGGGAAAATTTGACGAAACGACAGAAATGTTATATAATAATGTATTATACAAAGGGCATGACCATGCAGGAGATAGCTGACGCCGAGGGGGTGTCAAGATCTACAGTATCCAGGACTATCGGACTTGCGAGAAAACGCATTTCCTGCGGAATGAAACCTGCCATGCTCAAAAGTGCACTGAAAGGAAGATAGCATTGAACGCACCTGTGAACAAATTCGTGAATGATTATGCAAAGTCGGGCACGGCAAGATTTCATATGCCGGGTCACAAGGGCAGAAAGTTTCACGGTCTTGAGGCTCTTGACATCACTGAGATAAGGGGTGCGGACTATCTTTTTGAGGCAGAGGGCATTATCGCACAGAGCGAGGCGAAAATGTCGGCAGCCTATGACAGCAGGCGGACTTTTTACTCCGCCGAGGGGTCGAGCCTTTGCATAAAGGCTATGCTCGGCATAGTTAGCCGCAGTGCAAAAGGCAAAAGGATAACCGTGGCTGCACCGAGAAATGTGCATAAGGCGTTCATCAACGCCTGCATACTCCTTGACATTGACGTTGAGTGGATATATCCAAAGGGCGAATTCACCTCGATCTGTGCAGGCAGCGTTACTCCTGAGGACGTTGAAAAGGTGCTGGCTGAAACAGAGGTGGACTGCGTTTATGTCACCTCACCTGACTATCTGGGCAATCTCAGCGACATAGGCGGAATGAGCAAGGTTTGCAGGAAATACGGTGTGCCCCTGCTTTGCGACAATGCTCACGGGGCTTATCTGAAATTTCTGTCCGAGAGCCTGCACCCTATGGACTTGGGGGCTGATATGTGCTGTGATTCTGCTCACAAGACGCTGCCATGCTACACAGGGGGAGCGATGCTGCACATCTCAAGTCACGCACCTGAGGAATATGACGGCTATGCAAAAGAGATAATGTCAATGTTCGGGTCAACAAGCCCCTCCTATCTTATAATGGAGAGCCTTGACCTTTGTGCAGACTATGTAAGCGGAGATTTTCCCCGTGACCTGGAACGAACCATAAAAAGGGTCACTGCCTGCAAAGAGCGTATCTGCTCGTTTGGCTGGCAGGCGGTGGGCGATGAGCCTATGAAGATAACTATTGCCGCATACAAAAGCGGTATCACAGGGGACGAGCTTGCGGACAGGCTAAGGGAATATGGTATAGAGCCTGAATACAGTGACACACAATATGTTGTGCTCATGCCGTCGCCTTTCAACAGCGAAGAGGACTATAAAAAGCTTGAAAAGGCGTTCTCTGAGATAAGACAGCCTAGGATAAGGCTTTTCGGCGACTTTCCTGCCATACCAAAGGGGATAAAGCGTATGGGCATAAGGCAGGCGGCTTTTTCAGCTCAGCACGCTGTAAATGTTGAGGACGCCTGCGGTCTTATTTGCGGAATGACGGTCACAAGCTGTCAGCCGTCCGTGCCGGTGGCGGTGAGCGGTGAGGAGATAACCCCTCAGGTAATAAAAATTTTGAAAAACTATGGAATTGACCGCATAAATGTGCTATAATATAAGGTGTAGCTGCAAAAGCTATTCTTACATCAAAAATAACAGGAGGCAAAATCATGAAACTTGTCTATGCTATCGTAAACAGTGATGATACTTATGCTGTAAACAAAGGACTTCTGAAGGCTGGTATAAGAGCCACAAAGCTTTCTTCAACAGGCGGTTTTCTTATGTCAGGAAACACCACTTTTCTTATCTGCTGCCCTGACGAGCAGGTAGACCTCGTTATAGAGGTATGCAAAAAGTATTCAAAGAAGAGAAAGCAGTTCGTTCCGTCATCTACTATCATGGAGCCTGACGGTGCGGCGTCTTATCCTGTAGAAGTCGCTATCGGCGGTGCGACTATATTCGTTACGGATATCGAGCGTTTCGAGAAAGTCTGAGTGACGGGATAGATTTTTCAGAAAGGGTCTGAGGGCTTGATAATATACGGAAACAGCGAGCCTCGCAGGCTCGTGTCTGAAATGATAAAAAAGCAGAGAGAGCCTCACTCTATAATGATTCACGGAGAAAAGGGGCTTGGAAAGAAAACCCTTGCACGGTGGATAGCGGCAGCACTGCTTTGTGAAAGGCAGTCCGGCGAGCCATGCGGTGTTTGCAGGACCTGCAAAATGATAGCTGACGGCGTTCACCCTGACGTTATGGTAGCAAAGGCGAACAGCAACGGCAACTATATCGTTGACGAGGCTATCCGTCCTATCGTGGCAGATGCGACGGTAGCACCGAACGAGGCGAGAATGAAGGTATACATAATACCTGACCTTGATATGTCAGTGAACACGGTGGTTCAGGTGCAGAACATACTGCTGAAAGTGATAGAAGAGCCGCCTGAGCACACCGCCATTATTCTTACGGCAAGGAGCAAGGAAGTATTTCTGCCTACCATAATCTCACGAGTGCTGTCCCTTGGCATGACGACCGTCACAGAGGCGGAGAGCATGGCGTGCCTTAGAGAGAAATTCCCTGATGCGTCACCTGCACACATAAGCGAGGCTGTTGCCGCAGGACGTGGAAATATCGGCAGGTGCGTTCAGTATCTTGAACACGCACAGTTTTTTGACAGTGTAAAGCTTGCTAGAGGTCTGTGCAGTGCAATGTGCGGCGGAAGTGAATATGACGTTTTGAAAACGCTTTTTGCGGCAGACGGCAAAAAAGCCCTGTTAAGAGAGGGGCTGAGCCTTTTTGAGGAGATACTCCGTGACAGTGCGGCGTTCAGGCTTGGGGGAGAAAGCGAAAAGTCTGTTAGCTGTGACAAGGAGGGTGCAAAGGCACTGAGCAGAAGTCTTTCGTCAGATCAGGCGGTAAGGCTTTATGACATAGTTTCAGACTACATAGGCAGGATAGACGCAAACTGCAACATAAGCCTGACTATAAACAGTCTGGCGGGACAAATATACTCTGTCACAGGAAAGTAGCTAACGGCTGACGGCTGTGTTTTGATATACATTTCACGCAGCGGTCTTGCCGTGATATATATTTTGAAAGGAAAAAGAAATGTTAAAAATAATCGGTGTACGCTTTAAAAGCGTTGGCAAGATATACTACTTCGACCCACAGAACAATGACGTCAAAATGGGCGACAAGGTCATTGTTGAAACTGCAAGAGGCGTAGAATGCGGCGATGTAGTGCTTGTGGACAGGGAGATAGACGAAACAAAGTTCTCAAACCCTGTTAAGGGCATAATAAGGCTTGCCACCCCTAACGATATGAAAACTATCGAGAAAAACAGACAGAAAGAAAAGGACGCTTTCAAGATCTGCGAGCAGAAGATAGCTGCTCACAAGCTGAAAATGAACCTTATCGACGTTGAATGTACTTTTGACAACAACAAGCTGCTGTTTTATTTCACTGCGGAGAGCAGAGTGGATTTCCGTGAGCTTGTAAAGGACCTTGCGGCGGTGTTCAGAACGAGGATAGAACTTCGTCAGATAGGCGTTCGTGACGAGGCGAAGATGCTTGGCGGTCTTGGCATATGCGGACAGCCTTTCTGCTGTTCAAGATTTTTGGGAGAGTTTCAGCCTGTTTCCATTAAAATGGCTAAGGAGCAGGGCTTGTCGCTTAACCCGACAAAGATATCGGGCACTTGCGGCAGACTTATGTGTTGTTTGAAATACGAGCAGGACAGCTATGAAGATCTTCTCAAGCACACTCCAAAGGTGGGTGCTATCGTAAAGACGGCTGAGGGCAGAGGCGTTGTTGAGGAAGTCAATCTGCTTACAGGCAAGCTGAGAGTGAAAATGGACAAGAACGACAACGTTGTTGTTGTGAAGAAAGACGATATTGAGGTAATAAAGGATTCTGTTATAAGGCTCGACCGTGACGAGATAAAGGCTCTCAAGGGTCTTGAGGGGAAATAACAGAGGGAGTTAATGGTGTATGGCAAAGTCGAAAACGTCATATGTGTGCAGTCAGTGCGGATATGAAACATCAAAATGGAACGGCAAATGCCCGAACTGCGGCGAATGGAACACCTTTGAAGAGGTGGAGCTTACTGTACGGACAGGGGGCGGAAAGTCTAAGCCCTCGGCGGTAAGGGATATTTCAGACAAGATAGTCGGCATTGGCGGCGTTGACGCAAGCTATAACGAAGTTCGCTATGCAACGGGTCTGAAAGAGCTTGACAGAGTGCTTGGCGGCGGACTTGTAAAAGGTTCGCTGGTCTTGCTTGGCGGTGAGCCGGGCATAGGAAAATCCACTATGCTTTTGCAGATATGCCAATATCTCGGCGAAGATCACACCATACTTTATGTATCGGGAGAGGAATCAGTCAGGCAGATAAAACTCCGTGCCAACAGACTTCACGTTGATTCGGAAAATCTGTATCTGCTTGCGGACAATGACTGTGAGCAGATATGTTCGGTCATAGTCAAGGAAAAGCCTGAGATAGTCATAATCGACTCGATACAGACAATGAGCATAAGCGGGATATCCTCTGCACAGGGTTCGGTCACTCAGGTGAGAGAATGCACGAATATGTTCATGCGGACGGCAAAGTCGGAAGAGATACCAATGTTCATAGTTGGTCACGTCAACAAAGACGGTGCTATCGCAGGTCCTAAGGTCATGGAACACATTGTTGACTGCGTGCTGTATTTTGAGGGACAGCGAAATCTTACATACAGGATACTAAGAGCAATAAAAAACCGTTTTGGTTCGACAAACGAGATAGGTATGTTTGAAATGGCTGACAGCGGATTACTTGAGGTAGAGAACCCTTCCATGATGTTCCTTGAGGGCAGACCGACTGACGCATCGGGAACTTGCGTTGCCTGCATAATGGAGGGCACAAGACCTGTTATGGCGGAAGTTCAGGCACTGGTATGCAAGAGCGTGCTTGCGTCGCCGAGGCGTACTGCCACGGGCTTTGACTACTACAGAATGGCAATAATAATCGCAGTGCTTGAAAAGCGGCTTGGATACTTTTTCGGCGGTCTTGACGTTTACATAAACATTGTAGGCGGATTGAAACTTGATGACACGGCGGCTGACCTGTCGGTGGCTTTGGCACTTTATTCGGGGCTGACAGACAAGGTGATAAGCGACAAGCTCATTGCACTTGGCGAGATAGGACTGGGCGGCGAGCTTAGGAGCATTTCCCACTGCGAACAGCGGCTTGCGGAATGTGAACGTATGGGCTTTGAAACTTGTATCGTGCCTGCACATTCGCTGAAAAGCGTTGACACCGGCAAATTCTCAATGAAAATAATCGGCGTTCGCTCAATACGAGAGGCGTTCAAAGCCATAGGCTGACATTAATAACAAAACGGACGGAAGATTTTTCTCTTCCGCCCGTTATTTTTTTCTGTATTTTATGTAAATGCCGCACGTTCTCCCATGATATCGCTGCGG
>UQAR01000034.1 GCA_900539095.1 uncultured Ruminococcus sp.
ACGAGATTCGCCTTAGTCTCGTGGGCTCGGAGATGTGTATAAGAGACAGGTACGAAACATACCAATATACCTATATTATACTTTATAAATCCCGATTTTACAATAGTTTTTTCGCAAATAATAAATTTTTCTCACTTTTCACAAAAAACACCCTTTTACTGCGGCACATTTAGACACAAAAATCAAGTAAACGTTTCCTAACCGAATGGCAGGTAAACTTTTTTGCAGTCATGAAAAAAAGTCCTTGCGTTTTTGGATAAAATGTTTTATAATAAAATAGAATAGGTATGTGTGCAGTATAAACTATACCGCATACAGCTGACAGAATTATTGAAGGAGTTAATGACATGACAAAAGCACAAAGATATTTCATGGAAATAAAGGATAAGAGAGTAGCGTTCATAGGCACAGGCGTGAGCCACCTTGAGCTAATAAAGCTTTTTCTCTCAAAGGGCATAAGATGCGTTGTCTGCGATAAAAAGACAGAGGACGAATTTGACGAGCTCATCTATGAGGAGCTTTCCGCAAAGGGCTGCGAGTTCTCATTGGGCGAGCATTATCTTGATATCATCTTCAACTGCGATATAGTTTTCAGAACACCCGGTATGTACTATAATGATGAAACCATCACAAAGGCAAGAAAAGCAGGAGTAGCCATTACATCAGAAATGGAAACTTTCTTTGACCTCTGCCCATGCAAGATATACGGCGTAACAGGTTCAGACGGAAAGACTACCACTACTACCCTTATCAGCGAAATGCTCAAAGCCGAGGGCAAGCGAGTGCATGTCGGCGGAAATATCGGTAAAGCACTTCTGCCTATCGTTGAAACAATGTCTGACAGTGACGTTGCAGTGGTTGAGCTGTCAAGTTTCCAGCTTATCTCAATGCGTCAGTCACCAAACGTTGCCGCTATCACGAATATCACTCCTAACCACCTTAACGTTCACGGAACAATGGAGGAGTATATCAGTGCAAAGGCAAACCTTATCGCTCATCAGAACGGCTATTCAAGAACTGTCCTCAATGAGGATAACGAGGAAACAATAAAGCTTGCAGACCTCGTAAGAGGAAAGCTTGTCACATTCTCTCTAAAACACCCTGTGGAGAAAGGCACATACCTTAACGACGACGGTATGCTTTGCTATACCGAGAACGGCAGGACTACCGAGATAGTCCATAAGGACGATATCAGGATACCGGGTATCCATAACGTTGCGAACTACCTCACAGCTATCGCCGCAGTTTGGGGCGAGGTATCTGTTCAGAGCATTGTTCAGGTGGCAAAGAATTTCGGCGGCGTTGAGCATAGGATAGAATTTGTCAGAGAGATAGACGGCGTGAAGTGGTATAACGATTCTATCGCCACAAGCCCTACAAGAGTTATCGCAGGACTTAATTCGTTCAATCAGAAACTTATCGTTATCGCAGGCGGCTATGACAAGAAGATACCTTTTGAACCTCTTGCAGAGCCTGTGAACAAGAACGTAAAGATACTCATTCTTATGGGTGCAACAGCCGATAAGATAGAAAAGGCAGTCACAGAAAGTCCGCTGTATCCTGAAAGCGGTCTGAAAATAGTGAGAGCAAAGACCCTTGAAGAGGCAGTCCTCACAGCACAGAAAATGGCTGAAAAGGGCGATATTGTCACACTTTCACCAGCCTGTGCAAGCTTTGACCTTTATCCAAACTTTGAGGCAAGAGGCAGACACTTCAAGCAGCTTGTGAACGAACTCTAATTTTATAAAAAGCAGGGATATGTATTATGGATACATTTGATATACTGTCGCAGCTTTGCTCTGCGGCAGGCGTATCAGGAGCGGAAGGCTCAGCGGCGAAAACTGCGGCAAAGCTCCTTGAAAAATACGGCGAAGTTACTTTGGATAACGCTCTTGGCAGCGTCGTCTGCAAGGTGGGCAGCTGGGAGAGCGGCAAGCCGGTCATGCTCCTTGATGCACATATAGACGAGATAGGCATGATAGTCACCTATATAACCGAGGACGGCTTTCTGAAAATATCAGGCTGCGGAGGTCTTGATACAAGACTTCTTTTGGCTCAGCAGGTGACAGTCTATGGCAGAGAAAAACTCACAGGCGTTGTGACTTCAACTCCGCCTCATCTTGAAAAAGACAGCTCCGATGCACCCGACCTTGACAGCGTTTTCATTGATATAGGCTTTACAAGCCGTGAAAGTGCAGCAAAGTATGTTTCCCTTGGTGACAGAGTGCTTATAGAAAACAAAGCCGAAAAACTGGCAGGCAGCCGTGTCACATCTAAAGCCATTGACGACAGAGCAGGCTGTGCGGCTATCCTAAAGACCCTTGAGCTTATCGAGGGCAAGCAGACAGCTTATAATATCGCAGTTTGCTTTTCAACGCAGGAAGAAGTAGGTGAGCGTGGTGCAAAAACAGCCGCCTTTGATATCAATGCAGACTATGCAGTGGTGGTTGACGTTTCCTTTGCAAAGACCCATTATGAGAGCGAGGAAGAATGCGGCATAATGGGCAAGGGAGCGATGATAGGCATTGCTCCGTCCCTTTCAAGAGAAATGTCCGAGAGCTTTATAAGCCTAGCTGAGGAAAAGGGCATACCATATCAGCTTGAAGTCATGAGCGGCAGAACAGGCACAAATGCCGACACTATCGGCGTGAGCGGCAGCGGCACAAAGACCGTCACCGTGTCGATACCTGAAAAGCATATGCACACGCCTGTGGAGATAGTTGATATAAACGATATTGATAATACGGCTCTGCTTATTGCAGAATATCTGAAAAGAGTGTAGATATTTATGTTGGATAAACTGAAAGACCTCTGCCTCCTTGACGGCATTTCAGGAGACGAGGGAGCAGTAAGAGAATATATAATAGATAAGATCGGCGACAAAGCTGAAATAAAGGTGGATAACCTTGGCAATGTCATAGCTTTCTGCAAGGGCAAAAAGACCCCAAAGAATAAGATAATGGTGTCGGCTCATATGGACGAGGTCGGCATGATAGTCACCTATGTGAACAGTGACGGCACGCTGAAAGTGTCCTCAGTCGGCGGCGTTGACCCAAGAGTTGTTTTCGGCAGACGTGTCAAAGTCGGCAGAAACAATGTCACAGGCGTTGTGGGGGGAAAGGCTATCCATAACCTCACTGCCGAGGAGAGAAAAAAGTCTGTGCCTTTTGATAAGCTTACTATCGATATAGGCGTTGACAGCCGTGAAGAGGCTTTGAAACTCGTCAGACTGGGTGACAGCGTGAGATTTGTTTCTGACTTTGTGGAGTTCGGCGAGGGCTTTGTTAAGTGCAAAGCCATAGACGATAGAGCAGGCTGTGCCATGATGCTGAGAATGATAGAAGAGGGCGTGGAGTATGACACATATTTCACCTTCGTGGTGCAGGAAGAGATAGGTCTGCGTGGCTCGACTTGTGCAGCGTTCACCGTTGCACCCGACTATGCAGTTGTGCTTGAATCCACAACTGCTGCGGATATCCCGTCAGCCTCAGGGGAGAAAAGAGTCTGCGAACTTGGAAAAGGTCCTGTGGTATCTTATATGGACAGACACACCATGTATGACCGTGAGCTTTATGAGCTTGCATTTTCTGCGGCAGAAGAGAACGGCATACCGTGCCAGACCAAAACAATGGTGGCAGGAGGAAATGACGCAGGTGCGATACACGTTTCCCGTGGCGGCGTAAAGACAGCCGCAGTGTCGCTCCCTTGCAGATATCTCCATTCTCCAAGCTGCGTGATAAATAAGGCAGACTTTGAGAACGCTTATGTTCTTACAAAATTGATCTTGGATAGGACTTATAACAAATGATCTATGAAACCAAAGAGATCAGCTCAGAACTGCTGAGCGGTCTTAAACCTAACAATTATACAAGGCGTATAAAGTCGCATTTTGCGGCATACGGCACAGGGTATGACTTTCTGCATTTCTATGCCGTTGAGGAAAGCGGAGAAAAGCTTGGTATCATATCAATATTCAACGCCTCTATGATGATATCGACTTTCAAGGATAAGAGATTTGACGATAAGGTATTGGGCGAGCTTGCAGGGTTCATTCTTATGAACAAGCCTGCCGCCGTGGAGTTTGAGGCGGAGTATTCAGACAAGCTTGCAGAACTCACTAAGGCAGAGTATAAGGGTGACAAACGGACGGAGTTCAGCTTTGTTGCTAAGAACGATATCCCGCCACTTGATGTGAATGAGTTGCCTAAGCTTGACGATGTTTTCAGGATACTTGCACCATGCTTTCCTGCAATAAAAAATTCCTATGAACTGTGGCTGACGGACACTTCCCACCGTGTAAGAAGAGGACTTTCGCAGTCGTTTCTGCTGGGTGATTACACCACCGCCACCATACAGTATATCATAGACGGCGTGGCACTTGTGGGACACGTTGGAACGATACCTGAGGAGCGTGGAAAATTCCATGCAAGACAGCTTTTGTATTGGATAGGTGAAAAGCTCACGCAGGACGGTTTTCAGGTGAGATTGTTTGCAAGACCCCATAGAGTGAGCTATTATGAGGAGATAGGCTTTAAAGCCTGCGGAATAGATCTTGTATTGGAGAGAATTGAAAATGAATGAATGTATATTTGATATAGACCCTAAGCTTTTGGCTCTTGCCGCCGAGGCAGAGAGCGAGTGCGGGGAGATGTTTGAGAAAATAGACAGCAACGCCGAGTATAACGGTCAGAAAGTGCTGAAAGCTTTTATCGACAACCGTGTGAGCGAGGGCTGCCTTAAAGGAACAACGGGCTACGGATATGGCGATATGGGCAGAGATACCATAGACAAGGTGTTCGCTCAGGCACTGGGCGGCGAGGACGCTTTGGTAAGACACACCTTTGTGAACGGTACTCATGCACTGTCTACCGCACTTTTCGGCGTGCTCCGCAGCGGCGACACGATGCTTGCCTGCACAGGAAAGCCATATGATACCCTTGAGGAGATAATCGGTATCAGAGGCGAAAAGGGCAGCGGTTCACTTGTTGACTTCGGCGTGAAGTATGAGCAGGTAGACTTGGTGGACGAGATGTACCCTGATTATGACGAGATAGCAAAGAAAGCCGTTGGTGCAAAGATAGCTTATATCCAGCGTTCAAGAGGCTATTCTCTCAGACCGTCACTGACAGTGGAGATAATCGGAAAGATTGCACAAACAGCAAAGAAAGCTAATCCTGATATAATCGTCATGGTGGATAACTGCTACGGCGAGTTCGTTGAAAGAAAAGAACCTCTTAGCGTGGGTGCGGATATCATCATAGGCTCGCTTATAAAAAATCCGGGCGGCGGAATAGCCTCCACAGGCGGATATATCTGCGGAAGAGCAGACCTTGTGGAAAAATGTGCAGACAGGCTCACCTGTGTTGGCATGGGCAAGGAGGTCGGCTGTTCACTTAATCAGAACAGAGAAATGCTCCTTGGCTTTTTCTTAGCACCGCAGGTGGTCGCATCAGCACTGAAAACTTCCGTTTTCGCCTGCCGTTTCTTTGAAAAGCTTGGCTATAAGACCCTCCCTGAAAGCGGCGAAACAAGAACTGATATAATCGCATCTATACTTCTTGAGAACGAGGAGAACCTCGTGACTTTCTGTCAGGGCATACAGAAAGGCTCACCTGTTGACAGCTATGTTACCCCTGAGGCATGGGATATGCCGGGCTATGACAGCAAGGTGATAATGGCGGCAGGAGCATTCACAATGGGTGCGTCCATAGAGCTTTCCGCCGACGCCCCTATCAGACCGCCGTTTGCCGCATGGCTGCAAGGAGGGATCACATACCCTACTGGCAAAGCAGGCGTAATGCTTGCCGCACAGGAGATGTATAATAAAGGCTTACTTAGAATATAAAATTTGACTGGAAAGGAATGATATTCAATGGCAGAGATATTCAGCGTTACTGTCGAGGAGATAATCAAACAGCTCAATATGGAGATAATCTACGCTCCTGAGAACATCAGCAGCCTTGTTGTTACCGAGAACGACTGCAACAGACCTGGACTTCAGCTCATGGGATTTTATGAGTATTTCAACGCAGAGCGTGTTCAGATATGCGGAAACATGGAGTTTGCCTATCTTGCCTCACTTGATGAGAAAACAAGATATGAGAGGATAGACGCACTTTTCGCCACTAAGATACCGCTTTTTATCGTGGCAAGAGGTCATGAACTTTACCCTGAAATGGTAGAAATAGCCAAGAAATACGGCGTGCCTATCGCAAGAACGCAGGACAGCACAACAGCATTTATCGCTGCACTTATCGGCTACCTGAACGTTGAGCTTGCTCCGAGAATAACACGCCACGGCGTTCTTATCGAAGTATACGGCGAGGGAATCCTTATCGTGGGCGAGAGCGGCGTTGGTAAGAGCGAAACAGCTATCGAGCTTGTAAAGAGAGGTCACAGACTTGTGGCTGACGATGCCGTTGAAATAAGAAAGACATCAAACAGAACGCTTGTCGGCTCTTCACCTGATAATATCCGTCACTTCCTCGAACTGAGAGGTATCGGTATCATCAATACAAGACGTCTGTTCGGTATGGGTGCTGTAAAGGTCAGCGAGAAGATAGACCTTATCGTAGAGCTTGAACCATGGGACAGCACGAAGATATACGACAGAATGGGCGTAGACAACGAGTATACTACTATCCTCGGCATCAAGATACCTAGCCTTACCATTCCTATAAAGCCGGGCAGAAACCTTGCTGTTATCCTTGAAGTTGCGGCTATGAACAACCGTCAGAAGAAAATGGGTTATAACGCTGCCGCTGAACTTTTGCAGAATCTTGGTCTGCAAATGGACAAGAAGGATAAGGTCAAGAACTGGGATAATTTCTAAAAACACGCATATACTTTTTTGAATAGGAGATAGATCATAATGCACTTACAGGGAGATATGCATACGCACACCATTGCCTCAACTCATGCTTACTCCACCATAACAGAGAACTGCCAGTGGGCTGAAAAATACGGAATGAAAGGCATAGCAATGACAGACCATGCCATGAATATGCCAGATTCACCTCATATCTGGCACTTTGTGAACCTTCACATACTGCCGAGAAAGATAAACGGGATAACCGTCCTCAGAGGTATAGAGGCTAACGTTGTGAGCGATGACGGAGAGCTTGATACCAGCGAAAAGCTGCTTTCAGGACTTGAATGGGTGGTGGCGTCTATGCACAGTGCCTGCTATACTCCCTCGACACCTGAGAACCACACTAAAAGCTGGCTGAAAGTCGCACAGAACCCTCAGGTAGATGTTATAGGTCACTGCACCACCGCACCTTTTATGTTCGATTATGAAAAGGGCGTAAAGGCGTTCAAAGAGTATGGCAAGCTTGTGGAGATAAATGAAAGCTCTATCGTTTGCGAAAGGACCCCAAAGAGAAACGCTGTGGAGCTTATGAAACTCTGCAAAAAGTATGAAGTGCCTGTGGTCTTTGATTCAGACAGCCATTTCTGTCAGCTGGTGGGTCAAACGCCAACAGTGCTGCAAATGGCTGAGGAGCTTGATTTCCCTGAAAAGCTGGTCATGAACACCGACTGGGAAAAGATAAGAGAGTTCGTGCTTGCAAAAAGACCTGATCTTGATATTTAGACCAATGAAAGGAGAGCCCGCATTTAGGGCGTTTTACAGATATATATGAATACGCAAAAGCTGCTTGACCTTGCCTCAGAGCTTGAATGTAACGTTATCTATAACGAGCCGCTGTCAAAGCATACCACCTTCCGCACCGGCGGAGCGTGCACCGCAATGGTGGATATAAGCTCAGAGGAAAGCCTTGCAAAACTTGTTAGAGCCGCACATGAATGGAAAGTAAGATATATCGTTATTGGCAACGGCTCAAATCTTCTCTTTGACGACAGAGGCTATGAGGGCGTGGTGTTCCTCATGGGTCAGTCAGTGGACGAGATAAAAATGATGAACGAAAACACCATATACGCCGAGGCTGGGTGCAGCCTTATAAAGCTGTGCAGATTCGCTCTTGAGCATAACCTCACAGGACTGGAGTTTGCCTATGGCATACCGGGAACTGTGGGCGGTGCTATATATATGAACGCAGGTGCTTATGACGGTGAGATTAAAAACGTTATAACTTCTGCGAACTCAGTGAGGGCAGACGGTACTGTACATACCACGGAGGCAGACAAAATGGCTCTCAGCTATCGCAGCAGCTGTTATCAGAAAAACGGCGAAGTCATAACCTCAGGAGTGTTCAGACTTGAGGCAGGAGCGTATGACGATATTCAGGACAAAATGGTGGAGCTTATGGGCAGACGCCGTTCAAAACAGCCCCTTGAATATCCAAGTGCAGGCTCGACCTTTAAAAGACCTGAGGGACAGTTTGCAGGAAAGCTCATTCAGGACTGTGGTCTGAGGGGATACACAGTGGGAGGAGCACAGGTGTCTGAAAAGCACTGCGGCTTTGTGGTGAACAAGAGCGGTGCAACAACTGATGACATACTGTCAGTTATTAGACACGTCCAGCACACAGTCAAGGAGCAGACAGGATTTTTCCTTGAGTGCGAAGTAAGGATAATCCCTCATAAGGAGTAAGACCTGCGGGGATAAAAGTTTAGATATGTGATGATATTTAGCTATAATAAGAAAGGAATGAACGTTATGCAGTTTGTGATAATCACGGGAATGTCTGGTTCAGGCAAGTCAAGTGCAGTGAATGTCCTTGAGGATATCGGGTATTACTGCGTGGATAATATGCCGCCGGAGCTTATCCCAAAGTTTGCAAACATATGCAGCCAGTCAGACGGAAAAATAGACAAGGTAGCATTTGTTGTTGACATAAGAGGCGGCGACCTGTTTTTGAAATTGCAGGACACTCTAAAGCAGCTGCAGGGCGAGGGCGTGAGCCTTAAAATACTTTTCCTTGACAGTTCTGACGACGTTATCGTAAGACGATACAAAGAAACAAGAAGAAAGCACCCTCTTGATGAGGTGTCCTACGGCAACATAAGAAAAGCTATAGAAACTGAGCGTGAGATATTAAGACCTATCAAGGCTCAGGCTGACTATTATATAGATACTTCTAGAAGTTCGGCGGCTCAGTTCAAGGAAAGAATGTATTCTATATTCCTTGACAACGACGAGTTCATGCATATCGACGTGCAGTCATTCGGCTTTAAGTTCGGTGCAATGAGCGAGGGCGACCTTGTGTTTGACGTAAGATGTCTGCCTAACCCGTTCTATGTTCCTGAACTGAAGAACAAAACAGGTCTTGACAAGGACGTTTATGATTATGTGCTGAGCTTTAACGAGGCTAAGGTGCTTTTAGGAAAGCTCACAGACCTTATCGACTATCTGATACCCCTCTATGAAAAAGAGGGCAAATCCCAGCTTGTCATAGCTTTCGGCTGCACAGGCGGAAAGCACAGGAGCGTCACATTTGCCGAGGCAGTGGCAGAGCACCTGAGAAAGCAGGGACACAGGATAAGGATAACACACAGGGATATAAATAATCAGTAAGGCGGTTTGAAAGTTGGAGGACATATCCTTTTCATACAGAGTAAAAGAAGAGATAATCAGCAAAATAAACTCAAAGCCAAAGGCTGACGTGTGCATAATGGGTATGCTCACCTATTGCAACTGCCTGTCAGACGAGGAGATATCTTTTCTCACAGAGAACAAAGCGGTGGCAGACTTTTTCGTGCTCAATACAGGCAGGATAACAGGCAATGAGAATGCAGTCTTGGTCACAGAGCAGAAAAAGCGAAACGGCGTCGTGCTCTATGCTTTGGATATACCTGAGCGTGAGGATAGGCTGACGCTCCTTGACTATTTCAGAATGGATAAAAGCAGGCGTCTTGAAGAGGCAGACCTGCCGAAAGAGAAGTTCTATCCTCAGCTTGTGGCAGGAATATTCCTTGCCTGCGGTTCGGTGAACAATCCTGAGAAAAAGTATCATATGGAGTTCGTTATGCCAACGCTGGAGCTTTGCAACGATTTCGGTATGCTGCTTATAGACAATTACGATATCACACCAAAGCACGTTGAACGCAAGAACGCACAGATAGTTTACATAAAAGAGTCTGAGAATATAATAGATATGCTCACTCTTATGGGTGCACCAATGTGTTCGCTGGAGCTTATGAACGTAAAAATGATGAAAGATATGCGTAATAAGATAAACCGTGCGGTGAACTGTGACAATGCAAATATAGAGAAATCTCTGAAAGCGGCAGAAAAGCAGATAAAGGATATAGAGCTTATAGACGAAACGGTGGGGCTTTATTCTCTTCCTGACAATTTGCAGGAGATAGCGGAGCTTAGATATAATAACCCTGACTTCAACCTTAAAGATCTCGGTGCAGCCATAGATCCGCCTATCTCACGTTCGGGTGCTAACCACAGGCTGCAAAAGATAGCCGAGATAGCCGACAGGATAAGAGAGGAAAAAGGTCTAACACCGAAAGAGGAATAAAAATGCCTGACTTTGTACATCTTCATCTTCATAGTGAATATTCGCTCCTTGACGGTGCCTGCCGTATCAAGGAGCTTGTTTTGCGTGTAAAGGAACTTGGACAGAAAGCCGTTGCGGTCACAGACCATGGAAATATGTTCGCAGCAGTGGAGTTTTACAACGAGTGCCTTGCTCAGGGCATAAAACCTATAATAGGCTGCGAGGTCTATGTCGCACCGAGAACACGCTTTGATAAGCTTGCGAAAATAGACAGCTCGCCATATCACCTTGTGCTCCTGTGCGAAAACAATGAGGGCTATCAGAATCTTATCAAGCTTGTGTCAGCAGCATATACAGAGGGCTTTTACAGCAAGCCGAGAGTGGATATAGAGCTGCTTGAAAAATACCACAAGGGGCTTATCTGCTTGTCAGCTTGTCTTGCAGGCGAGATACCGAGAAAGCTGACAAACGGCGATTATGAGGGTGCGAAACAGACAGCACTGAGATATCGTGATATATTCGGCAGAGATAATTACTTTATAGAACTGCAAAACCATAAGTTTGCAGACCAGCAGAGAATATTGCCTATGCTTATAAAGCTTTCCCGTGAAACAGGCATACCAATGGTGTGCACCAATGACGCACACTATCTCAGACGTCAGGACGCCAACGCACAGCGTGTGCTTATGTGTATCTCCACCGCAACGACCCTCGACGACCCAAGCAGGCTTGAATTTCCTACAGATGAGTTTTATGTAAAGTCCGCAGAAGAAATGGCAGAGCTTTTCCCTTCACAACCTGAGGTACTTGAGAATACCGTTAAGATAGCGGAGAGGTGTAATGTAAGCTTTGAGTTTGGCAAAACAAAGCTGCCGTATTTCCATATAGACGGTGTTGAGGATAACGAAAGGTTCCTCCGTGATATGTGCATGAAAGGGCTTTATAAGCGTTATGAAAAGCCAACAAAAGAGGCCTTGGAGCGTGTTGACTATGAGCTTGACGTCATAACGAGAATGGGTTATACAGATTATTATCTCATCGTGTGGGATTTTGTTCACTATGCAAAGACCCACGGTATACCTGTTGGCTGCGGACGTGGTTCAGGTGCAGGAAGTCTGTGTGCTTATTGCATAGGCATAACGGGTATAGACCCGCTGAAATATGACCTGCTCTTTGAGCGTTTTCTCAATCCCGAAAGAGTTTCCATGCCTGACTTCGATATAGATTTCTGCATGGAGGGCAGACAGCGTGTCATTGACTACGTTGTGGAGAAATACGGTTTTGACCACGTTGCACAGATAGCGACTTTCGGTACGCTTGCGGCAAAGCAGGCAGTGAGAGATGTGGCAAGAGCAATGGGTCTGCCTTATCAGACAGGAGATATGCTTGCAAAGAAGATACCTAGAGGTCAGCCGCTGAAATATTCCATTGAGAATATACCTGAGCTTAGGGAGCTTTATAAAGGCGACATGAAAATGCGTCAGCTCCTTGATATCGCAATGAGCGTGGAGGGTATGCCACGAAACGTGTCCACCCACGCAGCAGGCGTTGTTATCACAAAAGAGCCTGTGGATTTTTATGTGCCGCTCTATGCCCGTGACGGTCAGGTGTCAACTCAGTATACAATGACAGTGCTTGAACGTTTGGGACTTCTGAAAATAGACTTTCTTGGACTTCGCAACCTCACCATTATCGACCATTGCCGCAAGCAGGTCATAAAAACTCACCCTGACTTTGACCTTGAAAAGATACCCCTTGATGATAAAGCTGTGTACGATATGCTGTCACAGGGCAGAACTGAGGGCGTTTTCCAGTTTGAAAGTGCAGGAATGACTGCAACGGTGATGAAACTGCGTCCTGAAAAGCTTGAGGACCTTATCGCAGTCATATCTCTTTACCGTCCGGGGCCAATGGATTCCATACCAACATATATCCGAAACCGCCATGACCCCAGCAGGATAGTATACAAACATCCACTGCTAAAGGGCATACTTGAAGTGACATACGGCTGTATAGTCTATCAGGAGCAGGTAATGCAGATATTCCGAACCCTCGCAGGATATTCATACGGCAGGGCGGATATCGTAAGGCGTGCAATGGCAAAGAAAAAAGCCGCAGTTTTGGAAAACGAACGAAAGGCTTTTATATACGGCGAGAAAGGGCAGTGCTGCGGAGCGGTGGCAAACGGCGTGCCTGCAAATGTGGCTAATGAGATATTTGATGAAATGACCTCGTTTGCAAGCTATGCCTTTAATAAATCCCATGCGGCGGCGTATGCAACTATCGCATATCAGACGGCTTATCTCAAATGTCATTTCTATAAGGAATACATGGCGGCACTTATGACCATAACCCTTCTTGACAGCACAGACAAGCTTTACGGTTATATTGCAGACGTGAGTAAAAACGGTGTGAAGATATTGCCGCTTGATATAAATAAGAGCGAAAGCGGTTTTGTGGCAGAGCCTGAGGGAATACGTTTTGCACTGCTTGCGGTGAAATCCCTTGGCGAGGGTGCTATCGACAGGATAATTTCCGAGCGTAAGTCAGGGGGAGCGTTCAGGTCTTTGCAGGACTTTTGTACAAGAGTTTCCGGCAGAGATATCCACCTGCGAACTGTTGAGGCACTTATAAAGAGCGGAGCATTCGACGGCTTTGGATATACAAGAAAAGAGCATCTTAACGCCTGCGAGGAGATAATGAAAAGCGTCACTCAGGCGGATAACACAGTGCTTGAAGGTCAGCTCGACCTCTTCGGCACAGGAACTTCCGCACCGCTTGATAAGAAGATAGAACGCTGCGGCGAGTTTGATGAACAGCAGCTGCTGGAATTTGAGCACGAGGCGTTAGGTATGTATATATCCGCCCACCCTATAGACCGCTTTGAATGTGTGCTGTCAGCCGCAAGGTGTATGACCTCGGCGGAGCTTATAAAAGGCTGCGGCGACGACGGCGGCAGCGATAAGCGTTTCGCAGACGGAGCAGAAACCGACTATGCAGGAATGGTCAGGGGCAGAAAAATGCTCAAGACCAAAAAGGGCGACATGATGTGTTTTCTGGAACTGGAGGACAAATTCGGAACTATTGAGATAGTGGTTTTCCCGTCAGTTTTTCAGACCATGGGAGGACTTATAAAAGACAGGGCACTTCTGCACGTCAGAGGAAAGATATCCTGCAAGGAAGAGGAGGAACCTAAGATACTTGCGGATATGCTGGAGCCTGTTGACAGGTTCTGCGTGATGCAGATGAAAAGGAATATCTGCGTCCGACTTGTTTCAAGGGACGCCGAGGGAATAAAGGCAGTCAGAGAGATAGCTGAAAAATACAGCGTTCAGAACGGTTCGAGGTTCGGGGTGTTTTTCAGCGATATGCGGAAAATGACTGGGATAAAGTCTGCACCTACCGTAAAAATGTGCATAGAGCTGCTCACGGAGCTTGAAAGCAGATTCGGTGCGGAAAACGTGGTGTTCATGAACTGAAAAGGAGCGATAAAAAATGGAACCAAGAACATACAAGGTCACAAAAATTGACGGCGATTATGCACATCTTCTCAACGTTGACACAGGCGAAGATCTTCTTATGGCAAGAGCACTTCTCCCTGATGAAACAGACGAGGGCACGATGCTGCACTGGGAGAATTTCGTTTATACGGTAATAGAATGATAGCTTTTATGAAATTCTTGTGAAAAGTATGGAAATCTGTGCTGGAATGTGATATACTATATTATTATGAAAAATGTTGGCGTGAAAACGTCTGAAGGAGTAATCAAATGGCTGTATCCTATAGCAGGGAGGACCTCGGCAGAGGAATATCCCTTACAAGAATATATGACAAGAAATTCAAGTCAAACTGTGTGAAGATAGCGTTTATCTCACCGCTGGACGAAAAAACAGCCTGCGTCAATGCAATGCTGCAAACAGTGCTTGTGACATCGAATGCGGAGATACCTTCACGAACAAAGCTTACTTCCACACTCACCGGGCTGTATGGTTCGAGCATAGGTACTAACTGCGGCACTATAGGCGACTATCAGTCTGTGGGACTGTCTGCAAGCTTTATCGGCGACGATTATACCATAGACGGCGAAGTGATATCCGTTCAGGTGGTAAGACAGCTTTTGAACTGTCTGCTCAGACCTCACCTTGTTGACGGAAAGTTCTGCGAAAAGTATTTCACTTTGAGAAAGCAGGAACTTATCGACGCTATCGTTGCCACTGTCAATGATAAGCGTGGTTATGCACTTTTGCAGGCCAAAAAGCTTATCTTTGAGGGCGAACCTGCCGCTGTGTCCGCAATAGGCACGGTGGAACTTGCTGAGAACATAACTCAGGAGGACTTGTTAAGACAGCATAAAAAGCTGCTTGAAAGTGCAAAGATAGAGATAACGATATCAGGCGGCGGAAACACGGCTGCTGCGGAAAAGCTTATAAGAGATGAAATGGCTGCCCTCGAAAGAGTTTCGCCTGTGGAGAAAATAGACTACAGACACAATTCTCCTGCAAAGGCAAAGCCTGTGTATAAAGAGCTGAAAATGCAGGTGAGCCAAAGCAAAATGGTCATGGCGTTCAAGTCTGACTATGAGGATATATATACGGCAAAGCTTTTCTGTATGCTTCTTGGTGCAACGCCGTTTTCAAAGCTTTTTGCAAACGTGAGAGAAAAGATGAGCCTTTGTTATTATTGTTCCTCTGCATATGCCGACAGAAAGGGCACGCTTTTTATCGACAGCGGAGTTGAAAGCTGCAATATCGAAAAGGCAAGAAAAGCCATTGAAGAGCAGCTTGAGGCGATATGCGACGGCGACTTCACAGACGAGGAGCTTGAGAATACTAAGAGATCACTTTGCGGCGGCTTTAAGTCAAATTATGACAGCATATATGATATCATGGGCTGGTATGCGGCACAGAACACACGAAACACAGCTTTCACCCCTGAGGAGATAAACGAGCGGATAGCAAAGCTTACTCGTGAGGACATAATAAGCTGTGCAAAGACTTTCAAGCCTGATACAGTTTTCGTTATCAGAGGCGAGGAAAAGGAGGACTGTGATGAATAAGGATATCGTAAAAAGCGAGCGGTTGGGCGAGAGCTACAGCGTTTTTCATCACACGTCAGGACTTGACGTGCTTGTGTGGAAAATGGAGGGCTTTACAACAACAGAGGCGATATTCGCCACAAAATACGGCTCGGTCTATAACTGTTTCAAGACAAAAGACAGTAAGGATCTCATCACCGTGCCTGAGGGCATAGCACATTTTCTCGAACATAAGCTTTTTGAAAATGAGGACACTGATGTTTTTGACCTCTATGCAAAAACAGGTGCAAATGCAAACGCTTTCACTTCCTTTGACGAAACTGCGTATACTTTCAGCTGTTCTGAAAACTGGGAGGCGTCACTGGAAATACTTCTTGACTTTGTTCAGAAACCTTACTTCACAGAGCAGTCTGTGGCTAAGGAGCAGGGCATAATCGGTCAGGAAATAAAAATGTGTGCCGATTCCCCTGAAAGACAGTGCTTTTATAATCTGCTGAGAGCAATGTATGTGAACCACCCTATCAAAATAGATATCGCAGGAACGGTGGACACTATCGCAGAGATAACCCCTGAACTTTTGTATAAATGCTATTATACTTTCTATAATCTTCATAACATGGTACTTGCCATTGCAGGAAATGTTGACGAGGATAAGGTCATGGAAATATGCGACAAAATGTTAAAGCCATGCGAGGATATGCAGCTTGAAACAAAGCTGCCTGACGAGCCTGAGAATGTGGCTCAGAGAAAAATATACCAAAGCTTTCCTGTGGGACTGCCGCTTTTCAATATCGGTTTCAAATGCAAGCCTTACGAGGGAAGGGAGCTTTTCAAAAAGGCAGGAGCAGCGTCAGTTGCACTTCATCTGCTCATTGGCTCTTCGTCACCTCTTTATAAACAGCTTTTTGATGACGGACTGATAAATTCGCAGTTTGGCGTGGAAGTTTTCACAAGCGGTGGCGTGTTCTCGCCAATAATCTCAGGCGAATCCCATGACCCTGAGGAGCTTTACCGCCGTTATCTTGCTGAGATAGAGCGTGTAAAGAAAGAGGGCTTTGATAAAGAGCAGTTCGACATGATAAAGCGTTCGATGTACGGCGAGATAGTAAGGGGCATGAACAATCCTGAAAGAGCCGCAGATTATCTTGCAGAAAGCTACTTTGAAAATTCTGACGCTTTCTATGAGGCACAGGTGCTTGCGGAAATGACCGTTGCAGACTGTGAAAACGCCGTAAGAGATATGTTCGACCCTGAAAAGTCGGCTATTTCAGTGGTGGATAATAAGTAGGTATTTTGAGCTCAGGCTCAGTGAAAGGAATGATAAATTTATGACAGCATTGCAGTTTCTTGCCGATTCTTCGGCAAACGACGCAATAAGGGAAAAGCTTAGGGAGTTCCCGAACAGAGTATATTTCCCAAATTTCGGAAAGGGTGACAATATCCTTAAAGAGGGTATTGATATCGACAGGGTGCTTTTTACAGTGCCGGGCACGAATTTCAAGATATACTGGTATGGTTTTTTAATCACTATCGGCATACTTCTTGCAATGATATACGGTTTCAAAAGAATGAAGACCGTGGGCGTAGACCCTGACAGAGCAACAGATTCCGTTATCGGCGGACTTATCGGAGCAATTCTCGGTGCAAGACTTTACTATATCGTGTTTAACACAGAGGGCATGAAATTTTCTGAGTTTTTCAATATTCGTGACGGCGGTCTTGCTATTTACGGCGGAATCATCGGTGCTATACTTGTGGGCGGAATAATCGCAAAGATAAGAAAGCTAAAGCTGACCGCACTTCTTGATGTGGTCGCACCGTGCTTTCTCATCGGTCAGTGTATCGGACGTTGGGGCAATTTCTTTAATCAGGAGGCATTCGGTGCCAACACAGACCTCCCATGGGGCATGATAAGCAACACCACAATGGAATATATCTCAAACCACTATGACGAGCTTGGCGGTCAGGTATCAGCCCTTGACCCTATCCACCCATGTTTCCTCTATGAATCTATTTGGTGTCTTATCGGATTCATTATCCTGCACTTCTACCTCAAGCATCGTAAGTTTGACGGCGAAGTATTCCTCATGTACACAGGCTGGTATGGTCTGGGAAGATTTTTCATCGAGGGACTGAGAACGGATTCACTCTATCTTGGAAACATAAGAGTTTCACAGCTCGTTGCAGGCACTTGCGTTCTTGCGTCACTGGTACTTATAATAGTGTTCAGAGGAATCGTCAAGAGAAACAGCGACTATAAACTGTTCGTTGACACTGAGCTTTCAAAGGCACAGCTTGAGCAGTATAACAGCTATAACGATATGCAGCAGGAAAAGAAAGAGCTTAAACATAAGATAAAAGAGGCTAAGGATAAGGGCGAAAGCTTTATCGAGCTGCAAAAAGAATATGACGAAAAGTTCGGCAAGCAGGCTCAGAAGGATAAGCTCAAAGAGGCTGAGGAAAAGGACAAGGAGTCCCATACGAAAGCTGAGGAAGAGTATAAGTCTATCCTTGATGACGATACCGACGAGGACAGCGAAGTAAAAGATACAGAAGTAAAAGATACAGACGAGAAGGATACGGAGGAAGAATAATGGGACAGATAATAGACGGCAAGGCAGTGTCTGCCAAGGTCAAGGAAGAAATAAGACTTGAAACACAAAAGCTTAAAGAGCAGGGCGTTGAAATAGGTCTTGCAGTGGTGATAGTCGGCGACGACCCAGCGTCACAGGTGTATGTAAGAAACAAGGAAAAAGCTTGCGAAACTGTAGGCTTTAATTCATTCAAATATGCTCTTCCTGCTGAAACAACAGAAGAAGAATTGCTTGACCTCGTCAAAAAGCTCAATGATGACGACAGAGTGGACGGAATACTCGTTCAGCTGCCGCTGCCAAAGCACCTTGACGATAAGGTGATAATAAACAATATCAGACCTGATAAGGACGTTGACGCTTTCCACCCTGTAAACGTGGGCAAGATAATGATAGGTGACTATAGCTTTCTTCCATGCACACCTGCCGGCGTTATGGAGCTTATCAAGTCAACGGGCACTGACATTGCAGGCAAAGAGTGCGTAGTGGTGGGCAGAAGTAATATCGTAGGCAAGCCTCAGGCTATGCTGTTGCTGCACAATAACGGCACTGTAACTATATGCCACTCAAAGACAAAGAACCTCAAAGAGGTCTGCTCAAGAGCAGATATACTGGTGGCAGCTGTTGGCAGACCAAAGATGATAACTGCCGATTATGTCAAGGAGGGTGCAGTAGTTATCGACGTTGGCATGGACCGTGACGAAAACGGCAAGCTTTGCGGCGACGTTGACTTTGAGGACTGCAAGAATAAGGCAGCCTATATCACACCTGTTCCTGGCGGAGTTGGCCCTATGACTATCGCAATGCTCATGAGAAATACTCTCACGGCAGGCAAGGCTCACCATGGCATAGAATAGTTGTAAAATTTCTGTTAAGGCTATTTACAATCTGTCAAAAATAATGTATAATATATGAGTTGCTTGCTGCAACATATCCATGCAACAGAATATGGGTCACGCCCGTAAGTGGGAAAGTTACCTGCCATATTCTTTTACATCGGAAATACTTTATCGAAAGAGGTACAAAAAATGCTTAGAAAAGACGAAAAGACAGCTGTTATCGAGGCTAACAGAACTCACGAAACAGACACAGGTTCACCTGAGGTACAGATCGCTATCCTTACAAAGAGAATCAGCGACCTTACAGAACATCTCAAGACACACAAGAAGGACAATCACTCAAGAAGTGGTCTGTTCAAGATGATCGGTAAGAGAAGAAATCTTCTCAACTACCTCAAGAAGAAGGATATCGAAAGATACAGAGCTACTATCGAAAAGCTTGGTATCCGTAAGTAATCATGTAACTGACATCAAGGCAGAGGCATTTATTGCCACTGCCTTTTGGTGTTTATTTGAACTGTTGGTGAAAGGTAACTTAGCATTAAACAGAATGTATGAGGTTCGTATGTCCTGTTTATTGCTAATGCTTTCACCATACAGAGAATTCTAAATTTCTAAAATGGAGGAAAGACAATGTTTGAGAATTTCAGAACTTTTGAAACGACATATGCAGGCAGACCTGTAGTAGTCGAAACAGGCAAGACCTGCGGACTTGCTAACGGCTCATGCTGGGTAAGATACGGTGAAACAGTTGTAATGGCAAACGTTACAGCGTCAGCAAAGCCAAGAGAGGGCGTTGACTTTTTCCCTCTTTCAGTTGACTTTGAGGAGAAAATGTATGCAGTAGGCAAGATACCTGGCTCTTTCACAAAGAGAGAGGGCAAGGCGTCTGATAAGGCGATACTTGCATCAAGATGTGTTGACAGACCTATCAGACCTCTTTTCCCTAAGGACATGAGAAACGACGTTTCAGTTGTAATGACAGTTCTTTCTGTTGACCCTGATAACTCACCTGAGATAACAGGTATGATAGCTACATCTATCGCACTTTCTATCTCTGATATCCCATGGAACGGCCCGGTTGCATCTATCAACGTAGGTTACGTTGACGGCGAGCTGGTGCTCAACCCAACTCTTGAGCAGAGAGCAAAGAACAGACTTAACCTGACTGTTGCAGGTTCAGCTGAAAAGATAGTAATGATCGAGGCAGGTGCTGACCAGATACCTGACGATCTTATGCTCAAGGCTATCATGACAGGTCATGAAGAGATAAAGAAAATGGTAGCTTTCATCAACGATATCAAGGCTCAGATCGGTAAGCCTAAGTTCGAGTTCGAGTCAATGGAAGTTGACCACGATCTGTTCGACGCTGTTGAGGCAATGGTAGGCGAGCAGGTAAAGGTAGCTCTTGACACTGATGATAAGAATGTAAGAGATGCAAGACTTCAGCCTATCATCGACGCTGTTCACGAGAAGTTCGATGAGCAGTGCGAGGATAACACAGCTGTTCTTGACGAAGTTATGTATAAGCTCCAGAAGAAGATAGTTAGAAACTGGCTCTATGAGGGCAAGCGTGTTGACGGCAGAGGTATCGACGAGATAAGACCACTTGCTGCTGAAGTTGGCGTTCTCCCAAGAGTACACGGTTCAGGTATCTTCACAAGAGGTCAGACACAGGTAATGACGATCGCAACACTTGGCCCTGTTTCAGACGCTCAGAAACTTGACGGTATCGACGAGGAAACTTCCAAGAGATATATGCACCAGTACAATTTCCCTTCATATTCTGTTGGTGAAACAAGACCTTCAAGAGGCCCTGGAAGAAGAGAGATAGGTCACGGTGCACTTGCAGAGAGAGCACTCGTTCCGGTTATCCCTTCTGTTGAAGAGTTCCCATATGCTATCAGATGCGTATCTGAGGTGCTTTCTTCAAACGGTTCTACATCACAGGGTTCTATCTGTGGTTCTACACTTGCACTTATGGACGCAGGCGTTCCTATCAAAGAGCCTGTTGCAGGTATCTCATGCGGTCTTATCACTAAGGAGGACGGCAGCTGGATGACTATGGTAGACATTCAGGGTCTTGAGGATTTCTACGGCGATATGGACTTTAAGGTAGGCGGTACTAAGAACGGTATCACTGCTATTCAGGTGGATATCAAGGTCGACGGTCTGACACCTGAGATAATCGCAAGTGCTTTTGAAAAGACAAGAAAAGCAAGAATGTATATTCTTGATGAGATAATGCTCAAGGCTATCCCTGCTCCTCGTCCTGAGGTAAGCAAGTGGGCACCTAAGATGCTGGCAACAAAGGTACCGATTGACAAGATCAGAGAAGTTATCGGTTCAGGCGGAAAGGTAATTCAGAAGATATCTGCTGAGTGCGACGTTAAGATAGACATTTCTGAGGACGGCAGCGTATTTGTTTCAGGTATCGACAAGGAAAAGGCTGAGCAGGCTATCAACATCATCAATACTATTGCAAACGACCCTGAGATAGGTGCTATCTACAGAGGTAAGGTAGTAAAGATAATGAACTTCGGTGCTTTCGTTGAGATCGCTCCTGGCAAGGACGGACTTGTTCACATTTCTAAGCTTGATAAGTCAAGAGTAGAAAAGGTGGAGGACGTTGTTTCAGTTGGCGATGAGATCGTTGTTAAGGTAATGGAAATAGACGATCAGGGCAGAATAAATCTTTCAAGAAAAGACGCTCTTGCTGACATCGAGGCAAAGAAGAACGCTAAGTAATATGTTATCAAGGCGGACGGCTATGTGCTGTCCGCCTTTTTTTGTTGACAAAAGTGAAAAAGTGTGTTAATATAAAAGTAATAAATTTTTATAGGGGGTATCTTTATGAGGTGTACAGTATGCGGGTGCGATATTCTGCCTAACAGCATTTGCTGTCAGAATTGTGGCACAAGAGTTATTGAAATGACAGGGGTAAATTCGGCACAGCCGAGGTATGGCAATAGTTTCAATAATAGCTTTAACAATGGCTTTGACAATGGTCTTAACAGCAATGTGAGAGCAGTGGGAAAGAATATGTCTATAGGCAAAAAGGTGCTTATAGTTTTGCTTGCATTGGTTTTGGGCGTTGCTGTCGGCTTTGGCTATTGGTATTACCACAATGTTTCCACACATACCATAAGAGAGGAAGGTTTTACCATAGATCTGCCAAGGTCGCTTGAAAAGGCAACCACAATAGATTATGCGGCACAGAGCAGTGATGGAACTGTAAAATCCAACGGAAAGTACGCCGATGTTGATAGCGATTTTCAGTATATGATCCTTGATTACTCTTCACTTGCTGGCGAAACAACGGATATTCTTACTGAGAAACTGTTTGTCACCTACATGAAGGGCAATTTGAAAAGTCAGTTTGGAAACAGCTATAAAGAAGTGTATGCTGATGGTAACAAGCTTAAAATGACCTATCGTGCAAAAACGGGCGAAGAAGTTTATAACTATGCTTTATGCAAAAAGTCAGGTTATAAATATTATTGGTTCGTCTTTGGCTGTAAGGCTGACGAAAAGGACTTCTATGACCCAAAATTTGAAAAGTGGGCAAGCACTATCCATATCAATTAATATAAAGTTTATAGAAATAGATTTGTTAAATTATTGACAGAATAAACACTATATCTGTCTCTTATACACATCTGACGCTGCCGACGAATTAGACGGTGTAGA
>UQAR01000035.1 GCA_900539095.1 uncultured Ruminococcus sp.
GTCGGCAGCGTCAGATGTGTATAAGAGACAGGCCCCTAGAAAGGGCGTTTACTGCAAGGCTTGCGGCACTGAGGCTCTTGACGATTTCTACCCTCTCATGCAGGCAACAGGTATCAGAGATGGTTTTTCTATCCGTTCAAAAGAGTATTTTGTAAAAATGCTCAACGGTCTTGGCCCTGAGCACTGCCGACTTTTCATGTGCTATGTTGATGAGGACGGCAAGCAGATACCATTGTCAGGTGCAGTAACGACACAGTATGCAGGCAAGACCTGCTATGTTTACGGTGCGTCTGCGAACCACCACAGAAACCTCTACCCTAACTATCTTATGCAGTGGACGATGATAAACTGGGCACTTGAAGGCAAAAACTACATCTACGATTTTCAGGGCATACCATTCTATAATGACGAAACAAACCCTAACTACGGCGTTTACAAGTTCAAAAAAGGTTTTAACGGCGAGGTCGTTACCTATGAGGGCGAGTTCTTCTACATCTTCAAGCCTTTCATGAAAAAGGTCGTTGACCTCTGCGAAAAGATCGTTATGGGTATGCACGAGCGTAAAAGACAGAAACTTCTGAAAAACAGAAACAAGGATATGCAGTAAGCTAATAAATTAGAAGTATATATACTTTTACCTGTTTTTTACACTAAAAACATTTTGTTTTTACTATACTGTGATATTATTTACTAAGGGGTGAAAAGGGTGCATAAAGGCGGCGTTATCAGAACATTGTTGCTTATCGCTGCGGCAAGTCTGGTGATGAGCTATGTGGTCATGTGCATTTTCTGGGTAGCAAGCGGCTGCCGATACGGTGCACGGTATTGCATAGATGTCTTTTTCAAAGCTCTTTTGCCCTGCATAATTTTCATCTGTGCCGCCGAGGTCGCAAAGCTTGTGAGGACTATCCTGCGGCTGAAAAAGCTTGACCGCATTTATACTGAGCATGGCAGCTGTGACGAATATTTTGCTCTCCTTGAAAAATATCTTCTCAAGCAGAACAAAGACAAAGGTCACGGACTTTTAAAGCTTGCCTCTATGTGCATTTACGACAGCCACTTTGACAAATGCTTTGAAACTCTAGAACGCATTGATTTTGCAAAGCTTTTCCCCGCAGATCAGGACAAGTATTTTCAACTGCTCCTATACGGAAAGCTTATGTCAGGTGATATCTCTCAGGCTAACGAGATATTTCGCAGTGCAAAGCATTATTTTGAGCGTGCTGCGGCGGAAAAGGACAACTCTCGTGTGCTTTTCACGCTGGGTCTGCTGGAGTATCTCAACAAACGTTTTGACGCTGCGGAAAAATATTTTTCTCATGCACAAAAAAGCCGTGACGCTGACGATGCACTGACATTCAACTGTGAGCTTTATTCAGGATACTGCTGCCTATCAAAAGGGGATATAGACAGTGCAAAGACCTGTGCGGAGGGTGCGGCGAAACTTGCCTGTGACGACATACAGAACGAGCGGCTGAAAAGGTTTATGACGCAGGTGGAAAAAGCATATTTGACACAAACAAAAGAAAAGTCTGCGAACTTTGCCGCAGACCAAAGGTCACAACCACAACGGAAGGAGGATATGCCTTATCAGGCATAGAAACAAGTATGATAATAAACGCATTAAGAGGATTTTGCATGGCTCTTGCGGACAGCGTTCCGGGAGTTTCAGGCGGAACGATAGCGTTCCTGCTGGGATTTTATGACTCCTTCATAAATTCTCTCAACGACATCATGGGACGTGACAACGCAAAGCGGAAAAAGGCGTTTTTCTTCCTTATAAAGCTTGGCATAGGCTGGGTCATCGGTATGCTCCTTGCTGTAAGCGTGCTTGCAAACGTGTTTGAAAGCGGCATTTACAAGGTAAGCTCGCTGTTTCTGGGATTTATCATTCTGGCGATACCTGTAATGATAATGGAAGAAAAAGAGAGCATAAAGGGCAAATATCAGAACGTCATATGGGCTGTTATCGGCGTTGCTATCGTTGTGGGCATTTCCCTTATAAATCCGTCAGGCAGCGGCACTGATGTTTCTCACATGGGCGTTGGCACGGTGATATTCGTTGTTCTTGCAGGAATGTGTGCGATATCCGCAATGGTACTGCCGGGCATTTCAGGCTCAACGATACTTCTTACATTCGGTCTTTATATGCCGGTCATCACAGGAATAAAAGAGTTCCTCCATTTGAACTTTGAGTATTTCGGACTGCTCTGCTCTCTTGGTATCGGCATTATCCTCGGCGTTTTCATTACTCTCAGGCTTATCAAAAAGGCTCTTGAGAAGTTCAGAAGTCAGACTATCTACTGCGTTATCGGCATGATGATAGGTTCGCTTTATGCCATTGTTGTTGGCCCGACTACACTGAAAGAACCTAAAGATCCTATGACTTTCGGTACATTCAGCATAGTATTTTTCATTATCGGTGCGGCTATCGTGTTCGGTATTCAGGTAGCCAAGAGCGTGTTTGACAAGAAACAGCTTGCAAAGGCTGAGAAAAAGATAGAGGAAGAATAAAAAGCGTGTGGTCAATCACAATAGCGAGTGTAATAATCACAACGAAGGTGCGATAACCACAACAAAACGAACGACTATTATAACAAAACGGGCGACCTCAGGTCGCCCCTACTTTTTGCCCCAAAAACATATCATACGACTTATATACCCGTAGCAAATTCATATTCTTGTCATTATATAAAAACTACCTCCCAGCCGACCGCCGTTTGCTGTTCATTCTTCCAAAATCAGCATTTTATACAATTCAACGCCTTGACAATTATGCAATTATACCATATAATAAAAATGTACCATATTATATCCTGCTGCCTATTCCATGATATATATGGCAGACATTGCATAATAAGCATGATAAAGTCTATGATTTCTACAAATCGTACCCACACGCTATGTAAAAAGTGTTTAAAATTTTGGGGCAAATGGCTTTTTTTGTTGCAAAAAATGTCGGCTTGTGGTATAATTATAGAGCGTGGGTAATGTATCCACAAAATTGGCAGGAAACAGCTTTTTCACTAAAAACGTTTTCGCAGATACAGTAAGTAAAGGTGCTGAGCATATCGCTCGACTTGAAAGTATATAGGAGGTAAAGATTTATGGCAAATAGTGCTGTAGAAAAAACAATTTCCACAAAAGAACTCAAAGAAAAACTTCTTGATGTTCTTCACAACGATTTCCAGACAACACCTGAGGACGCATCGGACCAGCAGGTATACGAGGCTCTGTCAAAGATCGTTGTAGATATCCTCAAGGCAAAAAGAAGAAAGTTCACTGTTAAAACTCAGTCAGAGGGCAAAAAGAAAGTTTACTATCTTTCTATGGAGTTCCTTATGGGAAGAAGTCTTAAAACCTCGCTGTATAATCTTGAGATGCAGAAACAGGCTACAAAGGTGCTCAAGGATCTGGGCATTTCTATAAACGGCATTTACGAGTGCGAGCCTGACGCTGGTCTTGGCAACGGCGGTCTTGGCAGACTTGCTGCCTGCTATCTTGACGCTCTTGCTGCTGACGGCTATCACGCTACAGGCTATTCTATCTGCTATGAGTACGGTATCTTCAAGCAGAAACTTGAGGATGGCTGGCAGACTGAGCTGCCTGACAACTGGCTCCCTGGCGGTTCTGTATGGCTCGTTCCTGTTCCTTCAAAGGCTGTCGAGGTCCGTTTTGACGGCGAGCTTAAGGAATACTGGGACAATCAGTATCACTGCGTAACTCACGAAAACTACACATCAGTTATGGCTGTTCCATACGATCTGTTCGTATCAGGCTACAACAGCGAGGCTGTTTCAAAGCTCAGACTTTGGAAAGCTGAAATGGCTGACTTTGATATGTCAATGTTCAATCAGGGCGACTATCAGAAGGCTCTTAGCAAGAACATCATTTCACAGGCTATCACAAAGGTGCTTTATCCTAACGACAACCATGCAGAGGGTAAGTCACTTAGACTCAGACAGCAGTATTTCCTGTGTGCAGCGTCTATCGGCGATATCGTAAATCAGCACATGAGCGTTTACGGCACACTTGACAACCTCCACGAAAAGGTAGCTATCCACATCAACGATACTCACCCAACACTTGCTATCCCAGAGCTTATGAGAGTTCTTCTTGACGACTGCGGCTATTCATGGGACAAGGCTTGGCACATCGTTACAAACACATTTGCATACACAAACCACACCGTAATGCCTGAGGCACTTGAGAAGTGGGACTGCAACCTCCTCAAGAGCGTTTGCCCTAGAATTTTCTCTATCATCATCGAGATAAACGAGCGTTACTGCAAGGATCTTTGGGAGAGATACAAGGATCAGGCTAAGGTCTCACATATGTCTATCGTTGAGGACAACAAGGTGAAAATGGCTACACTTTGCGTACACGCTTGCCACAGCGTAAACGGCGTTGCAAAAATACACTCCGAGATAATCAAGAAGGAGACATTCAAGGACGAGTATCTTGACACACCAACAAAGTTCAAGAACGTTACAAACGGTATCGCATACAGAAGATGGCTCTATCAGTCAAACGAGGGTCTTACAGATCTCCTCTGTGAGAAGATAGGCGACGGATTCCTCAAGAATGCTGCTGAGCTTTCAAAGCTTGCTGTATTCAAGAACGACAAGGACGTACTTGACAGACTTGCAAAGATCAAGCTTGACAACAAGAAGAACTTCGCAAAGTATGTAAAGAACCAGTACGGCGTTGTTCTCAACACTGATTCTATCTTCGACGTTCAGGTAAAGAGACTGCACGAATACAAGAGACAGCAGCTCAACGCTTTGAACATCATTGCACAGTACAACTACCTCAAGGCTAATCCAAACGCTGATTTCGTACCAAAGACATACATCTTTGCTGCAAAGGCTGCTCCTGGATACTACATGGCAAAGCAGATAATCAAGCTTATTTGGAACATTTCCGAGGAACTCAAGAAGGACAAGAAACTTAACGAAAAGCTCAACGTTATCTTCCTTGAGGACTACAATGTATCGCTTTCTGAGATACTCATGCCTGCGGCAAACATCTCTGAGCAGATCTCACTGGCAGGTACAGAGGCTTCAGGTACCGGTAACATGAAACTCATGATAAACGGTGCTATCACACTGGGTACTCTTGACGGTGCTAACGTTGAGATACACGAGCAGGTAGGCGACGATAACATCATCATCTTCGGTATGAACGTTGATGAAGTAAATGCTTGCAAGGCAGGCTACAAGCCTATTGACATCTACAACTCAAACGCAGTTGTTAAGCAGGCTATCGACACACTTCAGTACGGCATCAACGGTCAGCAGTTCAACGAGATCGCTGACAGCCTGAAGAACTCTGACCCATACATGGCTCTCAAGGACTTCGATTCCTATCAGAAGGCTCAGGCTTACGCATCTGAGTGCTACAAGGATCAGACAAAGTGGCAGAAGATGAGCCTTGCAAACATTGCAGGTGCAGGTATCTTCTCCGCAGACCGTTCTGTTGAGGAGTACGCTAGAGATATCTGGGGCCTTTCTAAGTAATCTATTTATACAAAAATTGACGGACAGTCGTTTATGTGACTGTCCGTTTTTTGTACATATATGCAATTCATGAAACGATAAATTTGTAAGACCACAAGATGAGCGAAAGGAACGGGACGCCGATGGCGTCGTCCCCTGCAATTCTGAAATCACAGAACATCTTTGCACAAAAAAAGGACGGCTTTTACACCGTCCTTTGATTTTTATTTTAGTCCTCGTCAGCAAGTGCAAAATCTATCTTGCCCGAATTTACATTGGCGTTTATCACCTTTACTCGAACAGGGTCGCCGACACGGTATTCAACGCCGTTGGTGAGGTTTTTCAGGCTCACCATATCGTCGCAGACATACTCGCCGTCAGGCATATTGTCGGTATGGAGAAGTCCCTCGCAGGTGTTCGGCAAGGCGATGAAAAGTCCGAACTCGACGGCTGACACCACAGTTCCGTCAAACTCCTCGCCGATATGAGCGTTCATGTACTCTGCCTTGTAGCAGTCCTCACAGCTGCGTTCAACTTGCATTGCAGTAAGCTCAGTCTTTGTGGACTGGTTGGCGGAGGCGTAAACGAACTTATTGAACATTGTGGCACACTCCTCGGAGGTCTTTCCGCTAAGGAACGCTGACATTATCCTATGGATAGTCAAGTCAGGGTAACGTCTGATAGGCGAGGTGAAGTGGGCGTAATCCTCCAGTGCAAGTCCAAAATGGCCCACAGGCTCGGTGGAATATCTTGCCTTTGACATACTTCTCAGGACGATATTGTTCATGATAAGGTCGATATCAGTGCCCTTTGCGGCTTTTAGTATCTCAGACATATCCGCAGGTGCTGCCTTTTCTCCAAGCTTATACTGGACGTTGAGCTTGACAAGTGCCTCTCTCAGGGATTCAAGCTTTTCGTCTGACGGCTCTTCATGTATACGGTAGACGAATGGCAGGTTATTATCCATGCCAAATCTTGCGGCACACTCATTCGCCACCAACATGAAGTCCTCGATAATCTCTTCACTTCTTCCACGAGTACGCTGCTCAACGCCAACGCAGATATCCTCGTCATTGATGATGAGCTTGCTTTCAGAAGTTTCAAGCTCAGGACAGCCACGGTTCTTTTTGTTTTTATACAAAATATCCGCAAGCTCTTTTATCAGAGGCAGCTGGTCTGATACCTCGGCGTACTTTCCTTTAAGCTCAGGGTCGTCACTGCCTGCCAAAAGTGAATTTATCTCAGAATAAACGCCCTTTACACGGGAGCGGATAACGGTTTTTGCAAACTTATACTCGGTTATGTTGCCCTGCTTGTCAAGCTCGCAAAGACAGGAAAACGCCAATCTGTCCTCCTGCGGATTGAGGGAGCAGATACCGTTTGAAAGCTCTTTCGGGAGCATTGGTATAACACGGTTTGCGTAATAGACGCTTGTGCCACGCTTGAAAGCCTCGTTATCAAGCTGTGACTTAGGCTGAACATAATGGGAAACGTCAGCGATATGAACGCCAAGCAGGTAACCGGTTTTGGTACGCTCTACGGAAATTGCGTCGTCGATATCCTTTGTGTCTGCACCGTCAATGGTGAAGATAGGCTTGTCACGGAGGTCAAGGCGGTTCGGTATCTCCTCTTTTATCCTTGAATAATCTGACACTTCCCTAGCCTCGAAGATGACCTCGCTTGGGAAAACAGGGGTCAGACCGTTGACCTCAAGGACGCTCATTGCACAGGCTGAGGCTTTCATTGAGCTGCCGTATGTGGAAACTATCTCGCAGACGTGCTCGGAATGTCTTGTGCCACGCTTTGTGACCTGAGCCACCACCTTATCGCCCTCATGTAGCTCAAGCCTCATAGGGTTTTCAAAGGTCATTGCATATTTAGACAGCATATCAGGGACTATTTTCAGCACGCCGAACTCGCTCACAAGCTCGCCCGTAAACTTGGCAAAATTCTCCTCGACAATGCTCATGACCTCGCCCTCTGTGCACGCACCCTCGCCCTTAAAGGTTCTCACAAGGACGATATCGTGTGGCATTGCACCCTTTAGATACTTGCCCACAACGAAAATTTCCTCGTCAGTGGCAAGATTTTTCACAAAGCCGTAGGTCTTATTGAGCCTTACCACCTCGCACTTGACGAATTTCTTAGGGTCAACGAGCCTTATGCCGAATTTGTCTTCCATTATCTCGCCGTTTTTCTTCATCTTGTCAACGGCATTTGTAAACTTCTCGAACTCAAAGCCCTTTCCTCTGCACGATCTCAGCAGTTCTTTAAAGGTCAAAGGCTTTTTGCCCGCTTTTTTCAGTTTTGAGTATATTATTTTTCTGTAATCCAGTTTCATAAATTTCCTTTCTTTTTACATTTACTTTACTTTCTGCAAAGAAAAAGCCCTGCACGGAGCAGGGCGGGTAATTATTTCTTGATCTGATAAATAATATTTACAGCAAGAGTTATCACGAATATCAGTATCGCACTTATCCTTGTCAGTCTGTTAAGCTTAGCGTCCTTGGTGTTTGAACCGTTCTTTCCATAGAAAGAATCGTTATATCCACCGCCGATAGCAGATGTAAGACCCTGCTCTTTGGTGTCCTGTGCAAGAACTACAAGTATGATAACGAGGCTGGCTACGATCAGCAGTGCACCTGCAACGATCTCAATTACACTCATTTTTGATCCTCCAAAACATAATTATACATTTTAGTTTATTATAGCACATCTTTTAAAAGATTGCAAGGGGTTTTCAGAAATTTTTTCAGCTCTTTTTCTTCTTGTCTGTGCTTTCAGCCTTTGAGGTGGTATCTTTCTGCTCTTCCACCTGCTGGATAACGGTGACATTTGTGACGTCAAGACGCTTTTTCAAGAACTCTGTGACAGTTTCAAGCTGGCTGTCGGTAAGTACTTTGTTCTCATAGAGCACAACGGTTATGCCGTTGACAGTGGTTGGAGAGCCTATGGCATGGCTGTTCATGTGACCGCCTGCCGCACCTGTTATGTTCGGATAGACGATAGCAAGCTCTTCGGTGATATCGCTCATGTCGATATCATAGCTTTGATAGCTGTCAAGCTGTGCTTTCAGGCTTTCGTTCTCGGCTTTAAGGTCGTCGTTTTCCTTCTGTGCAAGCACCTGTGCAACCTTGTTCTGTGTTTCCTCATCGTCGGCGTTCTTTTCAAGCATTTTTTCAACGTCATCAGCTGTGACGCCGCTTTCTACCTCGGTCTGGGTTATCACAAGCTTATAGTCCCCAAGTCCGAAATCTTTAAGTTCGCTTTGAAGTGCCTTTGTATCGCTGCCGCTTATTTTCTTGCCAAGAAGTGCCACTTCTATCATGCGGTTATCGGTGTCGATAGTTTTTTGGACTATCTGAGTGCCCTCAAAATCAAACTTATCGGAGATAAACTTCTCGGCACTGCTGTTATCCATAGACTTGTTTACGATATCATATCCAAGATAAATACTCGGCAGCATTGTGATAACTGCAATAATGGCGATATTTCGGTGTATCTTTTTGAGAGCCTTTGGGGAGATATCGTTGCCGTGAGGAAGTCTTAAAATTTTCAGAACAACGATAGCTGCAAGGCAGATAAAAAAGCTGTTTATGAAAAAGAGATACAATGCTCCGCCGAAATAGTCAAGGCGGTGTCTTGCCAGTCCATAGCCTGCCGTACAAAGAGGCGGCATAAGGGCTGTTGCGATAGCCACGCCTGGGATAACGTTGCTTTTCTCCTTACGGGTCTGACCTATTATGCCGGCAAGTCCGCCGAAAAGGGCGATAAGAACGTCCCAAGCCGTAGGGGTGGTTCGGGCAAGAAGTTCGGAGGACGCAGTTGTGATAGGGGAAATGGTAAAGTAAATCGTCGAAGTGATAAGGCAAATGACCACCTGAATACCAAGCCTTATGGCTGCACCCTTTGAAAGGGTCAGATCATTTGTGGCGATTCCATAGCCTATGGCTGTGATGCCGCCCATAAGAGGCGAGATAAGCATTGCACCGATTATAACGGCGGTGGAGTTCATGTTAAGACCTATGGAGGCTATGAGTATGGCAAGCATGAGGATACACATATTCGTGCCCTGAAGTTTCGCACCTGATATTATAGTGTTATGTATCTCCTCAGGGTCAGCCACATCCCAACGCAAGCTGAACATATTTCTAAGCCCTTGTATAAATCTGCCTTCCTGTAATTTCAAATCTCAGACCTCCCTGCTTATTCCACCGCACCCCATGCGATGTTCTGTAGACGTCTTATGGAATCGGTAGTGCCTGCTCCTGCCTGCTGGATAAAATAGAGTATGCAAAGCTGCTCCTTAGGGTCAAGGCTGAAATAGCAGCCCATCCAGCCGTCCCAGCCGAAAGAGCCTTCCGACTGTATAAGACCTGCTGCGGCAGGGTCTTCAAGGATACGCATGAAGTTGCCGTAGCCGTGACCCTTTGTGCTGTCCCAGTTAAAGGTCTTACGCTGTTCAGGGGTCAGACCGTTTCGTGCCATGAACTCGACAGTATTTCTGCCAAGTATTCTCACGCCGTTAAGCTCGCCCTTGTTCATAAGCATTTTGGCAAACTTTGCATAGTCCTCTACAGTGGAAACAAGACCTGCTCCGCCCGACTCGAATGCAGGCGGCACGGTATAGTCAGTAAGGCAAAGGTGGAAATGAGTGAAAGGTTCGTTTCCACCGTCCTTATACTCATAACACTGGGCAAGGCGGCTGTATTTTTCCGCTGGGATATAGAAACCTGTATCGTTCATGCCAAGAGGTTCGAAAATCTCCTTTTTAAGGAAGTCGCCGAACTTCATGCCTGAAACTACCTCGATTACAGCACCCATGATATCAGCAGACGCACCGTACATCCACTTTTCTCCAGGGGTGAACATAAGAGGACGCTTGCCCATTTCTTTGGCAAAGCTTACGGTATCAAGGAGCTTTTCGCCTTTGAGATACTTTTCAGACTGGTCGCCCCAAAGAGCACCCATTTTCTGACCTGCGGGAGTGCCGTCAGGATAAGGGATACCCGAAGTCATGGTGAGAAGGTCGCCGATAGTGATGTCCCTGTCAGCAGGACGTTCGCCGTTCTCGTCGAGAACAACAGGGTCGGAAAACTCAGGGATAAACCACTTGAGCAGGTGACGAGTGTCGAGCAAGCCACGCTCAATGAGGATCATGGCAGCGGCAGCGGTAATAGGTTTTGACATAGAGAAGAGCCTAAAAATGCCGTCGGTTTTCATGGGGATATTTTTTTCCTTGTCAGCGAGCCCGAAACTTTTGAGATAAACGGTTTCGCCCTTGTGGATAACGCTGAGGACTGAGCCTGCGAAAACGCCGTCGGTGATTTCCTTTTGAGCAACAGCATCGAGATATTTAAAATTTTCGTACATAATAGACCTCCGTGTGGATAGAACCTTTTTATCTATGATATAAGATTATAGCACAAAATTTGAGAAAAAGCAACAAGGGGGAGTAGGGAATGAGGAGTGAGGAATGGGCATAGCTGACCAAAGTTGTGCACAAGCACAAAGTAAAAGTCAGCACCGAGCGTAGCGATTTTGCGGCATGACAAACTATCCCGAATAATCTGTAGGTGCGAACAGCGTTCGCCCGTGCTCAAAACTTGTACAAATTCAGAATTGTAGGGGCTTGGCTCAATTTCGGTTTCACCGAAATGCGACAGCCAGTTCGGTGAAACAACGCTGTGTCTGTTATATCTTTGATGTTGGGATTTTTCGGTTGTCGAATGGAGGGTCAATGCTGTGATCGTCATATTCCTGATGTCAAATTATTTGGGATAAATCATCATGATATTTTTCAATAATTCAACGGGCGAGAAATATCGGGACGTCTAGGACGCCGTCCCCTACAAGTGTGATTGGAGAATTATTTTGGCTGCCGAACCGTGTTGTTGCCGTGGGCTTGTTTCTTCGACGGGGAAACGGTGTTCGCCCATACCACCCACACCAGTGCCCCACTATGGTTTTAATGTACAATAATCCCCTGACACTTTTGTGCGAATTGGCGGTGGAAAATCACTTTACTTTTATGTCACAATATGCTAAAATAATAACATATATGTTTGTAAATACTTTGGAGCTTTTAAGTTTTTTAGCTTTCAAGCTTTTAATTGCGAAAGGAAGTTTTTGTATGCCTATAACCGAGTTACTGGAGCGTAACGCAAGAGAGTTCGGAAACGATGTTGCTCTGGTGGAGGTCAACCCTGAAATAAGAGAAACCAGACGTGTGACGTGGAAAGAATATGAGCTTATCGAGCCTAACCCTGTCTGTCATTATCGCCGTGAGATAACTTGGAGCGTGTTCAACGAAAAGGCTAACCGCTTTGCTAACCTGCTTTTGTCCCGTGGGGTCAAAAAGGGTGATAAGGTGGGCATCCTGCTCATGAACTGCCTTGAGTGGCTGCCGATATATTTCGGTATCCTTAAAACAGGAGCTCTTGCTGTGCCGCTGAATTTCAGATACACTCCAGAGGAGATAAAATACTGCCTCGACCTTGCTGAGGTGGATATACTCGTGTTCGGTCCTGAGTTTATCGGCAGAGTTGAAGAGATCGCTGATGAGATAAGCAAAAACAGACTGCTTTTCTACGTTGGCGAAAACTGCCCGTCTTTTGCTGAGCATTATGACAGGCTGACTGCAAACTGTGCAAGCACCACACCTTATATTGAGCTTTGCGATACTGACGATGCAGCTATCTATTTCTCATCCGGTACAACAGGCTTTCCAAAAGCTATTTTACATAACCACGAGAGCCTTATGCACGCCGCAAGAGTTGAACAGAACCACCACGGTCAGACCAAGGAGGACGTTTTCCTTTGTATACCTCCCCTTTATCACACAGGTGCGAAAATGCACTGGTTCGGCAGCCTTATCTCAGGCGGCAAAGCTGTGCTGCTCAAGGGCGTAAAGCCTGAGTTTATCCTCGATACCGTTTCAAGAGAAAAGTGCACTATCGTTTGGCTGCTGGTGCCATGGGCTCAAGATATACTTGACGCTATTGACAGCGGCGAGGTGACTCTTTCAAAGTATGAGCTTTCACAGTGGAGGCTTATGCATATCGGTGCACAGCCTGTTCCGCCATCACTTATTGCACGTTGGAAAAAGGTTTTCCCGAACCATAAGTATGATACAAACTACGGTCTGAGCGAGTCTATCGGCCCTGGCTGCGTTCATCTTGGACTGGATAATATCCACAAGGTGGGTGCTATCGGCAAGGCCGGCTTTGGCTGGGAGGTCAAGATAGTTGACGACAAGGGCAACACTGTAAAGCAGGGAGAAGTTGGTGAGCTTTGCGTAAAAGGTCCTGGCGTTATGACCTGCTACTACAGAGATCCAAAGGCGACGGCTGAGACCCTCAAGGACGGCTGGCTCTTCACCGGAGATATGGCTCAGGAGGACGAAGACGGATTTATTTATCTTGTTGACCGCAAAAAGGACGTTATTATAAGTGGTGGAGAAAATCTTTACCCTGTACAGATAGAAGACTTTTTGAGAAGTCACGACGCTATCAGGGACGTGGCAGTAATTGGATTGCCTGACCAGCGTTTGGGCGAGATAGCTGCGGCGATAATCGAGCTTAAACCTGACCATCCATGCACAGAGGAAGAGATAATGGAATTTTGTCAGAAGTTGCCTAGATACAAGCGTCCGCACAAGATAATTTTTGCAGACATACCGAGAAATCCGACAGGCAAGATAGAGAAACCAAAGCTCAGGAAGATATACTGCGGCGAGAGCCTTGTGGCAAAGCAGAATCACGGATAAAAAGTAAAGAGGGGTAACGAAAATGGGACGAGAAGTAGTATTTGCCAACATACGAAAAAGAATGATAGCAATGATAGTTGGCGGTGTGATACTCACGCTAATGGGTGGATTTATCTCATTTGCGGCGGTAGTAGCCGGTGAATACAGCGTATTGATACTTGGACTTTTTGCACTTACGCCTGGTGTTATATTTCTTATATTTGGTACGTCACGGAGGACGCACCCTGAAAAGAGCGGCATATTCAAAGCCAATCCCGATCTTTTACAGCAGGCTGACGAGCTTTACGCCAACATACAATATCAGGACGATTATATTATCGTATCCGACAGGGTGCTTGCCAACAAGAAAGTACCATTTCAGATGTGCTGGCGAGAGGAAGCCTACGGCATTTACCAGCACACAGCGAGTATGAATTTCATCAGCTACACCAACGAGATAATCGTCTGCACGAAACACAAGAAGAATGTACTGAGTTTTAACGTATATGCCAAGGGCAAGGACACCGTCCTGGGGCTAATGCAGCTGCTTTCACAATGCTGTCCGAATGCAAGGGTAGGCTACACTCCTGAAACGCTTGCATATGTTAAGGAGATGCAGAGGCGTGCTCAGCAATAGATAATGGACAAGCCCTTTGTGCTTAAATTTGCACAAAGGGCTTGACTTTTTTTGTGATTACTTGTATAATGGTATAGTTGACGCACGGAGATGTACCCAAGTGGCTGAAGGGTCCGCACTCGAAATGCGGTAGTACGGCAAAACCGTAGCGAGAGTTCAAATCTCTCCATCTCCGCCAGCAGGGGCGTGTCCCTGCACCCAATCCGCTATCATTTATGGTAGCGGATTTTTTTGCTCCCGCCCATAGGTATAATACGCTGGGAGAGGTTTGATGCTCGCCGTGACGGGCACTGTCCGTCATAGCTTTTTTGTTGCCAAAGTTTAGTCGTAAACTTTACGATGTAGGGGAGCGACGCAATTTCTGTTTCACAGAAATGGGCGTCCCGCTTTTCGGTTGTCACGGCGTATAAATCACCGCACAATTTACCGTAGGGGCGACCTGAGGTCGTCCACATTTATGCAGCATGGCTATAATACTCTTAGAGAGCTATGATGTTCGTAGTAATGTATTTTCCTCGGCTTTAACAACAAAACCGCCTGACAGTCCATACTGCCAAGCGGTTTTTATTATTCTGCACCAATGGTGACTTTCTGAGAAATGTTGTTTTCTTCTGCCTCGACGCTCTCCGACAAATAAAGCAGCACTGAGCTATAGAAATATCTATCGTCATATTCCGTCTTGAAAATGCCGTTGTAACGCATGGCTGCGTCCTTGATATTGCCAAGGCCAAGTCCGTGATTTTCGGCGTCCTTTTTGCTTGTGGCTATTTTGCCGCCTGAGCGTTTTACCTTGCCGCTGTAGCTGTTTTGCTGATGTATCATGAGCCTGCCTTTGGTGTAGATGATTTTCAGGCTGTATTCACGCTTGTCGGTCTTTTCAAGAGCCTCACAGGCGTTGTCTATAAGGTTTGACAGGATTATGGTCATGTCCGCAGGGTCAAGTTCAAGCTCGGCAGGCAATGCGATATCTGCCTTTACGGTGCAGCCAAGCTGAGCGACACGCTGCAATTTATAGTTGAGAATGCTGTCGATAACAACGTTGCCGGAATTTGAATAGCTGCTGCCTGAGCCGTTTATTTTTATAAGGGACTGTATGTAATCGTCGGCGTTTTTATATCTGCCATTTTCAAGCATTTCATGGAGCGAACAGAGGTGGTTTGTGATATCATGGCGGAACTTTCTCATATTCTCCGCAGAGCTTTGCATGATACGGCACTGGTTATAGTAGTGCTCTTTTTCCTGCTCCACAAGAGCGGCTTTCATTATTTCCGCATACATTTGCTTAATGGCGTCATAGAGCATGAAAGAGACCACGTTCAGCAGCACTGTGACGCACACAGAAAGTATGAGAACATATCTATTCTTTATATAGTATATGACAATAGTTTGCAATATCATCGTGGAAACCGGCACGAACATTGTACACACCCAAAGTATGGCAGGGACTTTCTCCTTATTTTTCATAGCTTTGAAGTTTTTTAACACGACTGCCGCCGCAAATGACAGCACTCTGCATATCACTGCACCGTAGATATCACGGTAAAAACCCTTTTCAAATATAGGTATATCATTATATCCTGTGAGCAGGTAGACTGCTATCTCTGAGGTGAAGAGGAAGATGTAGGTATAAAGTGCGGCTGAGAAACGTTTTTGCAGGGTTGCGGAGTACATAAAAGTTAGAGCCGCAAGGCCCAAGACGTTGGTCATAAGGTTGATGATAGCGATATTGAATATGAGATATCCAAGGCTTGTCACCAGCACATAGCTGACGTAGCACAGGTAGCTGACCCATTTTCTTACTCTCAAGGTCTGTTTATCAAAAAATGTTGACATAAAAGTATACACAATAAAGCCGTTGAAGGCATATGCGATACAATACACTATTTTATATAAAAGTTCGTCGCTTATCATATTCTCACTCCTGTCATATTTGCTACAATTATATCAGAAAAGCGTTACAAAATCAATATATCCGCAGGCGATGCAGTGATTTTAGGCAAAACAAAAACCGCAGAAGAAAACTTCTGCGGTAACTTGTGGCTGGGGTGGAAGGATTCGAACCTTCGGAATGACGGAGTCAGAGTCCGTTGCCTTACCACTTGGCGACACCCCAATATTTGTTCGATTAAGCTGATATTTGGTTGGGATAGATGGATTCGAACCATCGGAATGACGGAGTCAAAGTCCGCTGCCTTACCTCTTGGCTATATCCCATCATCGTGTCCCTCACTCAAACAGCTTAATCATTATAGCACAGCTTTTTAGAAATTGCAATACCTTTCAACGTTTGTTTACAAACTACTTACAAAGCATTAACACTTATAAATAAAAGGGCGTAAAAGCGTGATTTTCTGTCGAAAAAGGCTATTGAAAAGGGTAAAAAGATGTGTTAAAATGTCTTTTAGGACAGATATCCGAATAAAAAATGAAAGGTTGTAACCGTTATGGAAGAGAAGAAAAAAGGATTTATCAAGAAGTTTATCAATGAGTTCAAGGCGTTTGCACTTAAAGGAAACGTTATGGACTTGGCAGTCGGCGTTATCATAGGTGCTGCGTTTCAGAGTATCGTAACATCTTTCACTGAGAACTTCATCAATCCTATCATTGGCTGTATTGGTGGTGCTGACGTAGAGGGCAAGATACATTTGTTAGGAAATCAGTACATAAACTACGGAGCATTTCTGACAGCAGTTATCAACTTCATCATTATGGCTTTTGTTATATTTGTAATAATGAAGGTCATAAACAAGCTTGCGTCCATTGGCAAACATGAAGAGCCTGAAAAGCCGGCAGAAGTACCTGCTGACATAGTATTGCTCACGGAGATCAGGGATCTTCTCAAGACTCAGCAGGCCACTGAGATCGCAGAAAAAACAGAGGAATAACTTTTTTGAAACGGTACACTTTTTAAGGCAGTCCTGAATGGGGCTGTCTTTTTTCGTGGCACGATCTATAAATTTTCACACAGGACTTGATACCGCACAATGCACGGTAATGGCGAACAGCGTTCGCCCGTCGAAGAAACAAGCCACGGCAAAAACAAGGTTCGGCAGCAAAAAAATTCTCCCACCGTCCCCTACAATTCTGAATTTGTACAAATCCTGAGCACGGGCGAACTGTTCGCCCCTACAGTGGTTCGGGATAGGTTCTTCTGCCGCAAAATCGCTACGCTCTTTGCGGGGTTACATTTGATTAGGGAAAGGGTAAGCGGTGCAGATTTTTGCTCCGATATTACTTTATAATAGAGCACAACCTTCTTCTGCTTTTTATAATTCAATCTGCACCTAGTAGGCTTACGCCTATTGAGGCTCTGCCTCAAACTCCGCAAGGGCTTTGCCCCTAGACCCCACAAGCCCTCTAACGCCGGGCTTGAGCCTGCGTTTTATCTCTCGCTACGCTCGGTGCTGGGTGAACTACTTTGGTCAGCTATGCTAATTCCTCATTCCTCACTCCTCATTCCTCATTTCTCATTCCTCACTTAATACCGCTCCCCCCTTGCATTCTCCCCCACTTTAGGTTATAATATCTATAAAGAACTTTTTCACCCAGAACGGAGGATAACCATGAACAGATCATATGACGAATATAACTACTCTCTCTCAAAACGTGAACTCGAAGAACTTAAATTCTTGTTCATCTCTGATGATGTGGATTACAACGATACCGACAGCAACGGTCTGACTTTCTTGCTCACTGCTATCGAAAGTGCTGACTTTGTTGAGCAGGACGGCGTTCTCAAGCCCGACAAACGCAGCGTTGATTTCATCAAGTGGCTCATCGCTCAAGGCTCAGATGTGAACTTCCCTGCTGACAAAAAACCTCTTCAATACGCTATCCGATGCGAAGAGGAGATATCACGCCGCAAAGGCAAAGCCTGCGATATGTCCGAGATACTCTTCCTGCTCCGTGACAGCGGTGCTGACAGCTCAGGTCTTGACGAGCTTATCGACGGCGGTTTCTCTGCCCGTGTCAAACTCTGAGGTTTGGTATGAAAGAATTTAACATAAATCAGAATGACGCAGGTCAGCGTGTTGACAAGTTTCTCACAAAGGCTGTGCCAAAGCTGCCGAAAAATCTGCTTTACAAATACATTCGCCTGAAACGTATCAAGGTAAACGGCAAACGCTGCGAGATATCCACTCGCCTTGCCTGCGGTGATGTCATGCAGCTTTACATCAATGATGAATTTTTCGATACCGACAGCGGCAAGCCTGCCTTCCTTTCCGCACCCTCTGCACTGAATATTATTTACGAGGACGAGAATATTATCCTCTGCGACAAAAAGTGCGGACTTGTGGTGCACGAGGACGAAAGCGGTTCGGCGGACACGCTCATAAACAGGATACAGCACTATTTATATGACAAGGGCGAATACCGTCCTGACGAAGAGCTTTCCTTTGCCCCTGCCCTTTGCAACAGGATAGACCGCAACACCGGGGGGATCGTCATATGTGCGAAAAATGCTGAGAGCCTGCGTGTGCTCAATCAAAAGGTGAAAGACAGAGAACTTGAAAAGCTTTATCTTTGCGTGACCGTTGGCATACCAAAGGAAAAGTCTGCACGGCTCACGGCTTATCATCAAAAGGACGAGGCGACAAAGACCGTCAGAGTGTCTGACAAAAAGTTTCAGGGCAGCCGCACTATGATAACATCGTATCGTGTGCTTGCCGAGAACAAGGCTGATGACCTTGCACTTCTCGAAGTTGACCTCATCACAGGCAGAACGCATCAGATAAGGGCACATCTTGCACACATAGGCTATCCACTTCTCGGTGACGGTAAATACGGAATAAATAAAGTCAACCGTGCATACAATGTGAAAACACAGGCACTTTATTCGTACAAGCTTACATTCAAGTTCACCACTGACGCCGGCGTGCTGGAATACCTTAACGGCAGAAGTTTTCAGGTAAATGACGTGTGGTTCTGCGACAAATTCTTCGGATATAAGCTCTGATATTTCGTTAAATCGCACTATTTCGACGCTGCGGATTTGTCATATGCGACAAAATAATATAATTCTCGTGCAAATTTTGTGTAAATTGTTCAAAAGTGCTTGCAAATGTATATAAAATATGTTATAATTATTTAGTCAAATTTAACGGCTGTACTATATATACAGAAAATGACAGATATATTTTATAGATTTGGAGGAACAAAGGTATGACAGGAGATCTGCATTGTCACACAACGCTGTCTGACGGCTCGCTTGGTATAGAAGAGGTCATTGTTCAGGCGAAGAGAATGGGACTTGATTTTCTTGCGATAACAGACCATGACACACTTTCGTCATCGAGCAGGGCACAGATTTTGGGCGACCGCTACGGCGTAAAGGTCATTCCTGCGGTAGAGCTTTCCGCATGGGACAAGAAACGTAATTCAAAAGTACACATTCTGTGCTATGCACCGCAAAAACCTGACAGGCTCGAGGGTCTTTGCCTGAAGTCATGCCAGATAAGAAAAGACTGTGCAAAGGAAATGATAGAAAAGGTGACGGCGAGATATCCTATCCCTGCTGACGCCGTGCTGCACTACACGAAAAGTTCAAAGAGCATTTTCAAGCAGCATATCATGAGAGCATTGGTAAATTACGGCTATGCCACTGAGATTTACGGCTCTGTGAACGACAAGCTTTTTGCATATCCAAACGGCGAATGTCTTGTGACCCGTGAATATCCTGACGTAAACTTTGTGCTTGACCTTATCCACTCCGCAAAGGGCGTGGCAGTAATGGCACACCCTGTTATGTTCAACAACACCGAGCTGCTCCTTGAGCTTATCGAGGCAGGCAAGCTTGACGGTATCGAGGCTTATCACCACTCTGCGACCCCTATCCAGCAGCAAAAGCTTGTGGATATCGCAAAAGAGCATGACCTGATAGTGACAGGCGGCTCAGATTTCCACGGTCTGTATAATGAAACTATGACCCATATCGGCAGCATGACCACAGACAAGGAAAATCTTGACAAGCTGTTCAAACTCATTCATATAAATTCACAAAAAGCTAACAAAGCAGCGGTGAAAACGGAGAAATAATATGGTATAATAAAGGGACATTATCATGCGGTAATGTTCCTTTAATGCGTAAAATAGAGAGGACTGTATAAAATGAACGTAATGGAAGAATCCCTTCAGAAACACAGAGAGTGGAAAGGCAAGATAGAGGTCTGTTCCAGAGCAAAGGTAAACAATGCAAAAGACCTGACGCTGGCTTATACACCGGGCGTTGCTCAGCCTTGCCTTGAGATACAGAAAGACCCTGACCTGTCTTATGAGCTTACAAGGCGTGCAAACCTTGTGGCTGTTATCACTGACGGCTCTGCGGTGCTTGGTCTTGGAAATATCGGCGGACTGGCTGGTATGCCTGTTATGGAGGGCAAGTGTGCACTTTTCAAGGAGTTCGCAGACGTTGACGCTTTCCCGCTTTGCATAAAGTCCAATGACGTTGACGAGATAGTGAACACTATCGCCATGATATCAGACAGCTTTGGCGGCATAAATCTCGAGGATATCGCCGCTCCAAGGTGCTTTGAGATAGAGGCTAAGCTTAAAGAAAAAGTTGATATCCCTGTTTTCCATGACGATCAGCACGGAACTGCTATCGTTGTCGGTGCGGCACTTATGAACGCCTGCAAGGTGGCTAATAAGAAAATAAGCGACATCACACTGGTAATAAACGGTGCAGGTGCAGCCGGCTGTGCTATAGGAAAGCTGCTGCTTTCTCTCGGTATCGGCAACCTTATCATGGTAGACCGTGAGGGAATAATCTGCGAGGGCGACAATTATCTTAACGAGGCTCACGCTGAAATGGCTAAGGTCACAAACAAGAACAAGCTCCACGGCTCTCTTGCCGACGCACTCAAGGGTGCAGACGCTTTCGTGGGCGTTTCAAAGCCAAAGCTCGTTACAGCCGAAATGGTCAAGTCCATGAACGACAAGCCTATACTTTTCGCAATGGCTAACCCTACACCTGAGATAATGCCTGACGAGGCAAAGGCGGCAGGTGCGTTCATCGTGGGCACAGGACGTTCAGACTTCCCTAACCAGATAAACAACGTTATCGCATTCCCTGGCATTTTCAAGGGTGCACTTGCGGTGAGGGCGTCTGACATCAACGAAGAAATGAAAATGGCTGCCGCAAAGGCTATCGCAGGCTGTGTGCCTGAGGACAAGCTCAGTGCGGAATTTATTCTGCCGAACTCTTTTGACAGGTCAGTACCGATCGCTGTGGCTGAGGCTGTGGCAAAGGCTGCAAGAGAAACAGGCGTAGCAAGGATATAGGAGGTTTTTCAAATGGCAACGATAAGCTACACTCCGAAGGGAGTATGTTCAAGAAAAATTGATATCGAAGTCGAGGACGGTATCGTAAAGAAAGTGCACTTCACAGGCGGCTGCAACGGCAACACTCAGGGTATTGCAAAGCTTGCCGAGGGCATGAAAGTTCAGGACGTTATCGACAGACTTGAGGGCATTGACTGCAACGGTCGTGGCACATCATGTCCTGCCCAGCTTGCTGAGGCTTTGAAGTCTGCACTCTAAGCTTTCGTACTTGAACATTACACGGATATAATAACGGGCGAACACTGTTCGCCCCTACAGAAAAAATACACGGACTGCATTTTGTGTGCAGTCCGTTTTTTTGTACATATAAAAGGCTGCCGCTCATAAGAGTGACAGCCTTTGTTTTATTCTGTTGTTTCAGCGTCAGCAGCAAACTCAAACTTGGTAATGAACTTATCCCCATTGAGCACAACATTATTCTTGCCGCTCCAGCTTTCAGACTGGTCAGGGGCTTGCTTTCTGTAGAACTGAATGTCATACTGATTTTGCTTTGAGGAATCGACTTTGAGTTCTATGGAGGCAACAGGCGATGAACTCTTGTCACTGTCTCTTATACACATCTCCGAGCCCACGAGACTAAGGCGAATCT
>UQAR01000036.1 GCA_900539095.1 uncultured Ruminococcus sp.
CATAGCCTGTCACCACTGTAGTCAGCAGTTTGGACTATGCTAATATCATACCAAAGGGGAGAGATAAATGCCACATTCATCAGGGGGAGGCTCTCACGGAGGAGGGTCGCATGGCGGGTCACATCACAGCAGCCATTCACACGGCGGTTCAGGCGGCAGCTCACGCCATACAAGAAGTACATATTTCCCAGGGGCAAGCAGATATGTCTATTATCATCACCATAGACCCGTCTACGTCTATGCAGATTATGATATAACCGCAAAAAGAAGTCCCTTTAGATTTCTTATACTGCTTTTCTATCTGCCATTTATAATAGCATTTTTCCCAATGTTCTCGCAGGCTTATCACCACCCGCATAAGCTTGCACAGGATTATGATTATAGAATAATAATAGAGGATAAAGCAAACGTCCTCGATAATACCGCAGAGCTTAGAAACTCGCTGGTGAGTTTTTATAATCGCACAGGAATATCCCCTGCGGTCATAACAGTGAACAATTCCGATTGGCAGGAGCACTATTCAAGCCTTGAAAACTATGCCTATGACCTCTATGTGAACCACTTTGAGGACGAGAGCCATTGGCTCATTGTCTATTCCACACCGAATTCTTTTCAGAATGACGGCTTTGAGGATTGGTATTGGGAGGGTATGCAGGGCGATAATACCGATGGCATACTTACAACGTCAGTCACCAATAAATTTAATGATGAAATGCAGAGGGATCTCACCGCAAGAACACGCTATACAGTTTCCTCTGCCATAAGCACATCTTTTGACTTGATAACACCGACCGTAATGAAAACAACGATACGCTGGGATCTGATGTTCTTCGCTGTGGTCATCGTTGCGTTCATATGCCTGCACGCCTGCCTTATGCTTGGTATCAATCCAAAGGCAAGAAAATATGCCAAGGCACAGCGTTGCCCTGACACCGCACAAGAAGTCGCCTGCGAATATTGCGGCTATACCTACGTCACAGGCACTTGCACCCAGTGCCCACATTGCGGAGCACCCGTTCCCCCACAGGAGCAGTCCACTTCCCCGAACGTTTAGATATAACGTTCACTGCTATATCGACATAAAAACCGCCTGAGAGTGATAAACCCTCAGGCGGCTTTCTTATGTCAGTATCTATCAGCCGTACATCTCAGTCTGTTCAGCATAGCTGTAAATTATCTCAGAGTTCGGGTCAATGGCAACCCCTTTTGCATGGAAAAGCTCTGTTATGGTGACAAATTCATAGCCCTGTTCTTTCAGTGCAGGGATTATCTTGTCAAGAGCGGCAACAGTCTGAACGTTTCCGTTCATGTCATGAAGAAGAATGATGCCGCCGTCCTTAGCCTGAGCAAGCACCTTTTCCACACGCTCTTCAACACCAACCTCGTTGTTGTAGTCCTCAGCACCATATCCGCATATGAACGGCATATCCACAGCGTCAAACATGGTCTGATTTACCGCAATATACGGCGGACGGAAAAACTGTGGACGTTCTCCCACAGCCTCTTCCACCTTGTCGGAAGTGTAGTCTATCTCCGCCTTTATCTCCTCGGCAGTCATTTTCGTCATGTCAGGGTGGCTCTGAGAGTGGTTTTCAATGTCACAGCCCATGTTGTAAGCACGTTTCATGACCTCCGCACTTTCCTCTGTCACGTTGTTTCCAATAACAAAGAACGACGCCACAATGCCGTGCTCCTCAAGCTTGTCAAGCACAAGGGGAGTGGTATCCGTGTTCGGACCGTCGTCAAATGTCAGAGCAATGACCTTGCCGTAATCCGACTTGTCACGCATTACCCTACGCTGAGCCTGCGAACTGCTGTCCTCAGACTTTGACGAGCTTTTTTTCTCCGAACTGTCATTTTCAGCACCGCAGCCTACGCCCATAGCAAGACTGAACGCCACCGCACCCATAAGTATAGTTTTAAGCACCTTTTTCATAAGATTTTCTCCTTTGTTTTTATTATCTATATGATAGCATATTCCCCCATGATTTTCAATAGCCTTTTTCAGCTTGACCCTGTGCATAAAAAACGAGCGGTACCAGACCGCCCGTCAAAACTCTGTTATTGTTCGGAACGTTTCTTGCCCTTAAAGCATTTTCTGTATATCGTTACCGTTATAACAGCGTATAAAGTTCCCGTGAGTATCCCTGCGATAACGTCGCTTGGATAATGTACTCCCACATATAGCCTTGACAGTGCAATAAGCGTCGCCGCTATCAAAGCAGGCACACCGTATTTTTTCGGCATCTCCATGAACATTACCACCGCCACCGCAAATGACGCCCCCGAATGTCCCGACGGGAACGAGTAGTCCGATTGTGCCCCTATTATCCTGTTAAGCCCCTCGACCACCTCGTAAGGTCTTGTTCTGGCAATAATGTTTTTGAGAATGATGTTGTTTATAAGAAAAGTCGCCGCCAGCGAGCATGAGCACACAAGTCCCGTCGTCCTCGTCTTTTTCAGAATCAGCAGCAAAACGCATATGCCTATCCATAACGCACCGCCGTTTGCAAGATATGTGATGAACTTCATTATAGGGTCAAGCCACCCTGCACGCAAGTTGTCCTGTATCCATAACAGTATGTCGCCGTCTAGTTTAAGTAAGGTGTCTATCATTTGTCCTCCTGCCATTTATGTAAATCTATCCCTTGAATATATTTACATTAAAACTGACAAGCCCGTCAAAAAACGAGCTTGTCCTTTGTTTATAAGTTTATTCGTTCACATTTAAGCAACCTTTAATTATGATAAGTTCATTTTTAGAACCAAAAGTCTTAATTTTCTTTGCACCACATAAAACAAATTAAACATTGCTCAATTAATAATTTCCAGTAGAGGCGACCTTAGGTCACCCGCCATTGAAATAATTGGTGTTTATCAAAGCTTAACAGGCTCTATCTTCCAGATGTTCTCAGCATAATCCTTGATAGTTCTGTCAGAAGAGAACTTGCCGGCATTAGCAATGTTGAGCCAGCATTTCTTAGCGAAAGCAAGCTTGTCCTTGTAGTCAGCGTTGACCTTTAGCTTAGCCTGAACATAGCTTTCAAGGTCGCCCAGAACGTAATAGTGGTCAGGAACGTGCCAGCTTGCACCGTCAGTGAGAGCCTTGTAAAGCTCCTTAAAGCTGCCCTCCTCGTTTGAAGGCACGCCGCCGTCTGAAAGGCTGCCGTCAATAAGCTTGTCAAGCACACGCTTTATCTTGTCGTTTGAGAAAAGTATCTCCCTAGGGTCATATTCCGGCATTATCTTAGCAAGCTCTTCCACTCTCGCACCGAAAATGTAGTTGTTCTCCTCGCCTGCCTCCTGAACTATCTCCACGTTAGCACCGTCATAAGTTCCCAGTGTGACCGCACCGTTGAGCATAAGTTTCATGTTGCCAGTGCCGCTCGCCTCAGTGCCTGCCGTAGATATCTGCTCAGAAACATCAGCCGCAGTAACAAGCTTTTCCGCATAAGAAACGTTGTAGTTCTGAACGAAAACCACCTTGATGAGATCCTTTGTGTCAGGGTCAGAGTTCACAAGCTTGCCTATCTCGCCGATAAGCTTGATGATAGCCTTAGCCCTCCTGTATCCCGGAGCAGATTTTGCACCGAAAATAAATGTCGTCGGCGTGAAGTCCTTTATAGAACCGTCCTTTATGCCGTAGTAAATATACAGTATAGACAAAGCGTTCAGGAACTGCCTCTTGTATTCGTGCAAACGCTTTATCTGAATGTCGAAAATAGTGTTCGGGTCGATGTCAACGCCGTCATGCTCTTTTACAAACGCAGCAAGACGGTTCTTCTGAGCCTCCTTAACAGCCATGAACTCGTTGAGCACAGCCTCATCGTCAGCATATTTTTCAAGCTTTTTAAGCTCGTCCAGGTCCTTCACCCAGTCCGCATTGCCTAAAAGCTTTGTGATAAGAGCCGAAAGCTCAGGGTTGCAAAGTGCCAGCCAGCGTCTTTGAGTGATGCCGTTTGTCTTGTTCTGGAATCTCTCAGGATAAAGCTCATACCAGTCCTTGAGAGCGTCCTTTTTCAGTATCTCCGTGTGGATAGCCGCAACGCCGTTTATATAGCTTGAAACGTAAATTGCCATAAACGCCATTTTCACCATGCAGTCGCCAACAGGGGAGAGCTTTGAAATATATTCTCTGTCCTTTTTGAGGGCGTACATATCCTTGATAAAACGCTCGTTTATCATAAGAATGTAAGTGTAGACCTCAGGCACTACCTTTTCCACAAGGCGGCAGTCCCACTTTTCAAGAGCCTCAGCCATGATAGTGTGGTTTGTGTAGTTAAAGACCTTGTGAGCGATCTCAAAAGCCTTGTCAAAGTCATATCCGTGTTCAGCACAAAGCTGTCTTATAAGCTCAGGCACAGCGATAACAGGGTGAGTGTCATTGAGCTGTATAGTGATAAAGTCGCCAAGGTTGTCAAGCGTGCCGAACTTAGCCAAATGCTTTTTGATGATGTCCGTCACAGATGCAGAGGAGAAGAAATATTCCTGCTTGAGCCTGAGTATCTTGCCCTCTTCGCAGTTATCGTTAGGGTAAAGCACCTTAGAAATGTTCTCAGCGTCATTTTTAGCCTTTACCGCACCGCCATAGTTTCCGCAGTCGAACTGAGCGAAGTCGAAATCCTCCACGCTCTCAGCCTGCCAAAGTCTTAGTGTGCCCACATTTTTAGTACCAAAGCCGATAACAGGCATATCATAAGGCACAGCGTAAACAGTCTGATCGCCGTATTTAACGATTACCTTGTCATTTTCGCATCTCTTAGACCAAGGGTCGCCGTACTTTGTCCAGTTGTCAGCCTCTTCCTTCTGGAAACCGTCAACTATCTTCTGCTTGAAAAGACCGTACTTGTATCTTATGCCGTAGCCGTCCAAAGGCAGGTCATGAGCGGCAGCGGAATCGAGGAAACAAGCCGCCAGTCTGCCAAGACCGCCGTTACCGAGAGCAGCGTCCTCTATCTCTTCAAGGTCGTTAAGACTCCTGCCGTGAGCCTTCAAAAGCTCGTCCACCTCATCGGTGATACCAAGGCAAAGGAGGTTGTTGTAAACGGCTCTTCCCATAAGGAACTCCATAGAGAGGTAGCAAGCCCTGCGGCTGTCAAGGTGAGCCTTTCTGCTGTTCTCCCAATCTCCGTCGATAAGCTCCATAACAGTAGCCGACAGGCTTTCATGGAGCTGCCAAGGCAGGGCGTTTTCAACGTCCGCACCGAATTTCTTTTTCAGATCTTTGCTAAGTTCGCTGTAAAACAGTTCTTTGTTCATTGGTTTTTATCCTTTCTGATATTTTATGTATTCTATTGTATTTTGTACTTTGTTATTATCCGCATAACGTATGGTAGGGGCGAACATCGTTCGCCCGTCGAAGGAACAAGCAACGATACAACATGGCTCAATAACCATAAAAATTTTCCCACCGCACCGTAGGGGACGACGCCCTCGGCGTCCCGCTATTTCTCTCCCGTCGAATTAACTGAGAATATCACAACAATGTCGCTTATCGTTTGGACGTCACGGCATATAAAATTATCGCAAAATTTTGGTGACCACACAATGTATCGTAGGGGCGACCTCAGGTCGCCCCTACATCTTATTCAGGCAAGTTCTTCCGCCGCAAAATCGCTACGCTCGGTGCTTGTGCACATCTCTGATAAGCTATGCACATTCCTCGTTTATACTTGCTCTATCTTCCATAAACCGCTGTTATCTTCGCCAATCTCTCCGCCAATCTATCATCAAGCACATCAAAGCTTTCCAATCTCCACTTCCAGTTTGTTCCCACTGTTGACGGTGTATTCATTCTCGCTTTACTGCCAAGGCAAAGTATATCCTGCATTTGTGCTATAGCCGTATCGCACACGCTCGACCAACAAAGCCTTACCATTGCCCAAGGCACAAACTCATCTTTCGTCACCCCAAGATAATCCTTGCAATACTCCGCCGTTTTCTCGTCACAGCTCTTTATCCAGCCCAATATCGTTTCGTTATCGTGCGTTCCTGTATAGCAAATGCTGTTGGTGGTCTTGTAGTTGTGCGGCAGATATCCATTCGTGCTGTCAGAATCAAATCCGAACTCCAGTACCTTCATGCCAGGATATCCGCTTGCATTGAGCATTTTTACAACGTGCTTTGTAAGGAATCCCAAGTCCTCTGCAATGATCTGCACGTCCCCAAGCTGCTTTTTAACTTCCTTGAAAAGTTTCATGTCAGGACCTTTTCTCCACTTGCCCTTTTTGGCGTTTTTAGCACCATACGGTATGCAGTAGTAGCTCTCAAAGCCCCTGAAATGGTCTATCCTGACCACATCATAAGTTTCAGCCGCCGCCTTGATACGTCTTATCCACCAGCGGAATTTGTCCCTTGCTATGTATTCCCAGTCATAAAGTGGATTACCCCACAGCTGACCGTCAGCCGTGAATGCGTCAGGCGGACATCCTGCTACCTCCACAGGCTTTTTCTCCTTGTCAAGGCTGAAATACTGCGGCGTGCTCCATACCTCAACGCTGTCATACGCCACATAAATAGGTATGTCGCCGATTATCTCGATATCCTTTTCGTTTGCATAAGCCTTTAGTTTTTTCCATTGCTGGGAATATTTATACTGTACAAAGCACCAGAAGTCGATATCGTTAGCATATTCTTTTCTCGCATTTTTTATCGCCTTAGGCTTGTACATTTTCAGCGGTTCGTCCCATTCATACCAAGCCTTGCCCTTGTTTGCAAACTTCAGTGACATAAACAAAGCGTAATCGTATATCCACTCCTTGTTTTCCACCACAAATTTAGAGTATGCCTTTTCAGGCTTTTTGCGAAAACGCTTGTGAGCCGTCCTCAGCACCTTGAAAATTATCTCGTATATCCTGCCGTAGTCAACAGACCCCTTGTCATCGCCCCAGTCGATATCCTTGTATTCCGCAGGCTTTAGATATCCCTCAGCCTCCAGCGTTTCAAGATCTATAAAATATGGATTGCCTGCGTGAACAGAAAAGCTCTGATATGGCGAGTCGCCATAGCTTGTAGGAGAAATCGGCAGTATCTGCCAGCATTTCTGATGAGCTTTTTCAAGGAAATCCACAAAAGCATAAGCCTCTTTTCCAAGTTTGCCGATACCGTAATCGTTAGGCAAAGAAGAAATATGCATCAAAATACCCGATCTACGCATAAAATGCTCCTTTCATGTCAGTGCAGCACCAAAATCATCATCAGGTGCAGCTGTTTATAAAACACCAGTATAATTATACTACTTTTCAGCCTTTTTTGCAATAGAAAAACCGCCATATATTTCATTTTAGAAATATTTTCTCTAAACAGATCGACATCGTAACAAGCATGATAAAGCACAAAAAATCCCGAGGACGCAAACCCTCGGGATAATTCTTTATTCATGCGTTATCATCATAAGCACCGCAAAATAGTGGAAAACACTGCCTGCAATGGTGAATAAATGCCATATTGAGTGAAAATATTTCTTGTTTTTCTTGACGTAAAAAATAACGCCCACCGTGTAAAAAAGTCCGCCAATAAGAATGAACCATAATGCCAGCGGATAAACCTTTTCTATCATAGGCTTTACTGCAATTATAACTACCCAGCCCATTGCAATATAGCAAACAACAGACGGCTTGCGGAATTTTTCAAGGTCAATGGAGTTAAGTACAATGCCAAGAACAGCCGCACCCCAAACGATACCGAAAAGCACCCAGCCGAGAGCACCTCTCAACGGCACAAGAGTGATAGGTGTGTAAGTTCCTGCAATGAGGAAGAAAATGGTGTTGTGATCCATTATCCTGAAGAATTTTTTAGCTTTAGGGTTTGTGATAGCGTGATAAAGAGTAGACATTGTGTATAGGACAATAAGCGACGCACCGAAAATCGCTGAGCCGACAACGCCCCAAGCGTTAGAGTAAATGGCAGCGAGAACGATAAGAACGGCAGTACCCGCAATGGAGAGCAAACCGCCAGCACCGTGTGATACGGAGTTGAAGATCTCTTCACCGAGAGTGTAACGTTTGGTAATATCCTGAGTATTGATCTGAGAAGACTTGTCCATAGTATCATTTCCTTTCCAATAGGACCGAGATTTTGCGTATAAATATAGTACCACTTTTTTTGACACTTGTCAAGATTGAATACAGGTGTAAAAAGAGAGAAGTTAGGAGTGAGGAATTGGCAAAGCCGACCAGAGCTGTGCCCGCAACACCGAGCGTAGCGATTTGGCGGCAGCAGAACTTGACTGAATAATCCGTAGGGGCGAACAGCATTCGCCCGCATGGTATGCAACCACGTATCTGTAGAGATCCAACTGTAGTGGAAATAGCAAGACTTGTCAAATCAGAATAAATATGATATAACATGAATAGGATAAGAATAGGTTATTTGAGGTGGTAAATTTCGTTGCGACCACACGCCGATGGCATGACAGGGGAAACCCGAGAGTTGCAGGAGCTGCGACGCCTGCCAAATAACCGTTGCTTTAAAAGCCGTTTTGAGAGATCAAAACGGCTTTTTCTCTGTCTGCACACCAGTACCATGTAAACAAATTTCCCCAAATAACTTAAATCAAAAAAATTTCAAAACCCCCTTGACAAAACATGAATATATGATATAATAAACATATGAACAGTTATTCATATGATGAATTGAAATGACCCATATCGAATATACTAAAACAATAATAAGAAAAGGAGAGCGAAAATAAATGAGCGAGAATACAGTAAAGCATGAGCATAAACAGTGCGGAGGAAAGAATATAGAGAAAATGGAGGAAATAGGGAAAACAATGCCCGTTGAGGAGGAGATATATGACGTGGCAGAGCTTTTTAAAGTCCTCGGCGACCAAACAAGAGTGAAAATACTCTTTACCCTTATAAAGGACGAAATGTGCGTCTGTGATATAGCCGAGCTGCTGGAAATGTCACAGTCAGCTATATCACACCAGCTGAGAGTGCTTAAACAAGCAAGACTTGTGAAATATAGACGTGAGGGAAAAACCGTCTATTATTCCGTTTCTGATGAGCACGTCGCTATAATCCTTAATATGGGTATCGAGCATATCAGCGAGTAAATTGATTTTTATGTAGTATAAGGAGAATGTGAAATGAGTAAGATGACTTTGTTGCTTAAAGAGCTCGATTGTCCGCATTGTGCGGAAAAGATCGAAAAGCGTGTTGGCGAACTGGAAAATGTCCAGAACTCTAACCTCGACTTTATCAATAAAAAACTTACCGTTGAGTATAGCGGCGATAAAAACACACTCTTCATCGAGATAGAAAATGTCGTCCATAAGCTTGAACCTGACGTTGACGTCAAAGAACTTGACACTTCTTCTGAAAAGACCCTCTACCTCAGACTGGAGGATCTCGATTGCCCTAACTGCGGCGAAAAGATAGCAAACCGTGTGGGCGAGCTTGCCGGCGTTATCTCTTCAAATGTCGATTTTATCAGCAAAAAGCTTACCGTCAAGACCGACGGCTCAAACCCTGACCTCCGTATCATGATAGAAGATACCGTACACCAGCTTGAACCTGATGTTACAGTCATCGACTACGGCAGCCAGATTCCCGACGCCGAACCTGCCTCCGACCATAAGGGCGAAATAGTAAAGCTTTCCGTGGCTATCGTCCTCTTCATCGCCTCTATGCTTATCGATAAGCTTGGCAGCGGTTCAGTGTGCGAGTACCTCAGTGCAGGCCTTGCAATAGTTTCTTACCTTATCGCAGGTCTTGACGTCGTTATCGCCGCCGTTAGAAACCTTGTCAAAGGCGAGGCTTTTGACGAGTCACTGCTCATGACCATAGCAACAGTGGGTGCGTTTGCTCTTAAAGACTTCCGTGAGGGTGCAGCCGTTATGCTGTTCTTCCAGGTGGGCGAACTTTTCCAGACTATCGCCGTTGAGAAGTCAAGAAAATCTATCACAAAGCTTATGGAACTTAAGCCTGAGTCCGTTACCGTTGTGAGAAACGGCAAGACTTATGAGCTGCCTCCTGAGGATATCCTCAAGGACGAGATAATCGCCGTAAAAACAGGCGAAAGAATACCACTTGACGGCGTAGTAACAGAAGGCGAGTCAGAACTTGATACCTCAGCCCTCACAGGCGAGTTCCTCCCGGTTGAAGTCAAAGCAGGGGATAACGTCCTCAGCGGCTCAACAAACCTCAGAGGACTTCTTAAAGTCAGGGTTACAAATACTTTCCATGAGTCCGCCGTGTCAAAGATACTTGATATGGTTCAAAACTCAAGCGAAAGAAAAGCCAAGACCGAAAAATTCATCACCCGTTTTTCAAGAGTTTATACCCCTGCCGTGGTATTCGCAGCATTGGCACTGGTGTTCATTCCAAGCTTTATCTTGGGCTTTGACCAGTTCTCAAAATGGCTCTATAGAGGACTTCTGTTCCTTGTAATATCCTGCCCATGTGCACTTGTCATCTCCGTACCTCTCTCGTTCTTCGCAGGTATAGGCGGAGCATCTAAAAAGGGAATACTTATAAAGGGTGCAAAGAACCTCGAAACAATGGCACAGTGTAAGACCCTCGCCGTTGATAAAACAGGAACTCTCACAAAGGGTCAGTTCACAGTCCTCAGCGTAAACCCACAGGGCGTTTCACAGGATAACCTCCTTGAGGCGGCAGCCTATGCAGAGAGTATGTCCACCCACCCTATCGGTCTTTCCATAGTTGAAAAATACGGCAAAGAAATAAACGGCACAAGACTTTCAGATGTTGAAGAAATAGCAGGAAACGGCGTAAGAGCAAAGCTTGACGGCAAAGAGATACTCTGCGGAAAGAAAGCACTTCTTGAAACAAACGGTATCGCCGCACAAAGCTCAGAAGATTCTGCGACAGCAGTCTATGTTGCCCTTGACGGCAAGTTCATAGGCGAGATACTCTTAGGCGACGAGATAAAAGAAACATCCGCCGCAGCCGTTTCAAGACTGAGAGATCTTGGCGTTGAAACCGTCCTCCTCACAGGCGATAAAAAGGATACCGCCGAAAAGGTCGCAAAGAAAGTCGGCATAAAAACATTTTTCAGCGAACTTCTCCCTGAAAATAAGGTAGAAAAAGTTGAGCAGCTTATAAAAGACCCTGACCGCAGACTTGTTGCGTTCGCAGGCGACGGAATAAACGACGCCCCTGTTATCGCAAGAGCCGATATCGGTATCGCAATGGGCGGCTTAGGTTCAGATATCGCCATAGAGGCAGCCGACGTTGTGCTCATGAATGACGACCCGTCAAGCATAGCAGACGCCGTAAAGATATCCCGAAAAACTATGACCATAGTAAGAGAGAATATAATCTTTGCCCTCGGCGTAAAAGCCCTCGTGCTGATTTTCGGTGCATTAGGACTTGCCGGAATGTGGCTTGCAGTGTTCGCAGACGTAGGCGTAGCCGTAATAGCCATCCTCAACGCACTCCGCAGCAGCAGAATAAAATAATAACCTATGTACAAAAAAGACGAACGCCGAAAAAGCGTCCGTCTTTTTTTGTAGGGGCGAACAGCGTTCGCCAGTCTAAGAAACAAGCCATGATAGCAATAAAAACTATCCTATCGCATCTGTAGAGGAGAAACTCATTTCCCGTCATAGCATCACTGCTTGTAAATTTCTTTCCTAAGCAAAGCCTTGCAAGCCTCAAAGTCCACATCAAGTATGGATTGACCGTCATCAGTCGAACCGTAAGAGTAGGAATTATCATCAGGCAGCCTCATGGATTTTATCTCGTAATTCATTGAGAAAATAGCCTTGTAGGTCAGTGCAAAAAGCTGCGTCTTGGACATATTCGTTGTAAGATGCGACATCGACGCCTTTGCGAATTTGTCGATAGTCAGCGGACTTGACGCCTTTGCCTTCTCGATTATCTTTGTTATGACCGTCCTCTGACGCTCCGTCCTCTCAAAATCAGCGTTGCCTACATACCTGAGCCTTGCATACGCCAAAGCCTGATTTCCGTTTAAGTGCAGCTTTCCGCCGTGGTCAAGATAATCCGTGCCCTTGTCATTGCCAAGCAGCTTGTTCTGTTCACTTATCGGCGGTATCATGCCCTCCGCCTCTTCATCGGATATCTCGATATCTATTCCGCCTACAGCGTTCACAATGTCAACAAATGACATAAAATCAATGTAAATATAATCGTCCACCGCAATGTCAAAGTTGTATTCAATGGTGTCCATAAGAAGTTCCGCACCACCGTAAACATACGCCGCATTGAGCTTAGCCCATGTGTCGATATCATCGCCCTCAGCGTCCTTGCCCTTTATGTTCACATACATATCACGCATGAACGAGGTCATTGTTATCTCTTTTGACTGACTGTTTATGGAAAGCAGTATCATAGAGTCCGTCCTGCCACGCTCCTCAGCGTTTCTCGTGTCCGAACCAATGAGCAATATATTTCTAACATCAGAGCTGTTCATAGCAGCCCCCGTGTTAGTCCTCTGCCCCCTGTCCACCGTGTTCACCATGCCTATGTATCTCCAAATAAGCAGATTAGCCAGTATGAAAACTATGAGCAGTATTATGATAAGGACTTTGAAAAACGTCCTTATAGGGTGTCTTTTTTTATTTTCCACTTTGTTTTTACCTTTTTTGCCTGACGAACCACTTCGGCTCTTGTTGTTGCTGCCGAATTGTAAGTCATTGTTTTTCCGAGCCGCCGTACTTTTGCCATTCTGATTTTTCTGACCGCCAGACTTGCCATTCGATCTCGATTGCGGCCGTGCAGCCTGCCTCTGAGGCGACCTTGCCCCCCTGTAAGAGCCATCATAGCCGTCAGACCGTCCACCATATTCCTGTCCGTATCCCTGAGCAGCCCCCTGACCGTAGTCCTCCGAGTAACTCTCATCGTAGTAATCGTCAAAGTCGTTTACGCCGTCGTCTATCTGTTGAAACTGTGACCCGGCATTGCCGCCCACACCGCTGATTCGGTTAAATTCGTCCAACTGCCGTTGATATTCCTGTTCGTAGTAGTCCTGCGGCTTGTTATTTCTGTAGTTTTGTTGTCTGTTGTCATTAGCCAACCTGACCACACCTCCGTTCATTTTTACAATACCACTATTATAGTACATATCTCACGCCTTGTCAATGACAGTTCAGGCTATACACTATTTACCGGTCGAAAATCGAACTATATCCTCAGCATATCCCACAAAAACCGCCCCATCGATTTGTGCAAACAAATGATTTATATTTTAATTTGGCAATAATCCATTAATTGTTGCATTTTTTATGCAACAAACCGCCTGATTTTCGGGATAAGTATAAGGGTATCACTGTACCATACCGCAGCCATACCCCAAGGATATTATCCCAAATCGAATATCCTGCGAGGTAGCAGTGTATGAGGAAACATTCTGAGGGCGTGAGTTAGGTGAACACGATGAGAGGTTCTGATCGCACAGAAAAGCACTTCCTGTACCCCGTCCGTAGCTTGAAAATTGAATATTTGTAGACCTAACTAAGCTATAACCACCAAACATACCGCTAAACTTAACTGTTATAACCGTGTTTGTTGACATTATCCATATAAAATGGTATACTTAAAATAAAATTTATACATAATGAAAAGAGCTAGTGTAATGAATAAACATACCATTATCAATAAGTCAACAGGTGAGAAAAAATGCAGCTGCTTTAAACGCTGCGGAGGCTGCCAGCTGGATAAACCATATGCAGAGCAGATCGAGTGGAAACAGGCTAAGGAAGATAGAATGTTGAGCCGCTTTTGCAGACCAAAACAGATAATAGCAATGAGCGACCCATATAATTATCGCAATAAGGTACAAACCGTCTATAAGGTCAACGGCTCTAAACATATCGTTTCAGGCGTCTATCAGTCATCAAAACATAGCGTCGTCCTTACAGACGATTGTTTCCTTGAAGATATCCGTGCCCAGCAAATAATCGCTACGTTGAAAGACCTTATGGCTGACTTCCGTATCTTGCCGTATAACGAGGAAAGCGGTCAGGGACTTCTGAAACATACCCTTATCCGTACCTCTCAAACTACAGGAGAGGTGATGCTAGTCCTCGTTACCGCAAGCCCCGTTTTTCCTGCAAAGAAAAACTTCGTCCACGCTATCACCGAGAAACACCCATATATAACCACTATCATTCAGAATATCAATAAAGGCACGACCCCTCTTACTTTGGGCGACCGTGATATTATAATGTATGGCAAAGGCTATATCACCGATGAGCTTTGCGGCTGTAGATTCAGAGTTTCACCCCATTCTTTCTATCAGGTGAACCCTGAACAGACCGAAAAACTTTATGCTCAGGCAATTTCCTGTGCCGAGCTTAAAAAAGGCGATAAAATTATCGACGCCTATTGCGGCACCGGTACTATCGGTCTTATCGCTGCAAAAAGCGGTGCAGACGTGGCAGGCGTGGAGCTTAATGCCGAGGCTGTTAAAGACGCCGTTTCCAATGCAAAACTTAATAAGCTTGATAATATCAGGTTTTATAACGAGGACGCAGGGGAGTTCATGACCAAGCTTGCTGACGCAGGCGAAAGCTGCGATACAGTCTTTCTTGACCCTCCAAGAGCAGGCACTACCGAAGAGTTCGTTGACTCACTGGGCAAGCTAAGACCTGAAAAGATAGTTTACGTTTCCTGTAAAATAGAAACTCTCGAACGTGACCTTAAACTTCTTGCAAAAATAGGTTATAAAGCACAGCTTATCCAGCCTGTGGATATGTTCCCTCATACTACAGGCATTGAAAATGTCGTTCTGCTCAAAAGAAAAGTGATCTCACTTACGCCAAACAGAAAGCCTGTTAAAAAGGAGGATAACAAAATTGAACGAAAAGGTAAAACTTCTCACAGATAATATAGAAAAAGTCATAGTCGGTAAAACCGATTCCGTGCTTAAAATAATCACAGCCATGCTCTGCGGCGGTCATGTTCTTATCGAGGACGTCCCGGGCGTTGGCAAAACTCAGCTTGTGTCAGCACTTGCAAGATTGGTGGACGGCAGATATAACCGTATCCAGCTTACCCCTGACGTTATGCCGTCTGATATCGTGGGATTTTCTATGATAGATCAGAAAACTCATGAGCTTGAGTATAAAGAGGGTGCGGCAATGTGTAATTTTCTCCTCGCAGACGAGATAAACAGAGCCTCGCCGAAATCTCAGTCAAGCTTGCTTGAAGTCATGGAAGAGCACCAAATATCTATCGACGGAAAGACCCACGAGCTGCCGTCGCCTTTTATGGTGCTCGCAACTCAGAACCCTGTGGAAACTTACGGTACTTATCATCTCCCTGAGGCTCAAATGGATAGATTTTTGATGAAGATATCCATGGGTTATCCGTCTTATGATGACGAGCTTGATATCATGTCAAGAGCAGAAAGGTCAGGCTTTGCAAAGAATATCCAGCCTGTCATGACTCTTGAGAAAGTCCGTGAACTTATGGGCTACGCTGAAAATGTGACCGCAGAGCTTTCTGTGAGAAAATATATCCTGAGCCTTGTTACCGCAACAAGAAATTCAGACTATGTAAAGCTTGGAGTATCACCTCGTGGAAGTATCGCACTGCTCAAAGCCTCTAAAGCTTATGCCTTTGTTCAGGGCAGAAGTTTCGTCATGCCTGATGATGTTAAGGCTGTTATGACTGACGTCCTTGCACATAGACTTATGCTTTCACCAAAGGGCAAATCTGCCTTTGCCAACGAGCGAGAGGCACTTGAAAATATCGCACTTACGGTAAAATCACCTGACGCTATAGAGAAATAGAGGATATGACCCTATGAAAAATCTTTTAGGTTATCTTACCTGCGTGGCTGTTGCGTTGATGCTGAAAATATATATCAACGGCAGCGGCGGTACGCTTGTGCTTTATCTCCTTGCTATAGCCTTTGTGATATCCTTAGCGTCACTGCTTGTGACAAAAAGAAAGCTTGTGGCAGCCATAAAGCTTTCCAGCGAAATAAGTGCAAAGGACGAAGAACTTGAGGCAGAAGTGATACTTCTCAATGCAGTGAGGTTCATTCCGTCCTGCGTGGTTGAAGTGGTAACAGAGTGTTCGGATAATGTTACAGCCGTCAGTCCACTTGACTTTAAAACAGTGGTAGCAGGGGGCAGACAGCATGGCGTAAATGTTAAGCTGAAAACACGTTTTGCAGGGCTTGGCACAGTGAGGATAAAAAATATAATTCTTCACGATTATCTCGGCATCATCACTTTGCGGCTCCATAGTTCAAGGTTTGAAAAAGCCGTGGGAAAGATAAAAATAATGCCGAATATCCCTGATACCGGCACGCAGACTGAGCTGCTCAAAGCGACATCAGAAAATGCGGCGTTTGACGATAACGAAAGCGAGTCAGACGAAAATGCACTTGGTCTGACAGGCGTTCCGGGATATGACCACAGACAATATGAGATAGGCGACCCGCTCAAGCGAATAAATTGGAAACTTTCTTCAAAACGTGACGAGCTTATGGTCCGCCTTGATGAAAAGGTGACAGCCTCAAGTCAGGCGTTTTTCCTTGATATACCTGCCGATAACGGCGACCCTATGTTTGCAATGAATGTTGACAATATGATAGAGGCGAGCCTTGCGATGCTTTCAATGCTCATAATGGAGGGCTACGAAAGCGAGTATAATTATTACCTTGACGGCTGGAAAAGCATGAAAATAAAGCAGGCAGGAGATCTTATCGAGCTGCAAAACGAGCTTGCCGCAGTTTCTCCTTATCCACAGGAAAAGCGTTTTGCCTTTTCTCACGAGATAGGAAAGACTGCACCTATCTGTTTTACCGCCTGCATGGCAACTTCTTTGGGCGATTTTTCTTCGCTCCTTGAAGAATTTAACGGCTCTTTTGTTGTGACACGTCTTAGCGGCATCGACAAGCAGACTGAAAATATGTGGCTTGTTGATGAAAGCTTTGAGTTTCGCAAAATGACATAAGGGGGTGTGAGTTTTGAATGTTAAAACAACTCAGATAAAAAGCTCCCTTGTGAATATCCTGTCAAAATACGCACTTCCGCTGCTCCTTGGCACGGTGGTGATGAACATGATCTTCAAAACGTATCTTACTGAAAATGTAAGACTTTTCACGTTTGGATATGTGGTCTATGAGTGCCTGCTGTTTGCACTTTTTGAGTGGCTCAAGCCTAGAAAAATAGCAAGAGGACTTGTGTATACGGCACTTATGGTATCAGTCTTGTTTTTGAGCTTGCAGCTGCTGCGTGCAGGATATGAAAATTCGGGCAAGTCATTCATAAACTGGTTTTATGTGAACAGGCAGGAGATAGGTCAGATAGATGAATACTTCTATTTTCTGTTTGTGGGACTGGGATTTTTTATAACCTCGGTGCTTTATTATTTCACTATTGTGAGATATCGAAGTTTCGGAACTATGCTTGTGCTGCTTTTCCCGTTTTTTATTTACGGCAAGCGAGCAGATTCCATGGGCACTCTCGACATAACCATAATGCTCACAGTATTTATAGCACTTATGGTGCACAGCCGACTTGTGTCTGACGAAAGCAAGGGTAACCTTGTGATAAACGGCTCATATGTGGCGGCGGCAGCGGTTTTCGTTACCCTTGCGGGAGCGTTGGCAATGCTTATGCCTGCGTCCGAAAGCAAGTCATATCTTGAGCAAAACAGCAACTTTTTTGACCTTACCATAAAGACCAGCGGAACATATGACAGCCTTAGTGAAGAATCGTCGCCGAGGTTTGGTGCAGACGCAACGGGTGAGATACTTTTCAATTTCACCACAACTTCTGACGAAAAAGTCATTTATCTCCGCAGGCAGTCATTTGACCTTTTCAGATATGAGAAGTGGACGAATGACAATAGCTTTTACAACTTCGATTTTGACCGAAATGTTCATCTTTACGGCGACAACGAGGTGAACTCGCCAAGCTATGTTTACAGCATTGCTAAGTCCCTTGCGGATAAAGATTACAGTAAGGACAGCGGTGTGGACAAGGCTATGTTCCCTGATGACCTGTTCAGTGAAAAGGCGGTCATGAACCAGTTCAGCGACAGTTTTGCACCAAGCTATATACCTGCTCCGCTTATGGTGACTCCAGGGGAGAACAACGTTTATATCAAAACTACTCACGGAGAGGTCTACAGACCATATGATACAGCAGGAAACAATCTGGGTATAAGCTTTGAATATTATCCTGAAACCGAACGTGAAAGGAAAGTTGCCGCAAACCTTGATATGACGGAAGATGATTTTAAACTTCTTCTTCGACACGGCTCTGAAAACGGAGATATCACTTTAACGCAAATGAATAACATTGTTAAGGTATATGCACTGTACACAGATGTTTCCGCATATGACGACAAGGGCGGAAAAATGGAGGCTCTTGCGAAGAACATAACTGAGAACTGCAAAAATGATTACGAGAAAGCTCAGGCACTTGTGGATTATTTCGAGCAGAACGGTTATGTTTACGATAACGAGTATGAGCCTGACGATGAGTCTATCGCATATTTCCTTTTCACAAGCAAGCGTGGAAACTGCACGAACTATGCCACGAGCATGACCCTTATGGCGAGAATGTTGGGACTGCCTGCGAGATATGTTGAGGGATTTGCAGCGTATGAAAAGAATGAACGTGGAGAGTTTGTGGTAAGAGATAGCCACGCTCACGCCTTTGTGGAGGTGTTTGTGGCAGGCATTGGCTGGATGACATTTGACCCGACAGTTCCGGGATATCAGCGTGACTACAGTTCACAGGGCGGAAACTTTGATGTTTCCACATTTGTGAGTTATTTCAGCAGGATCGCACTGTTTATCGGCGTAGCTTTTGTGCTGGTAGTCTTTGTGTTCCTTAACAGGATAATCGAGGTATTTTTCAGACTGTCGCTTAAATTCAGAGATAACGGCGACAAAGTCATAAGGCTTTACCAAAGAGTTGTAAAGATGCTTACCATAACTTCTCATGACAAGCTTTCGGGATACACTCCTGAAATGATAAGGGAATACCTTATGGAAAAGCGTGGTGCTGAGCTTGGCAGTCTGATAGATCTGTTTGAAAAGACCTGTTTTGGAGGATATATCCCTGATGACGGTGAATGGAAAACGGTCTACGCAGAATACAAGTCGCAGTGGAAAAAGCTTGCAAAGCGTGAGAAAACTTCTTTGGAGCTTGATGAAAATATTTAAGGCATAATAAAAACAGCTGTGCGGCGTTGTGCTGCACAGCTGTTTTATGTTTGCTAAAGTTATTAAAGAGATGCGAGAAGGTCGCTCATTGCATAAAGTCCTGCCGGCTTTCCGCAGAGGAAAACGCCTGCATTCACTGCACCAACAGCGAATACCTGCTTTGAATGAGCCTCATGCTTGAGTGAGATAACTTCATCTCTGCCTGCAAAGATTATCTCGTGTTCGCCGACAATAGTGCCGCCACGGATAGAATGCATACCGATCTCAGTCTTTTCTCTTTTTGCTCTTACAGAATGACGGTCATAAACATAGTGATACTTGTTGTCAAGCTCCTCGTTTATTGCGTCTGCAAGCATGATAGCTGTGCCTGACGGAGCGTCTATCTTCTGATTATGATGCTTTTCGATTATCTCGATATCATACTGACCGCCCAGAACTTTTGCGGCTGTTTTTGCAAGGTTTGCAAGAAGATTGATTCCGAGGGTCATGTTGAATGTGAAGAATACCGGTATTTGTTCGGCTGCCTTGTGTATCTTCGCTGTATCCTCTTCTGTATAGCCTGTGGTAGCTATTACAAGGGCAGTGCCGTTTGAAAGGCAATAGCTGAGAAGTCCGTCCAGTGCGGAAGGGTGTGAGAAGTCGATTATTACATCAGGCTTTTCAGGCAGGTCGGCAGGCTCTTTTACAACAGGGAAGTCTGCATAAGCCTCGCCGAACTTGTCGATACCTGCACTTACTGTGCAGTCGTCACGCTCTGATATAACGTCATATATGAACCTGCCCATTTTTCCGCAGGCACCGCATATTGCGATCTTTGTCATTTATATCATTCCTTTTCTTTTTATTTATTGACCAGTATGTGCAGGAAAACGGGTGAACGCTGTTCGCCCCTACAGCACACCTTGAAATTTTGTTATAAACATAAAGGGCGAATTTCTCCGCCCTTTGTATATTTTACTTGATAAGTCCGAGAGCGTTCATTGACGCTTTCAGCTTTTCTATTTTATCATCGCTCATTCTTACAAGCGGCAGGCGGCACTCGCCGACCTCAAAGCCCATAAGGTTAAGAGCCTCCTTAACAGGGATAGGGTTCACGTCGCTGAAAAGTGCCTTTGCAAAATCAAGTGTTTTGAATGCCTTTTCTCTTGCCTCGTCATACTTTCCGTCAAGGCAAAGCTGTGCGATCTCGTGAGTTTCAAATGGCATACAGTTTGAAAGAACTGAGATAACGCCCTTTCCGCCGAGAGCCATGATAGGAACGATCTGATCGTCGTTGCCTGAATAGATATCGAGGTCATTGCCGCAGAGGGCAGCTACCTGAGTTATCTGGCTGATGTTTCCGCTTGCTGCTTTGATAGCAACGATATTGTCAATCTTGGCAAGTTCACGGCAAGTTTCAGGAAGAATGTTCACGCCTGTTCTTGAAGGAACATTATAAAGAATGATAGGCAGTGTGACAGCCTTTGCGATAGCTGTGAAATGTGCGATAAGACCTGCCTGTGAAGTTTTATTGTAATAAGGTGTAACGCAGAGCAGGGCGTCAGCACCAAGCTCCTCAGCTTTCTTTGAAAGGTTTACGGCATACTCGGTATGGTTTGAACCAGTGCCTGCGATGACCGGTACTCTGTGATTTGTTTTCTCAATGGCATAACGGATACACTCGATATGCTCATCGTCTGTCATTGTAGCACTTTCGCCTGTTGTTCCGCAGATTATGATAGCGTCTGTGCCGTTGTCGATATTGAAATCGATAAGCTCGCCAAGCTTGTCAAAGTTGATAGAGCCGTCAGCGTTCATAGGTGTAACGATAGCAACGCCTGCACCTGTGAAAATAGTCTTTTTCATAAACAGCACTCCTTTCGTGCGTATATAGATGTGAAATTAGTCAAAATAGCCCTTTGCTGCAAGAAGTTCAGCCAGCAGAACAGCTCCGCCTGCTGCACCTCTGAGTGTGTTATGTGAGAGGCAAACGAACTTATAGTCATACTGAGAATCTTCTCTCAGTCTGCCTATTGAAACTGCCATGCCGCCCTCAAGGTTTCTGTCGAGCTTAGCCTGTGGACGATCGTCCTCTGTGAAGTAGTTAAGGAACTGCTTTGGTGCACTTGGCAGCTGGAGTTCCTGTGGAACGCCGCTGAAGTCTTTCCAAGCCTTGAGTATCTCTTCCTTAGAAGGCTTATTCTCGAATGATACGAAAACAGCCGCTGTATGTCCGTCAGAAACAGGAACTCTCAGGCACTGAGTTGTGATAGCCGGAGCTGTTGCGTCAACGATAACGTCGCCCTCGATATGACCCCAGATCTTGAGAGGCTCTTTCTCAGACTTTTCTTCCTCGCCGCCGATATATGGGATAACGTTGTCGAGTATCTCAGGGAAACTCTCAAATGTTTTACCTGCACCGGAGATAGCCTGATATGTGCAGGCAAGTGCCTTTGTTACCTTATACTTATCCATGAGAGGAGCAAGGGCAGGTACATAAGACTGGAGTGAGCAGTTTGACTTAACTGCGATGAATCCTCTCTTTGTGCCAAGTCTTTTTCCTGTCTCTTATACACATCTCCGAGCCCACGAGACTAAGGCGAATCTC
>UQAR01000037.1 GCA_900539095.1 uncultured Ruminococcus sp.
GATTCGCCTTAGTCTCGTGGGCTCGGAGATGTGTATAAGAGACAGATGAATGTCCGAGCATAACGAAAACCACGGAGGATCATGATGATTAAACTTATTGCAACAGACATGGACGGCACTTTGCTTGACGATAACAAACAGCTGCCAGAAAACTTTGACAATGTGGTAAGGCGGCTTTTTGAAAAGAATATCAGATTCGTTATTTCCAGCGGCAGGAGCTACTGCACGATAAAGAACCAGTTCTCTGACTACATTGACGATATGACATTTATATGCGACAATGGTGCATATGTTGTTGATAAAGGAAAGCTGCTTTCAGTTTCCGTTTTGCCTAAAGAAACAGTCAAAGAAGTTGTAAGATTTTGCCGTGAACATGACCTTATGGTGCTGCTGTGCGGAAGAAACGGCACTTGGAACAATGCTAAGAACGAATCGCAGAACAAGGAAGTTCGCTCATATTATGTAAATCAGGTGAACATGAAAGATCTCACTCTTGTTGACGATGATATTTTCAAGATAGCTGTTTTTGAAGAAAGCGGCATTGAAAATGACGGATACGTCAAGCTTGCAGAGCGTTTCGGAGATGATTTCAACGTGCAGCTCTCAGGCAAATACTGGACTGATATCATGAACAAGGGCGTAACAAAAGGTTCCGCTCTCAAGACTATCGAGAACCGCATGGGTGTAAGTTACGAAGAAACTATGGCATTCGGCGACTATCTCAATGACATCGATATGCTGAACAATTCTTACTACAGCTTTGCAATGTCAAACGCTCACGAATCCATTAAAAAGGTAGCGAATTTCATGACAGGTTCAAACAATGACAACAGCGTCATGAAAGAGATAGAAAAACACTGCCTTGCATAAATAAAATAGAAAAACAAAGCGGTCTGACCGAAAATCAGACCGCTTTCTATTATAATCTCATTTTAAAATCGTCATATCCGAACTCTTTTACAAGCTCCAGCTTGCCGTCAAGCTTATGAAGATAAATAGACGGCAAAGGCATTCCGTTGAACGTATTGTTCTTACACATGGAATATATAGCCATATCGCAGAAAACAAGCCTGTCCCCCTCTTTAAGAGGCTCGTCAAAGGAATAGTCACCGATTATATCTCCTGCAAGGCAGGTCGGACCGCCAAGGCGATAGGTGTAAGGCTTTTCGTCTGCCTGCCCTGAACCGATGATATTCGGTCGGTAAGGCATTTCCAGAACGTCAGGCATATGACAGGCTGCTGATGCGTCAAGGATAGCAAAATCCATGCCGTTTTTAGCCGTGTCTATCACCTCTGAAACAAGATATCCTGCATTGAGTGCAACAGCCTCGCCCGGTTCAAGATAGACCTGAACGCCGTATTTATCCTGAAGATAGTTTACGCACTCCACAAGGGTCTCAAGGTCATAGTCCTCACGGGTTATGTGATGACCGCCGCCAAGATTTATCCATTTCATATTGTAAAGATACTCTCCGAACTTCTCCTCAATGTGCGGGATAGTTCTTTTAAGCACGTCAGAACCCTGCTCACACATTGTATGAAAATGAAGTCCCTCGATACCATTAATAAGGCTATCGTCAAAATTATCGAGAGTTGTGCCCAGTCTTGAATTTTTAAAACACGGGTTATAGATATCCGTTTCTATCTCGGAATACTCAGGATTGCACCTTATTCCGCAGGATATCTTTCTGCCGCTGTTTTCGACGATACCCTTGAATTTCTGCCACTGTTTAGGGGAGTTGAACACGATATGATCGCATATCTGCACAAGCTCTTTCATGTCCGTTTCAGTATATGCAGGCGAATAAACGTGAACTTCTCCGTCAAACTCTTCCCTGCCAAGCTTTGCCTCATAAAGACCGCTGGCAGTAGTGCCTTTCAGATGCTGGGATATCATTGGATAGGTGCTGTACATTGAAAATGCTTTCTGTGCCAAAAGTATTTTACAGCCCGTTTTCATCATCACCCAATCAAGTATCGTCAGGTTATGATAAAGTTCCGCCTCGTCAACAACATAACAAGGTGTCTTTACCTTTGAAATATCAAACATTCTTTTCCTCCGTGGATCACTTATAGGAATCTTCGTTTATAAATCTGACCGTGATGTTTTTGTTTTTCATTCGTGCGTCCATGAAAACGCTGAGAACGCCTTTTGCAAATTCAAGGCTCTCCTTAGGGATATCGTCAAAGTCATGCACCATGATCTCAAGAGGCTCGTCTACCTCGCAAAGCTTTTCATAAAGCTTATCTTCATTCATGATAGAGTCAGTATCATGAGCCAGTGCTTTGCTGATATATGGATAAAACTGGTCAGCATTTACCATTTTTACGTCATCGATCATCAATATCATTTATTCGTCCCCCATAAATTTTACTGCTGTGCCGTATGCAATGACCTCAGCCGCACCTGCCGCAATGGCGGAAGATGCATATCTGATATTCACAACTGCGTCGGCATTCATTTGTTCAGCCTCTGCGACCATTCTTTTGGTTGCAAGTGCTCTTGCATCGTTCATCATCTCATTATAAGCAGTAAGCTCGCCGCCAACAAGATTTTTAAAGCCCTGCATGATATCCTTGCCCACATTTTTGGTCTGGATAGTCGAACCCTTTACAAGTCCAAGCATTTCAAGCTTTTTGCCTGAAATGTAGTCAGTATTTACTAAGATCATCGTCTTCACCTTTCTTTATTTCCTTTATTCTTTGCACAAGCACCGTTATTGCAACGCCTGTCAGCAATGCAGGAACTACCAAGGCGATTATCTTCGCAAGAGTCGGCACGCCGTTCATGTATGCAAAGATAACGCCGATAGCTATATAGTAAATAGATATCAGAGCCACTATCACTACAGGTGCTATCATTTTTTTAGTTTTGGTTTTCATTTTTTCTCACCTTTAATCAAAAACCATTTTCTTTTTGCCGTTTTTATTTCGTGGATACTCTCTTATCCTGATGATATTAGCTGTATTCACGATACTTTCGTTTCTGTCGTCACCCTGAGTAACTCTCACCCAGCCGTCGCCTATCTCTTCAAGGTTGCAGTCGATAACTGACGAGAGCGAACCTCCCTGCGAAACTGTATACACAAGCACCTCTTGTCCGAGATATCTTGCAAAAGCCTCTTCTATTTTCATTTTTTGCTCTCCATTTATCAGTCTACCAAAACAGGGTCAAAGTTCTCTGTCCAAGGCAGACCCCATTTGTTCAGTGCGTCCATGAATGGATCCGGGTCGAACTCCTCGATATTATAAACGCCCGGCTTTTTCCACTTGCCTGTGAGTATCATCATCGCACCTATCATTGCAGGCACACCTGTTGTATAAGAGATAGCCTGTGAACCGACTTCCTTATAGCATTCCTGATGATCGCAGACGTTGTAAACGTAGTAGGTCTTGTCCTTACCGTCCTTTTTGCCTTGGAAGATACAGCCGATATTTGTCTTGCCCTTTGTTCTTGGACCAAGTGATGCAGGGTCAGGAAGAACTGCTTTAAGAAACTGGAGAGGTACTATTTTCTTGCCCTCAAAGTCGATAGGCTCGATAGAAGTCATACCCACGTCCTCAAGGCATTTAAGGTGTGTGAGATAGCTCTGACCAAATGTCATGAAGAAACGTATCCTCTTGATACCCTTGATATTGAGAGCCAGTGATTCAAGCTCTTCATGGTGGAGAAGATACATATCCTTTTCGCCCACCTGATCGAAATTATAAACTCTCTTTATTTCCATTGGCTCAGTTTCTACCCACTTGCCGTCCTGAATATAAGAACCCTTTGCGGAAACTTCTCTTATATTTATCTCAGGGTTAAAGTTTGTGGCGAATGGATAACCATGGTCGCCGCCGTTGCAGTCGAGGATATCAATATAGTTTATCTCGTCAAAATAATGTTTCTGAGCATATGCACAGAAAACGCCTGTTACACCCGGGTCAAAGCCTGAGCCGAGGAGTGCTGTGATACCAGCCTTTTCAAATCTCTCTCTGTAAGCCCACTGCCACTTATATTCAAACTTTGCGGTATCCTCAGGCTCGTAGTTTGCTGTGTCAACATAATCTACTTTACACTCAAGGCAAGCGTCCATGATATGGAGATCCTGATAAGGCAGAGCCACGTTGATACAAATATCAGGCTTATATTCTTTCATAAGAGCCACAAGCTCAGGCACATTGTCTGCGTTCACCTGTGCAGTTGTGATATTTGTCTTTGTCTTATCCTGAAGTTCCTCCTTGAATTTATCGCACTTTGACTTTGTTCTGCTGGCGATACAGATATCAGTAAATACATCGCTGTTCTGACAGCACTTGTGTATAACTACACCTGCAACTCCGCCCGCACCGATTATCAATGCTCTTGACATATTAGATCATTCCTTTCTGAATTAATTATTATCAACCGCAATCCCAATTATAAATAACATCATCAAAATCGAGATTTTTAAGCCTTTGTCTGTTTATAAAAAATCCGCAGATACCTGCATCTCCCCACATTATCTTCTCATCGCCATTGCCGAAATCGCTGTCAAGCTGCAAAAGCAAAAAGTCATACTTGGTATCTTCATTACGAGGGTCCCACTGCGTAAAAGCAGGATAGCCACCTATCTTATGACCATAAGCGTTCTGAAAGTTCTGCTCATAAGCCTCTATCTCATCAGCAGGAGCGATATCCATGTCCATAAGAGAATTTATTTTCTTTTTCGGTTGAGCAGCATTATAGTACTCACAAAACATCTTCTCAAACCTAACGTCAGATTCGCTCATAACGTCAGCACTTGAAGTGAATTTCAAACCAAACTCGCCATTTACCGGCATACTGTACTCTCCGTCAAGTCCGTTTTCCTTGAACTTGACTTTGACTTCTTCCTCAGTAACGGTCTTGTCAATATCCTTGTGATAAACTATTCTGAACGTGTCTTGACAAGCAATATCATCTAATGACATTCCGTAAACATCATCATTTAATATCCAAAACTGCAATAAGCCGCTTTTTGGAAACTCCTCAATATCAGTCACCTGCGAACAAACTATCTGAGCCAGCAGCCTTAACTGTCTGCCTTTTTTGTCCTCTGGGATAGTGCCGTCATGTGGAACATAGCCCATTCCGCCAACCTTGCTCTCAAAAATAGAGGGTCTACTATCCACAAGTTCTAGCCTCACGCAAGGTGTTAACGTCTTTTTCTCAACAGCTTTAAGTGCCTGCTCGGCAACTTTAAGTTCTGTTTCGTGGTCTAAAGTTTCCTCCGCTGATTCATTTTGCACATTGGCGTCAGTATTCTTTTTCTTAAAAATATCAAATAATCCCATGTTTTCCCCTTTTATTTATAAAAATACAAAAGTATCTCTCTCAGCAGCTTGCAGGCAAGTGCCGTTGAACGTCCTGTCTGATCGTACACAGGTGAAAGCTCGTTCACATCAAAGCCCACGATATTGAGCTTTGCAACTTCCTCCACTGCGAACATAAGCTCTTTGAAAGTAACTCCCCCTGCCTCAGGAGTACCCGTTCCCGGGAACTCTGACGGGTCGAGCACGTCAAGGTCAAGGGTAAAGTAAACAGGTTTGCCCTGAAGTTTTTTAACTATGCTGTCAAGCCTGAAAAAGCCGAACTTTTCCATGAAAGTGTGCTCTTTTGCAAACTTGAACTCGTCACTGTCGCCGCTCCTGATACCAAACTGATATATCTTTCCGTCGCCTACGATATCCCAACATCTGTGGAGCACGCAGGCATGAGATTCTTTCACGCCAAGATAATCGTCCCTCAGGTCGGCATGGGCGTCAAAATGAACGATATGCAGATCAGGATATTTCTCAGCCACCGCTCTCACAGCACCAAGCGTCACCAGATGTTCGCCGCCTATCATGCATGGTATCTTGCCGTCGTCAAGTATTTCAGCAGTGCGGTCATGGATATCTCTAAGTGCTCCCTCAGGATTGCCAAATGGCAGCTCAAGGTCGCCGCTGTCAAAGACGTTTACGTCAAGAAGGTCCTTATCCTGATACGGTGAGTAAGTTTCTATGCCGAAACTCTCATTACGCATTGCAGAGCTTGCAAATCTTGTGCCGGGTCTGAATGAAGTCGTGCTGTCATATGGTGCACCGAAAAGGACTATCTTTGCGTCATCATATTCACAGTCACAGCCTATAAAGGTATGAACATTCTTTTCCATACTTTTCTCCTTTAGTCACAGTCCTCAAGTACGTCAAGGACGTAATTTGGCAGTGCGAAACAGCCCTTGTGAAGTTCTGTGTTATAATATCTTGTCTTTATGCCGAACTTTTTCCACTCTTCGGCTTTAAGGTCATATATAGGGTGAAGATTTTTCGACGCAAAGCCGAAAAGCCAATGACCTGACGGATAAGTCGGGATATGAGCCTGATAGACCATTGAAACTGGGAAAGCACTGCCTATTCTTCTATGGGTACGCTTTACCATATCCACATAGGAATCATAATATGTGCTCTCATGCTGGTTTATAAGTATTCCGCAGTCGGTGAGAGCCTTTGAGCAGTTGCCGTAAAATTCCTTTGTGAAAAGTCCCTCTCCCGGTCCGAAAGGGTCGGTGGAGTCAACTATTATGAGGTCATATTCATTTTCCTTGCGGCGAACGAATTTCAGACCGTCCTCAATATAGAGCGTGAGCCTTGGGTCGTCAAAGGCACAGGCTGTCTGCGGCAGATACTCTTTGCACACGTTCACCACCTGCTCGTCTATCTCAACCATATCTATCTTCTCGATAGTGTTATATCTGCAAAGCTCACGGATAGTTCCGCCGTCGCCTGCACCGATAACAAGCACCTTTTTTATCTCAGGATTGACCGCCATAGGCACTGCCGTTACCATTTCATGATAAATGAACTCGTCCTTCTCGGTAAGCATTATAAAGCCGTCAAGCACCAATACTCTGCCGAACTCATAGGTGTCAAAAATGTCTATTTCCTGATAGTAGCTTTTTTTAGAATACAGCTGCTTTTTTACACGAATGCTGAAATTAACATCGTCCGTATGTTTTTCAGTAAACCAAAGATCCATAAAATGTGTCCCCTCTCTATGAATTTACTACTACGTTTATGTTGTTTATCTCAAGATCCTCCGTACCTGTAAGGAAACAGCCCTTTTCTTTACAGTATGCGATATAATTAAGTATGTCGGAAGTTATTTTCTCTCCCGGTGCAAGGATAGGTATTCCCGGCGGATAGCACATTACAAACTCTCCACATATCATGCCGTTGCTTTCTTCTATAGGCACAGACTTTTTCTCGCTGTAAAAAGCTTGTTGCGGCGGTATCTCAACGATAGGATTGATATACTCGTGGTCGAACATTCCCGACGGGTCTTTTGAATAAAGCCTTTTTATCTCAGAAAGTGCAGATATGAAACGCTCTATCTCAAGTTCTCTATCGCCTGCGGAAACTATAGCAAGTATATTTCCGATATCGCCGAACTCTATCTGAATGTCATAATCGTCACGGAGAATATCATAGACCTCAACGCCTGCAAGTCCCATGGCCCTTGTGTGAACGGAAAGCTTTGTGCTGTCAAAAGCGAAAATATCATCGCCGTTCTCAAGCTCCCGTCCGAAAGCGTAATAACCGCCTATCTTATTTATCTCTTCCCTTGCATAGTCGGCATAGTCAACAGCCTTTTTGAAAAGCTCCTTGCCGTTAAGTGCAAGATTTTTTCTTGCAAGGTCAAGGGAAACCATAAGCAGATAAGAGCCGCTTGTGGTCTGAGTAAGGTTTATTATCTGTCTTACATAACCCTCTGAAACTGTGTCAGCACACAGCAGCAGTGACGACTGCGTAAGGCTGCCGCCTGTTTTGTGTATAGAAACTGCCGCCATATCCGCTCCTGCCGCCATTGCAGAACAAGGCAGACCCTCACCGAAATACAGATGAGTGCCGTGAGCCTCGTCCGCCAGCACCAGCATACCATGCTCATGGGCAAGCTTGACGATACTTTTTATATCAGAACAAATTCCATAATACGTTGGATTGTTCACCAAAACAGCCTTTGCATCAGGGTTCGCTTTGATAGCCTGTTCAACGTCCTTAACAGACATTCCAAGTGGGATTCCAAGCTGCTTGTTAGTGCCCGGATTTACATAAACAGGTATCGCACCGCACACAACAAGTGCGTTGATAGCACTTCTGTGAACGTTTCTCGGCATTATTATCTTGTCCCCTGCCTTGCAGCTTGCGAATATCATCGTCTGAACTGCGGCTGTTGTGCCGTTTACAATAAAGAATGCGTGCTTAGCACCGAACGCCTCGGCGGCAAGCATTTCAGCGTCTTTTATTACAGAAACAGGGTGACAAAGGTTGTCCAGTGGTTTCATGGAGTTCACATCACATTTAAGGCAGTCAACGCCCAAAAAGTCACGGAGTTCCTTGTTCATTCTTCCACCCTTGTGACCTGGTACGTCAAGACGCACCACTCTGTTTCTCATATGTTTTTTCAAAGCCTCATACACAGGTGCATTATTCTGTGTCAAGTTCAAATCTATCACTACCTTATCAGTATATGTTCATGCCGCTGTAGATCTCTATCATTTCTCTACGCAGACTGTCTGTGATGTCAAGCCTTTGCTTAGGCGTAAGCTCATAAACGTCCTGCTTGAACAGATAATTCTGCAAGTCGATATCTTTGATGAGAAGTTTGGTATGGAAAATGTTCGACTGGTAAACATTGACGTCTATGGCGTCATATTTAGTCAGCGTATTTTTATCTATATAGTCCTGAATAGAAGTTATCTTATGGTCGATAAAAAACTTCTTTCCCAAAACGTCACGGGTGAAACCTCTTACACGGTAGTCGATAGTGATGATATCAGAATCAAAGCTGCCGATAAGATAATTCAGTGCGTTCAGCGGCGAGATAGTTCCGCAGGTTGAAACGTCGATATCCACCCTGAATGTGGAAATAGCATTGTCAGGGTGATATTCAGGGAATGTATGAACTGTAACGTGGCTCTTGTCAAGGTGAGCGTGGATCATTTCAGGCACATCTCCGCCTATCTTGCCCTGATTGCACGAAGGGTCGATACTGTCCTCATCGAGGGCTTTTTCAGCAATAAGCACGTTTACAGACGCACCCTGCGGTTCATAATCCTGTTTTGATATATTAAGTATCCTTGCACCTATCATCTCTGTGACATCGCAAAGTATCTTTGTCAGCCTTTCTGAATTATACTGCTCATCGATATAAGCAATATACTCTTTCTGCTCTCTTTCTGTTTTAGCGTAACAGACATCATAAATGTTAAAGCTCAGGGTCTTGGTCAAATTATTAAAACCATACAACGAAAGTTTCTGCTCCAACCCTAACATCACCAGTCCTTTCGGATAAAATAATAGCAACATTAAGACTAAAATTATAGACTTGTTTTCATTATACCACATATCGATCAAAAAGTACATAGTTTTACGCACTTTTTTCATATTTTTTTATCCAGCATGGCGTAATATTTTGCCTTAAATACCACAAGAATGACAAAAAGGTTGAAATCGAGAAAAAAATAGTGTATAATTAGTCTTGATAATCAAAATGGGAGAAATATATAATGCTACTTAATGTTGAACATCTTTATAAATATTTCAACGGGCAGGCACTGCTCAAGGATATAAATTTCACGGTCGAGGACAGAGAGGCTGTTGGACTTATCGGCGTGAACGGCTGCGGTAAATCAACACTGCTCAACATCATAACAGGCAGCGAGGGTTTTGACAAAACGCCTGAGGGACTAGGTTCTGTGAACATTGCAGGCAAGGCGTCCATAGGATTTTTAAGGCAGAACAGCGGACTTAATTCTGAACTGACCATAGGCGAAGAGATGAAGAACGCTTTTGCTCCCCTGCTTGAGACCCTTGAGAAAATGAAAACTCTTGAAAAGAAAATGGCTGAGGGCGGCGATATTGATGACATAAGCCATGAGTATGCTGAGCTTTCCTCATACTTTGAGGCTCGTGACGGCTACAGGATAGACGTGAAGATAAAGCAGGTGCTAAACGGCATGGGCTTTGGCTCAACGCCTACTGACAGAGTTATATCTACCCTTTCAGGCGGCGAAAAGACACGTCTTGCACTGGCAAAGCTGCTCCTTGAAGAGCCAAATCTGCTCATTCTTGACGAGCCTACCAACCACCTTGACTTTGAAACGCTCATGTGGCTTGAGGACTATCTCAAAGGCTACAAAGGTGCGATAATCATAGTTTCCCATGACCGATATTTTCTTAACAAGGTCTGCACGAGGATATGCGAGATAGAGCAAGGCAGGCTCACTTCATACCGTGGGGACTACTCCTCTTATCTTGTGCAAAAGCAAATGAACTCAGAGCGTCAGCTGAAAGAATACGAGGCACAGCAGAAAGAGATTGCAAAGCTTGAGGACTATGTTGCGAAAAACCTCGTCAGGGCGTCAACTTCAAAAATGGCAAAGTCAAGGCAGCATATGCTTGACCGAATCGAGCGTATCGACAAGCCGCTTATGTACACAAAGCCGCCGAAGATAAAGCTTGAGTATGATATTGAGCCTACAAAGGATATAGTGCGAGTTGTTGACTGTCCGCTGGTTGTTGGCGAGGGTGCTGACAAAAAGGAGCTTATAAAGTCGCTTACCATGAACGTTCGCCGTGGAGAGCACGTTGCTATAATCGGTGCGAACGGTATCGGAAAAACTTCTATACTGAAACTTATCCAAGGCATTATCCCTCATGAAGGGGGCAACATAAGCTGGGGCGGAAACGTGAAGATATCCTACTTTGAGCAGGAGCACGCTATACTTGACCCACGCAAGACCGTTCTTGAAGAGATAATGGACAGATATCCGAGGCTTTCGGAACAGCAGGCAAGAAGTGTGCTGGGTGCTGTTCTGCTAACAGGAGAGAACGTGTTCAAACCTATATCCGTCCTTAGCGGCGGCGAGAGAGCAAAGCTTTGTTTCGCTATCATGGCACTTAACCGTGGCAATGTGCTCGTACTTGACGAGCCGACTAACCACCTTGACCTAAGCACAAAGGAAGTTCTTGAGGACGCACTGGCTGAGTTTGGCGGAACGATAATCCTTGTATCTGTCTCTTATACACATCTGACGCTGCCGACGAATTAGACGGCAGCGTCAGATGTGTATAAGAGACAGCAGATATCTGCTCAACAAAGTGGCGAGCAGGATAATCGAGGTCAAGCATGACGAGGTGAACTCTTATGAGGGCAACTTCGACGCATACAGCGAGGCTGTGAACGCTGCCCGTCAGCTTAAAGCACAAAGCGAGGCTGAGATAAAGCGTGCTGAGGAAGAAAAGGCATACAAGGAGAACAAGGCAAAGCAATACCGCAGCAAGGAACAGCGTGCCGCTGACGCACAGAAGAGAAACCGCATCAGAGAGCTTGAAAAGGAGATTGAGCAGACCGAGGTCTTGATCTTCGAGCTTGAAAATGCCATTTCTGACCCAGAGATAGCCTCGGATTACAGCAAGATGAGCGAAAAATGCAAGGAGTTGGAAGAGGCTAAGACAGCACTTGACGAAAAAATGGACGAGTGGGCGGAACTTTCCGACCAGCTTTAATAAACAGAATTTCACAGAACACACCCCTTATGAGTATAATGATACAGCGGAGGCTGACATTATTCATAAGGGGTGTTTGTTTTGGAGATAAAAAGGCTGTCAGAGTTTGAAATAAAGGTCATTCTTAGCGAAAAGGATATGCGGATAATGGACATTTCTTTCAAGGATTTTGAGGACAATGCTCCACGCAGCGAGGAGTTTTTGTCTGACCTGATGTTCATAATGAGAGAAACGGGGCTTATAAAAATATCTGAGGGCAGCGTTGATGTTGACGTCGCACTGACTGCTGCCGGCACGATAAACATATATTTCAGGCTGCCGAAAAGTGACCAACGCCGCAGCAGCACTGAACTTGCTGTCATAGCAGCCACACCTGATGAGCTTACAAAAAAAGCCGCAGAGATACATAAAGAATACTCTGACAAGATCTCCAAAGCCTGTTTATACGGTTTTCCAGGCGGCTATGCTCTTATATTTACAGTAAACTATGCACGCTCCACCGTCGCCAAAAAGCAATTTTTGAAAGCCTGCACAGCTGACGGGATAGTCATAAACAAAATAAAGGAGCACAGCCAGCTTATGACTGATGCTCCTTTTGAAAAACTAAACTTTCTCTCTTAAAAGCTTGACTGCCTCTGCCATATCCTCTGCCTTGAAAGCATATGTGCCGGTTACAAGGGTGTCTGCACCTGACTCTTTGAGCAGTCCTGCGGTTTCGAGGTTCACTCCGCCGTCTACCTGAAGTCTGATATCCCTGTCAGACTGGTCGAGAAGATATCTCACTTCACTTATCTTCTCGAGTGTATCAGGAATGAACTTCTGTCCACCAAAGCCCGGATTTACTGTCATTACCAGCACCATATCCACGCTGTCAAGGAACGGCTTAATTGCACTTACCGGCGTCGCAGGCTTAATGGAAATACCTGCCTTTACACCCCTTGCGTGTATCTTATCGATAACAGCCTGCGGATCTTCAGCAGCCTCGTAATGGAACGTTATAATGTCAGCACCAAGGTCGGCATAATTATCGATGTACCTGATAGGGTCGCATATCATAAGATGCACGTCAACAGGGATACTGATGCTTTTGCCCACGCTCTTGAGCAGCGGTTCGCCAAAGCTGATATTTTTCACAAACAGTCCGTCCATGACATCATAGTGTATCCAGTCAACGCCGGCGTCCTCGGCACGTTTTATCTCTGACGCAAGATTTGAAAAGTCGCAGGCAAGCAGCGACGCAGAAACGATAATATCCAATGTATTGCCTCCGTTAATTCAATATTTTCCCACTTAATATTGTCCTATAATTTCAATTTATATTATACAACACACTTTTACAAATGTCAAGTTTGTTCGTCAAGGGTGAGGGTATAAGCAGGGATAAATTCATCAAGAAAGACATTTGCCTCAGGGATATTCATAGCCTTGATAGATTCAAGGGTGGATTTTTCGGCGGAGGCAAAGTCGGTATTGCCCATTTGTCTTTCCTCCAAGCACTTGATAAGTGCCGAAAGCTTGTCCGCAGCTTTAACGAGCACCCAAGCCTCTTCTTCCTGAGGTGTCTTGCAGAAAAGCGGTTCAAAGTCTTCCTTCAAATCGTCAGGGAGATAAGAAACAAGTGTATTTTTCGCCTTCTGCTCTATCTCGTCATACGCACCCTTTATCTCGTGACTGTAATATTTTATAGGCGTAGGCAAGTCGCCTGTGATTATCTCTGTGACGTCATGGTACATAGCAAGCAGTGCACATCTTTCAGGGGAAACATTTCCACCAAACCTTTTGTTCCTGATAAGTGCAAGAACGTGGGCTATAAATGCTACCTCGAGGGAATGTTCGCTGATATTTTCAGTTATGGTGTTACGCATCAGTGACCAGCGGTTTATATATTTCATTCGGGATATCACTGCAAAAAATTTACTTTCTGACATTTCAACACTCCTAACATACATACAAAAAACGGGACGATGTTTTTCATCGTCCCGAAAATGATCTGAACTTATCTTACGATCGTAAGAAGAACACCGGCAGCAACTGCTGAACCGATAACGCCGGCAACGTTAGGACCCATAGCGTGCATCAACAGATAGTTTGTAGGAACTTCCTGCTGACCGACCTTCTGAGAGATACGAGCTGCCATTGGAACGGCAGACACACCAGCTGAACCGATAAGAGGATTGATCTTGTGACCTGAAAGAACATACATAAGCTTACCAAGAAGTACGCCGCAGGCTGTACCAATAGAGAATGCTACAACGCCAAGTGCCATAACTTCTGCAAACTGAATGTTCATGATCTTATCAGCCTGAGTTGTTGCACCAACTGTTACGCCAAGGAAGATAGTGATGATGTTCATAAGCTCGTTCTGAGCAGTCTTTACAAGTCTGTCGCAGACGCCACTCTCTTTAAGAAGGTTACCAAACATGAGCATACCAACCAGTGGAGCTGCTGAAGGAACCATGAGAGAGATAACGATAGTTACAAGGATAGGGAAAATAAGCTTTTCTACCTTTGAAACAGGTCTGAGCTGACCCATTACTACTGAACGCTCTTTCTTTGTTGTGAGAGCCTTCATGATAGGCGGCTGAATGATAGGAACAAGAGCCATGTATGTATAGGCTGCAAGTGCTATCGTACCAACGCCGATATTACTGTTTGATGTAAGAAGTCTTGAAGATACATAGATAGATGTAGGACCGTCTGCACCGCCGATGATAGCGATAGAACCACACTCAGCTGCACTCATTCCGAAGAGAGCTGCACCGATGAATGTGAAGAAGATACCGCCTTGTGCGGCAGCACCCATAAGAAAGCTCTTAGGGCTTGCGATCAACGGACCAAAGTCTGTCATTGCACCGATTCCAAGGAATATGAGTGGTGGATATATCTGGAGCTTAACGCCCATATAAAGGATATCCAACAGACCGCCCTTTTGAAGTATCTGACCGTAGTCGATATAGTGATCGTTGCCTGCAACTGTCTTATAGTTCCAGAAATCCGGGTGATACATCTCAGCGTATGGCAAGTTTGTAAGCAGCATACCGAATGAGATAGGCAGGAGCAGCAGAGGCTCAAAACCCTTTGCAATAGCCAAATACATAAATACGAATGAAATAAGTATCATTACGATATTTTTCCAGCCGCCGTCTACGAGGAAACCCGCAAAACCCGACTGTGACGCCAACGACGCCATGGTATCAAGAAATGAATTAATTATTGACATCTATTATCACGTTCCTTTCACGTCAACTGCACTAAAATGGTCTTGTGTTGTCGATTATGCCAGCTGTAGACCATGCAGGTCTTTGCGGCTTGGCAGTCTTAACGCTCTTGAGAACGAGCTTTTTGCCTTCTGCACTACTCATAGCGGAAATTGCAGCCATGATAACAGCAACTGTTTCTTCTTCGATGCCGTCCTCCACAACAGGGGCAGCGACCTTTACTGGTTCAGGCTTAGCGGCAGCCTTTTCAGCCTCAGCAGCTTTCTTTGCCTCCTCAGCTTTTCTAGCAGCTCTGTTGTTGATCACGTCAAAGATCTTTCCGTAGATCGATACCAGCAGAATAAGCAGAACAAGTCCGATAAATACCACAACTATACCCGTGATAACGACAGAGGCAACAGTACCAGCACCGAGATCCTTCTGGTCAGGGCTGATCGTGCTCTTTGCCGCAGCTATCTGGGCCGCAGTGTTAAGAAAATTGATCATAAAAATTCTCCTTACTGTAAGTATAATAAAACTTAATATTATTATACACCAAAGCCACACAAATAGCAAGACCTTTTCCCACATTTTTTTCACAAAATTAACTCCAAGCTGACACCTATTTTTGTTACGATTTCTGATAAAAGTGCACAAAAGGGCGAAAAAATCCATATGCTTTAGGGCTTGCAATTATGCTCTGCTGATGTTATAATTATCATAATGAGATTTATTTATGGAGATGATGATTTGGCTGACAGATTTATAAACTGGCTGGAGGAATTTACACCGCATCTTATTGCGGCGGCTGCCATATTTATACTAGGACTGCTCCTTGACAAGCTCGTTCTAAAGGTCATGAACAAGGGTCTGAGTATGCGGCGAACTGATGTGACCATACACAAATTTCTTACATCGGTTGTGCATACTGTACTGTTCATAATAATAGTGGTCATGTCTCTTTCGGCATTGCAAGTGCCTATGTCCTCGATAATTGCGACTATCGGTGCGGCAGGTCTTGCTATCGGTCTTGCACTGCAAAACAGCCTTTCAAATGTTGCAGGCGGATTTATCATTCTTTTTTCAAAGCCTTTCAAGTGCGGAGATTATGTAAAGATAGGCGATTCTGAAGGCTATGTTGACGCTATCTCTATCCTTTACACCACCCTCAAGACCCTTGAAAACAAAATGATTTTCATACCGAACGGCGTGGTTTCCCAGTCAACTATCACGAACATAACCGCTGATGACAAACGCCGTCTTGAACTGAAATTTTCTATCAGCTACAACGACGATCACAACAAGGCAATGGCTATCCTCCGTGAGATGCTCGATGATGAGCCGAAGGTACTGAACGAGCCTGACAAGCCTCTTGTTGCTGTCTGCGAGCACGGTGCAAGTGCAATAATACTTATCATGCGTGTGTGGATACCAACGGATTCATACTGGGAGATAAGATACAAATTTCTTAAAGAGGCTAAAGAACGTTTTGACGCAAACGGTATCTCAATACCGTTCGACCAGCTGGACGTACACATTTCAAAATAGCACAAAGACCGCAGAGGATCATCTGCGGTCTTTTTTACTGTATATCTTCCCTGTTTTTATACAGAAATCTGTTTACCTCCACGCTGTCAGCAACAGGCTGTTTTGTTTTATCGCAATATGTTTTTTCAAGCCCCTCAAGCTTTTCTGCTATCCTAAGCTGACCGTCAAGTGCACTTTTTATGCACTCCGCAAAAGGACTTCCGCACAGATCGCTGTAGGTCTGACAAAACTCCTTTGAGTACGCTTTTACGAAAAATCTTGCCTCTTTTATTATATTGCCGTCAGTTATCATTGTTATCCTCCAGACTTGTCAGCAGCCCTGAACGCTGATTTTTCAAAGCCGCTGTAAGTTTCTGCATATCTTCTTTTAACTGCGGCTCTTTTATCTCGCTGACATAATGCTCGAACCTGTCTATCATACAGTTTTCTGAAACGATAAGCCTTTTCACTGCCGCAAACTGCTCTTCAGTTATCATAAAGACCGCCTCCCGATATTATTATACCGAGGACGGTCTGTTTTATTCTTTGTGTTTTTCATCGAGCAAGGTGGTGGCGATAGCTGCACAAAAGACGTTTTTTGCACCCATTTCCTTTAGCAGTCCGCTGCACACGTTAAGCGTCGAACCTGTTGTGTAAACATCGTCAAAAAGCAGTATATTTTTGCCTTTTATGTCTGCATGGTCAGGCAGGGAGAAATATATCTCCTCTGCGTGTGTTTTACGCTCGGCGGCTGTGAGAGTGTGCTGTTCTGCGGTATCTTTCGTGCGTCCAAGCAGGCGATAGTTCTCTTTTATGCCAAGCTCAGCTGCTGTGAAATGAGCAAGCTTTTGTGCCTGATCGTATCCTCTTCTACGGCGTTTTGACCTGTGCATTGGAACAGCTGTAATGATGTCCCCCTGCTGTGCGATACCATTTTCACTGAGCATTTTTCCAAGCAGCTTTGCAGAATACTCCGCAAAATTAAGCTGTCTGTCGTCTTTCAGCTTATGTATAGCTTTTATGCAGATATCTTCATATTCCATGAGAGTATGGATACTGTCAAAATGCAGCGTGTCATGGTCAAGGCATTTATCCTTGCCGCACTTTTCACAAAGCTGTTTTTCATGAAAAGGCAGACTGTTTTCACAGTTTTCGCACAAAAGCTCGTCCCATTTTATAAAAGCTCCGCAAATTGGACAGCGGTTTGGATAAACAATGTCAAGAAGATATTTACATATCAAGTGACTGCTGACCACTGTCATCACCCTCCACAAGCTCCATGAGCATATTTTTCAGTGCCGTGTATCTGAGATTACGCTTGTTGTTATCTATCATAAATTCCACACGCTTTTTCGAGCCGACTATTATAAGCATCTTTTTCGCTCTTGTGACCGCCGTGTATAGCAGATTTCTGTAATAAAGCTTGTCAAAGCCGCCAAAAACTGTGAGGATAACAACGTCAAATTCAGAACCCTGACTTTTATGGACGGTTATAGCGTAGGCAAGTTCAAGATTATCGAGCATTTGCTTGTCATAAACAGCTATCCTGCCCTCAAAATCTATGGTGACGGTCTTGAGCAGCTTGTTTACAGCGATAATAATGCCGATATCGCCGTTAAAAATGCCTGCACCGCTCTCGGTCTTGTCCTCGGTTATATACTTTTTCCAAAGTATCTCATAATCGTTCTTGGTCTGCATGACCTTATCGCCTTTTCGGAAAATGTAAACAGGGGTCTTGACCTCCGACTTTCCTGCTGCCGGCGGATTAAGTTCCTGCTGTAAACGCTTATTTAGTTCCACAATTCCAGCAGGGCCTTTTCGTGTTGGCGAGAGCACTTGGATATCTTCTATAGGCGAATAGTCATAGGCTTTCGGCAGCCTTGTTTTGCACAGGTCTACCACAAGATCCTGCAAACCGCCATACTCCAGCCGCTGAAAGAAAAAGAAATCCTTGTCCTTGCTGGTCAGGTCGATATGCTCGCCGTTCACTATCTTGTGGGCGTTCATGACTATTTCAGACTCCTGAGCCTGTCGGAATATCTCTTTCAGTGTGACAACGGACATTACTCCGCTGTCTATGATATCTTTCAGCACATTTCCTGCACCAACTGACGGCAGCTGGTCGCTGTCGCCCACGAGAACCAGTTTGCAAGTAACGCTTATGGCTCTGAGCACAGCCTCAAAAAGGCAGGAATCAACCATGGACATCTCGTCGATTATAAGTGCATCGCAATCAAGAAGATTGTTTTCGTCATGGATAAACGCCAGCGTATCGCCGCCTGTGTACTTGACTTCAAGAAGTCTGTGGATAGTTTTTGCGTCAAAGCCCGTGAGGTCAGAAAGCCTTTTTGCGGCTCTGCCTGTGGGGGCACATATCATTACGTTCAGACCTTGCTGCTGATAAAGGGAGATTATGGCGTTGAGCGTGGTGGTCTTACCTGTTCCTGGACCGCCGGTCAGCACAAGAAATCCCTTTGACAACGCAAGATTTATCGCCTCACGCTGGATGGTTTCATAGTGTATACCGTTATTTTCCTCCTCAAGGTCAATGACCTCGGAAAAATCTATTTTATTGTCATAGGATATCTGCCGCATGATTGCAAGACGTCTTGCGATATAGTCCTCGGCTTTGTAATAGTCAGCAAGCATAACGAAACGTCTGCCCTGCTTATCATAGTAGTAAAGGTTTTCGTCCTCAGTTTCGTCCTCGATGACCTTTTTTATAAGCTTTTCCTCAACTTCCAGATAGTCCACAGCGGTTTTCACAAGGCTGTTCAGAGGCAGGCAAGTGTGTCCCGAATCGGCGTTCTTTCTTAGAATATATGTAACTCCTGCCTTTATCCTGCACTCGCTGTCAGCAGGGATATCCGACTTTGCCGCAACTGCGTCCGCACGGGAAAATGACAGGTCTATACCCTGAGTACAAAGCACGTAGGGATTAGACTTTATGATCTGCTCGGCAGTGTTTCCCCAGCGTTTCCAAGCTTTTATGCCGTATGAAGTCTCTATCTCGAACTTGCTGAGATATGACATCAGCGACCTTGCGGCAAACGTGGTCTTGAACTCCTGAGATATTTTCTCCGCTTTTTTCACGGTTATACCGTCTATCTCTGTGAGCTTATCCGGTGTGTTCTCGATTATACCCAGTGTGTCATCACCGAACTTGTTCACAAGCTTTTTGGCAAGTATCGGTCCGATGCCGGTTATTGCACCACTTGCGAGATAACGCTGTATCGCCGCCGAAGTGGTAGGCAGTGAACGCTCGAAGATATGCACCTTGAACTGCTCGCCGAATTTCTGATGTGAAGTGAACTCCCCTGTTACCACAAGATCCTCGCCCTCCTCAACATCACCCATTTCGCCGACTACTGTCACAAGGTCATTGTCGCAGTTGAGCATAAGAACGCAAAATCCTGTGTCCTCGCTTTTGAATATTATGCTGTCAACCTCTCCTTTGAGGGTCTTTAAATTGTCCATATTTTTCTCCGATTTATTTCTCATGGCATTTTAGTTCTCTGCGTTTTATAAAGTCAGAAAGCTCTGTTATGTCAACGCAGTGAACAATGCTGTAATCCTGTTCAAGTCGTCTTGAAAGGTAATTTATCTCACTTTTGTCAAGCTGCACAAGGATTATCTCTCTGCCGTAATTCTCAGGCTGGAAAAACTCCTCCCAATAGCAGCTTTTCACTATATGTTCAAGCTCCGTGGTATTCTTTTTACATGGGATAAGCAGATATCCTCCACGTTTGCCCACGTTGTGTACCCTATACCATTTTACAGCAAACCAAAGTACAGCCGTTGCAGCCAGAACAAGTAAAAGTATAAAATTCAGCACAAGATCACCTCCGCACAATATTAGTATATATTATGCAAAAGGCGGTGTTTGTGTCATATCATTTATTTTACACCTTTTTGGCGAAAAATGCAATAGCACAGGCAGAAAACAAAAAAGCTGCCCCGAAGGACAGCCTTTATTATTTACTTTATCTCAACTGACGCAGCCCAGTCCTTGAATTTATCTTCATACTTTGACTGGTTTTTCTTCTCGCAGATAAAATCGAAGAAATAATATCCGCCGTTGCCCTCTTTCATTGAGCTCATTCCGTAATACTGCTTGTCGCCAAGAGATTGTGTATAGTAGATATACTTAGAATCCTTGCCGATTATTTTCAGTTTTGTAGAACCGTTTTCAAGGATAAGGTCAAACATATCTGATACTGACGCACCTTTACCGTATCCATATAGTGCAACGTCAGAATAGGAAAGCTTGACAGAGTTTATTCCCACCTCGTTGTTTGAAAAATTATCAAGTGAATACAGATTTGAACTGCTTGCTTTCTGCATATCCGCAGGAGCAGTCAGCGTGTAACCTGTGCCGCTAAGAGTTTTTGTGGCGGTGTTCTTATAGAAATATCTCACACCGAAAGCCACTGCAAAGGCGATAAGAAACACGATAACGGAAACCAAAGCTTTAGGCAGACCCTTTTTCGCCGAGGTAACAGGTGCTATCTTATAAGGCTCGTAAGCACTGCCGTAAGGTGTCTGTGCGTAGCCGTTCTGCGGAGGCGGATAGCTCTGCTGAGTATAGCCGTTCTGCGGCTGACCATATGACTGCTGACCCTGAGCATAATTCTGCTGAGCCGCTGCGTTCACAGGCTGTGCACCTGTTGTGTTACGCTTGCCGAAACCTGAATTTGTACCGAGATTTGAAGTATCGATCGAATCCATATAGCCGCTTGTTTCCGACTTCATTGCCGAACCGCAGCTTGGGCAAAAAGCGTCATTTTCGCTTATGTTTGCTGAACAAATTGGACATTTCATATTCTTTTCTCCCTCATATAATTTTATATTTTTATTTTATCATATAGTGTTTATTCCTGTCTCTTA
>UQAR01000038.1 GCA_900539095.1 uncultured Ruminococcus sp.
CGTCGGCAGCGTCAGATGTGTATAAGAGACAGGATAAATATAATGTATACTAAGCTGGTAGCTTATTGACAAAAGGGGTCGAATTTAGTCTAATATTGACATAAGAAAGGCGTTTGGCGGCGTATTTACCGCATATCGGCAATAAAGAACGCCTTTTATTTCGGACATCAAAAACCGACAAATTATTATGAAAAGGACGAAGAGATATGAAAACTAACGAAAAGAAGAATACTTCTGCTAAGAAAAAACTTATACCGGCAGTTGCAATGCTCACAACTTCCGCTGTAATGCTTTCTACCGCTACTTATGCGTGGTTTACTATGAGCAGAGAAGTTGAAGTAACAGGCATTAAGCTTACTGCTACAACTCCACAGACTATTGAAATTTCTTTGGGTAAGGCTCCAGAGAGTGAGGCAACTATTACAACTAAAACAGAGGCTAAAGCACCAGGTAATACAGATGCAGACGCAACCCTTTGGTCAAACAAGGCAGCGACAAGTTCTGTATACGCTAGTTTTGGTAAGCTTATCCCTGTTTCTTCTGTAGACGGCTATAATATGTTCTATACCACAAAGGCTACAGAGAACGGTAAGAAGGTCGACACAACTCAGGATGAACCATTTACTGCTACTACCAAAGAAAGTAACGCAGGTTGGACATTCCAGACAGGTGGAAAATCTTCTGCCACACCAAGTGAGAGCGGTTTGACACCTGATAAAGAGGGCGAAGGTTACTACCTTGATATTCCAGTTTGGTTTAGAACAACAAGCACCAAAGACGTTAATTTAGGCGTTGATGTGACACTTTCCAATCCTGATACAGCTGAAACAGCAAAGAATAATGTGCTTTATAAAGCTACAAGAGTTTCAATTCTTAAATCTGATAAGGATACATCTGATTCTAGAGATAATAATGCTAAGGTTTTGTTTGCAAATAGTACTGATGAGGCTGTATACTACAATAAAACCGCTGATGATAAAGGTAAGGCTGTAGCTAGTGCAACTAAGGAATACTATGGTGAGGCTAAGCTGGGTAATGAGGTAACAGCAAGCGGAGGAGTAGTTACAAGTACTAACAATACGACTGTTGCAACAGTAACAAAGGCTGAAAAGACAGGTTATAGTGAGCCTGTGAAGTATTATATCAGGGTTTGGCTTGAGGGTGAAGATGAGAATTGCTGGAATGCTAATGCCGGACAGGATTTTCAGGTCGATTTGAAGTTCTATGACCTTTCAAACACAGCCAATGGCAAATAATCCACAAACAATAAAACAAAAAAGACGCCGAAGAAATTCGGCGTTTTTTGGTAAATGGGCTTAAAAAATAATTTTCCATATTTGGGGAAATCTCCCGATTTTTCTTTACTTTTTGTCGAAAATATGCTACAATAATACATTGGAGCAGGAAAGGAAGTGGCTTTGCTTTGGGCGAAAATTCTACAGTTGACGGCGTTCGTGCCGTGGAGCTTTTCTATAGACCTATAAAAAATACCGACAGCGGCAGGGTCACGTTTTTGCAGTCGCAAACAAGGCTCAATTCTCCTGCTATGGGTACGCTCATGCCTGCGGATTATCTCCCTGTGGCTCAGCTTTCCGACCAGTGTATAAGCATTTTCAAGCTTGCTTTAGTTCAGCTTTTGCAGGCTTTGGGCAAGTTCCACGAAAGAGAGATAGACGTTGACTGGGCAAGCGTTTTCATGCCTGCAAGGTTTTTAAGGCTGACGGACGCTCCGAGAGTGGCGGCGGATTACTGCGATAAGTTCGGCGTGAAGTATGAGAACGTCTGCTTTGAGTTGTCGCCTAATGTGCTTGATGAAACTGACGGCACGGCGGCTGACAACGTGGCTCTTATGAGGCGGCAGGGTTTTCATTTCCTGCTGACGGGATTCGGCGGTGCGGACTTTCAAATGCTCAAGGTCGCTGAGTTCAAGATGGATAATATCATGCTTGACGGCTCGGTCACTGAGGTGCTTGGTAAGAGCGACAGGTATGATACTTGTGTTGGCTCGCTGCTGAACTTTATCTTTGACCTTAACGCTGAGGCTGTGGCTGACGGTGTTGCTGACGATAAGCAGGTCAAACAGCTGAGCGGTATGCAGTGCCTTTATTTTTCGGGAGATAATGCAGGAAAATATGTTGCGGAAAGATACGTCCGCAAGAGAAATGAGTAATAAACGGGTGATACGGTTTTGGACGGTAAAAATAAAGATAAAAATACAAGAGTAGTCGATACCCTTGCTCTTCGCAGGACCGCCAATGAGGCTAAACGCTATGTGGTATTGATGAGGCTGCTCAAAATACTTGCCGTTATTCTTATTGCTATCGTGGCGGCTGCATATGCGGTGTCTTATTTTTACGACAAGTACGGCAGCTTTACAGTGAAGATAAGCAAGTATGACATGATAGATCAGGGGCTGACCCTTTCGGAAACTCCTGACTATACCACCAGCAAGTCAAGGCTCAATGCGGATATTCTTTACGATATGACCAATATCAGCGGCGAGGACTTGCCTGCCAATATCGACAAGGTGAACGGCGGTCACAACGGCGACGGGTATATCGCTTATACTTTCTATCTGATAAATTCAGGCAAAGACACTATCAGCTATGACAGGGAAATGACTATCGAGAACGTTTCCAACAACGTTGACGAGGCTATCAGGGTGGAGCTTTTCGTAAACGGCGAGAAAACTGTTTACGGCAAAACAAAGTCTGACGGCAGCGGCAAGGAAAGCGACTGCGACAAGGAGTTTGCCTCATCGACCGAGGTTATGAAAGAGCGGCGTGAAAAGCTTGCACCTGGCGAAAAGGACAAGTTCACGGTTGTCATATGGCTTGAGGGCAATGACCCTGACTGCACGGACGCCATTATCGGCGGAACAATGAAACTTGGAATGAATTTCAAGATAGTTGAAACAACGTAAGAATTAGAAGGGAGGAAACTTCGGCTCGTCCGAGGTTTGAAATTATGAAGAAAGCTTTAAAGATCGTTTTTAACGTTATTGCGTGGATAGTGCTTATATTTGCACTGCTTATAACTATTCTCGTGTTCTCGTCTGACAAGAACAACGGCACGGCAAGTCTGCTGGGATATATCCCGCTCACTGTGGAGTCGGACTCAATGAAACCGACTTTCAAGAAAGATGACCTCATCATTTCAAAGGAGATAGACGATGTAAATTCTTTGAAAAAGGGTGACGTTATCACTTTCTGGACGCTTATTGACGGCAAAAAGGTGAAGAACACCCACCGTATCGCTGATGTTATCGACGATAACGGCTCTGTGGGCTTTATCACACGAGGCGACGCTAATAACGCTGACGATACATATACAGTGTATGCGGGGGACATCATCGGTCAGTGGAACGGTGCGAAAATAGGCGGCTTTGGCAAGGTAATGGATTTTCTCAGAACAAAGACGGGATTTTTCATTTGTATACTTCTGCCGATAGCACTGTTTTTCCTGTTCGAGCTTTATAAGCTTATCGCAACGATAATCGAGATAAAGCGTCCTGCTATCACGGAGAGCGATGAGGAAGAGATAAAAAGACGTGCGGTGGAAGAGTACCTTGCACAGCAGAAGAAAAAGGAAGAGGAAGAGGAAGATGCACAGCAGGAGAAAAGTGACGAATAACTGCTGCTTGGGTGATACATTATGAATGGATTTCTGAAATGGTTTTTTGTTTTCATGTCGGCAATGCTCACAGGCTTTGGACAGATATTCAAGGGTCTGTGGAACGGCATAAAACAGATCTTCAACATAAAAAACTACATAAAGATATTCAAGACTTACTCGGCTGACTTCGGCGTGCTGGGCTGGGTGATTTCTGTGCTTGCCATAATAGTTGTGGCGGCTATCTTTGTGCTTATCATTTTTATGATAGTGCTTGCTGTGAGAAAGTATATAAGGTTCAGACAATCTATCGTCAGCAACGAGGACCTTATCGAAGAGATATCCGACCTTCAGCGACAGGTGGTCAAGATGACCAAAGAGAAGGACGAGATAATGGCGATGAAGGTGGCACAGCTTGGGGTCTATGACAACACGGCTATTGCGGAGGGTGAGGCTCAGCTGGCAGAGGGTGAGCAGATGCCTGCACAGGGCGAGGCTCAGACCACTGTTGACGGCGTTGTTCAAACTGCCGACTGCCGTTTCTCAAAGCTTATCGAGGTGGACAATTTCTACAAGACCTACGAGCCGCCTGTTTATGATAATGACATCACGCTCAGCGGTATCTGCGAGGCTTACAGAAACTTCGCCTGCTCAAGAATGCACCTTTACTATGACATAAAAACTATCAGACTTTTTATCGCAGGCATGGCGTCAACAAAGCTTATTATCCTGCAAGGTATCTCAGGTACCGGTAAAACATCACTGCCGTATTCTTTCGGAAAGTTCTTGCAGAAAGATACGACTATCGCATCTGTTCAGCCGTCATGGCGTGACAGAACTGAGCTTTTTGGATACTTCAACGAGTTCACAAAGAACTTTAATGAGACCGAAGTGCTCAAGAGAATCTACTCGTCAGATTACAATGACGATGTGAACTTCATACTTCTCGATGAGATGAACATTGCGAGAGTTGAGTATTACTTTGCGGAAATGCTCTCTATCCTCGAAATGCCTGACCCTGCGGAATGGGAACTTGACCTTGTTCCGAACGTGTGGAGCACTGACCCTGTTCGTCTTGACAAGGGCAAGCTGCGTATACCGCAGAACATTTGGTATATCGGTACTGCAAATAACGACGATTCTACGTTCACTATTTCAGATAAGGTCTACGACCGTGCTCAGCCTATCAACCTTGACGCAAAGGGCGTTGCTTTTGACGCTCCTGACACGCCGCCAATGAACCTTAGCTTTGAGCACCTTGACGCTCTTTTCAAAGAGGCCTTTCAGATGTATCCTGTCTCTCAGGACAGCTTGAAAAAGATACAGCAGCTTGACCTGTGGGTAATTGAAAAGCTTAGAGTGGCTTTCGGTAACCGTATTCTAAAGCAGATGAACCTGTTCGTGCCTGTATACGTTGCCTGCGGCGGCGAGGAGCTTGACGGTATCGATTATGTGCTGGCAACTAAGATATTCAGAAAATTTGAATCCCTGAACCTTGCGATGCTCAGGGACGAGCTGAAAGAACTTTGCACCTATATGCAGAAACTTTTCGGCAGAAACACTATGAAAGAATCTATCGCATATCTTGAAAGATTGCAGAAACTGTACTAAAATTTGTACTGATATTTGAGAGGAGGGACGGGCTTGAGCGAATATAACGAACAGCGTGCAGCTTTTGACAAGGCTGTAAAAACGCTTGACGGCAATGACAGCTTTGCGGCAGCCCGTGCCTTACTTCTTTCGGGCAGCAAGACGGTATCGATGAACCGCAAGATAATCGAGAAAAATATCGATTCATCATGGCTTGCGGAGATAGAAAAGGCTTTGCCGCATCTTGATACGGTCATAAGAAATCCTAGGAATACAATAAAAGAAGTGGAAGAAGTCGTGCCTATCGCAATGTCCAGAAAGATAACGGTGGAGTCCATAAAGCATTTGGGACAGCATACCGACCTTATTCAGGATATCGACAAAAAGACAGGCAGGATAACTCCGTCAAAGATACTCAACATTCATAAAGAGGAAACTCTTGACACATATGAAAACAGATTTGTGAACACCCTTATCGACAGGCTCTACATTTTCATAAATATCAGATACAATAAGCTTGTCCAGACCGCAGAGGCACAGGAGGCTTATTCTTTTAATTATGACACCTCGGCGGACAGCGGCGACGGCAGAAAGGTCAACATCAGCTTTAAGATAGAAACTGTTGACAGTCTTGCCGGCGGCGGCAGCAAGGATACTGACGTTTGGGCAAGGCTCGAAAAGGTCAAGAAGGCTATCGAGGGATACAAAGGCTCGGTGCTTTGCACCACCCTTGGAAACTCTTTTATCAGACCGCCTGTCATGAGGACTAATGCTATCACAAAGAATGTGGATCTTATGGCGTGCCTTACGCTGTGGCAATTTATTGAAAGCTACGATAAGGCTGGCTATGAGGTCAATGTTTCTGACACGGCTCAAAGGCCTGATGATTCTTATATCGAGGATATATACGGTCTGACGGCAATGAACTATATGCTTTTTCGCTCTTATACCCATGGGGCTGACAAGCCCGAGGAGCTGAAAACTCAGAAGAGCAAGACCCTTGCACCAAAGGTGGTAAGGCGTTTTGACAGGCAGACCGCAGAGAAGTATGACGTTATCGTCGGCGAGGGCGGTCAGCAGAATAAGGGAAAGAATACAGATATCGGTATGTCTGCCGAGGAGGCGGGAAGTCTTGCGGCAGAGTTGAACCGAATAGTCGAGATAGAAAAGCAGTTTCTCAAAGACGAGGAGGAACGCAAAAAGGCTGAGGAGCTTGCGGCTGCCGAGGCTGAAAGAAAACGTGTGGAGCAGGAAAAACTGGAGCGTCAGCGGCGTGAGGAAGAAGAACGCATCAGGCTCGAGCACGAAGAGGAAGAACGCCGACGTCTTGAGCTTATCCAAAAACAGCAGGCAGAGCGTGCTGCAAGGGAAAAGGCTGAGCGTGAAGAGCGTGAACGCCGTGAAAAAGAAGAAGAGATCAAGCATGAGGCAAGACGTAAAAGGCAAATGGAAGAACGCCTGCGTCGTGAAGAAGAGCAGCGTGTCCGTGAAGAAAGAGCAAGACTTCGTGAGGAGAAAAAGCTCGTTCGCAGCAGTCTTGGTTCTGCTATGGGTCAGCAGATGGAAGAGCCTGAGAAGGCTGCACCTGAGATATTCGCCACGGAGTATGAGTCACCTGAGGTGGCTGCTAAAAAGGCAAAAGAGGCTCAGCAGCAGCGTGAACAGGAACGCCGTGAGCGTGAACGTGCCGAACGGCTCAAGGCTGAGCGGACAAGTTTTGAGAACAAAGATATCAATGAGATATTCAAGGAGTATTCCAAAAACCCATTTTATATGGCAAAGCGTGGCATGACATATGTGCTTGCCCATGCTTTCGGCATTATACCTGTGGTAACGGATAATCCTGATTATATCAGAATGCTCAAGGAGAAAAAGGAAAAGGAGCAGGCTGAGGCAGAGAAGAAACGTACAGAGCGTGAAATGGAGAACATCTATGAGAAATACGCTCCGTATCTCAAGTATGACGTGAAAAGGCGTATCAAGAACAGACAGTTCAAAAAGAGAAAGCGTCGTGAGCGAAAGAACAGACCGCCTAGACCGTATATTCCGCCGCAGCGTACTGCTGAGGAGCAAAAGGCTATCGACATTGAGATGAAGAGGCTTTACAAAGAGTATCACGTTTCGGCTGTGGGCAGACTGGTAAGACATTTGAAAGAAAAGTACAGAAAGAAACCTTAGTGCAGGAGGGAGCGTCGGTATCATCGGCAAGGTTTTGAATGGTGTAAAAAAGGTTCTGGCAATAGTGGGCGGAGCTGCTTTGGCGGCACTGCTTGTGGTGACGGTTTATATAATGGTGTGCGGCTGCACTGGCAGAACGGCGAGCTTTTTCGGCTACAGCGTGCTGAAAGTAGTGAGCGGCAGCATGGAACCGTCCATACATCAGGGAGATTACATCTATATCAGAAAGACGGATACTGACAGCCTGAGGGCGGGGGACATTATTTCATTCTACTCTCAGGACGACAGCATAAAGGGCGAGATAAATACACACAGGATATCCAAAGTTACTGAGGACGGCTCTTTTATCACAAAGGGCGACGCCAACAGGACGGAGGACAGCGTGACGGTGCAAAAAGGCAGCGTTATCGGAAAATACTGCGGAAAGCTTAGGTTTTTCAGGTGGCTTGGGTCTTTTGCATCGGGAAAAAAGTTGCTTATGCTGTTGGTGATACTGCCGACGGTGTGCATGGCGGCTTATGAAGTGAAAACTATCGCAAAGATAAAGATATACTCAAGCAGTGAAGAGGCTGAGAAAGAAAAGGAAAAGCTTATGCGTGAGGCTGTTGAAAAAGAAGTTCAGCGGCTTATGCAGGAAAATGAGGAAAAGGAGGCGGACGGCGTTGAATCAGGAAAAGATAATGAAAGCTAAAATGATAACGGCTATGGTTATCTGCTTTGCGGCACTGGCAGGGCTGTTCGTTTTCATTGGGCTTTATATGGATAAGTCCGAGGAAGTCAGAAAGACTTACATTGCTAAGTATATGGAAAATCTGTCTGCCGCCTCTGAGGAGATAGACACTTATCTTGAAAGCGGCAAGGATCTTCCAACGAGATATAACATGATACTTTCGGATATGGGTGCGGCAAGGTCGCTGGTGTTTCTTATCGACGATTACACTGATGAGCAGAAAGCAATAAACGAACTGCATTACTGCTTGGTTAAATATCCCGAGCAGATGCAGGGCAAGCTTGAGGACGTGAAAAAGGCACTTGACCATATCACCGAAAATCTTGACAAAGGCTATAAGGAAGTCAACGAGATAGTTGACGCTGTTGATAAAATGGGAAACTAATGCAAGGAGGACACAGACGTGAGCAGTAAAGGACAGCTGAAAAGAGAAATAAAGAAATGCAGACTGACTATCGAGGAGATAGAGCGAAAGAGATCACGTTCACAGTCGGCACTGGTTCAGGCTATTCTTTTGCAGGAAGAGCCTAACGAAATTGATGTTGAGTGGTTCAACAAATACACAGGCGAGATAACCGCTTGCAGAAACCACATGATAGAATTGCAGAAAGAGCTTGACTCGATGAAATAATGGAGGTCGCCAAAGTGGCTGAGCGTAAAGTGATAGAAAAGGCGGGCAGCGAGGACGAGAAGAAAAAACGCAGGCTGCTCATGCTTAAAATAATACCTGTTGCGGTATTGGCGTTTATACTTATTGCGGTCAGTCTGGCTTGGTTCACTTTGGATAAAGCACTTGACCTTGACTCGTTCGGCATGAAAAGCGTGGAACAGCCTTTTGAATTAATGACTGTGGGCAGTAAGGATAGCCTTAAAGCTGAGATACTTGACAGTCTTGGCTACTCGCCGGTAACTGATGATAGCAACATAACTTCTGACGAGAACAACAGGATATACTGGCTGCTTGATGATGAGAGCGGCATGAAGAAAAGCATTGAGCCTGGAAGTCACGGAACGCTGACGTTTTATGTTGTTCCGAACCGGTCTGGGGACATGGAGATACAGTTCAACATCGGTCTGACAGGCTACATGGCAGTGGACAATGACGGCAAAACGGCTTATGAAAAGGTGTCTGATGAAAAGTTGGAGAAACTTTTGAATGGGCATATAATGTTCTTCACCGACTATAAGGGCGGCAATTATTCAGGCTTTTTGTATGATGAAACACTCACAAGGACTTTTAGCGAATATGAAGTCGGCAAGCCGATTCCTGTGACTGTCTACTGGGTATGGCCAAACACTTTGGGACAGATACTTCTCACAAGCACCGATGAATATTTGAGCAGTGAAAACGGCGTGCTGTTTGCAGACGAAAGCGAAGAGAGAACAAGTTTTGCTGACTATATTACAGAGCATACAGATAGTTATTTTAAAACAGAAAATGGCGTTAGTGAGGCTGACAAAGCGGCAATAAGAAAAATGCTGACAGGTCAGAAATATGACCCGTCACAGCTTGCGTCTTTGAGTTCTATGTACAACAACGCAGACGAAACTATCGGAACAAACGTTAACGAGCTGCTTGTGGAGCTTACAGCACAGTAAATTTATCGACCCTGCACGGAGGCAGTTTAAAGTGAAAACTATAAGAAATTGTAAAATAAACAGAATATGCTATAAGCTTTACAGCAAGTATCGCAAGAATGTTATTTCTTTAGTTACCGCTGCCGTATTGCTTGTTACAAGTATGCCTCTTGCAGACGTTTCTAATGTTGTGTCTAAAATGGTGTCTACTCTCACAAACACTATTACGGCTATGGCGGCGGATGCGGAAACAGCGGCGGCTAGTGAGTACGTGCAGAGCAATACTCAGAATGGGCAGTACACTGTATCTAATGCAACAGACCTGCAAATGCTTTTTAAAGCTGATGCGGCGGTATATGCTGACACAACTATCATGTTTGCGAAGATCGGCGGTAATTTTTCCGCTGAAGATCTTGAAGGTATAACAAGCGGATTGGGCAGTGAAACAGCTCCGTTCAAGGGAAAGCTGACTGCAAGCATGGGTTCTGCGATAACTCTGCCTATCGGTTTTGCTTTATTCAACTATCTCGCTGATTCTGCCGTGATAGACCAAACTGTAACTATCCAGCGTTCAGAAAGCAGCGATACTGCTTTGTTTGCTGAAAATGTTATACATACTGAGGGCAATGACACACCGCAAAACTGGAGCGTTACCGAAGTATCTTACGAGAACGAGGGCAGTGGGAAATATTCGTTCACTTCTGTTATCGGCGAGATGAAAGACGGCAGTATAGCCAATTTGACTATCCAGTGTGAGAACGATGCCGTTGTATCTAAAACTTCAGGCAACACAGGTCTTGCCTGCGGAACAATGGGAAAGAACGCTCAGCTCACTGTCAGCCCTGAAACTGCTAATTTCACGGTCAAGGCAACTAAGACGGCAGGCAGTAATGTAGGTTCACTTGTGGGAGCAATGTCAAGCGGAGCAAAGTTGACCGTTGCCAAGTCATGCAACTTTACAGGCACTATCACCGGAGAGAACGCAGGCGGTATCGTGGGCAAAGCTACTGATAGTGCATTGGTAACAGGCGAGGGAGTTAATGTCAGCGTGACAGGAACGGTCAAAGGTTCTGTATCTGCCGGCGGTATGTTTGGAACTTATATTTTTACTTCTGATGATACGGATACATTTTTGTCTGACCTTCAGCTGACGAACTGGAGCGGTATAAATGTAAAGTTGGATTCTTGTGCAACAAGCAAAGGAAATACCATTGTGGGCGGCTTGTTTGGTTTGCTGATAAACAACTCCAACGGCAATGCTGTTGCAATAAACGGTTCAGATGATATAACTGTTGGTTCGTCATTTCTCGGTTCGATACTGTCCTCTTGCTATGGTGGTATTGTCGGCAGATATCAAACATCAAAATTGACGAATTCTTTGGTTTTTAAAAATGTAAACACTCAGCTCGGCAGTTTCAAAAATGTGAATGATGTCGGCGGAGTCATCGGAAATATATACCAAAATCAGAATGCGTATGTGAAGATAGATTCAGCTCATGTTTCAATGCCGGAAAACGGCACTTCCAACAACAATAACGGTGGTCTTATCGGCTATGTATATCATGGAACTATCGACGTATATGGCAATGTAACTATATCTGATAAGGGTGCGTCAGCAACAAATTTTGGCGGACTGATAGGCAGATTTGTCGATGGCGGCAGTATTCTTAGAATAAGCGGAAAAACCGACTTGACAGACGCTTATCCTGCAAGTGCCAGTGCAAATAGGTGTCAAATTGTCGGCATGAGAGGCGACGCTTTGGTTTATGCTCTTGGAAATGGTACTTCTTTAGGTGATAATGGTTCAGGCTGGCAGCTTATTAGAAATTCATCTGTAAAAATTGATGATATGAACTGGGGCGGTGTTCTGCGAATTGACGGAACGAACCTTACTGAGAGTGAGAACAGTGTTCAAGGCAGGGATACTGATGTTTTGTATTTTGATAAGGACGCCCACATTGTAACGATAAAAGGCTTTGAAAGCAATAATGTGAAAATATATAACAAAGCTGATTTTGCCCGTATTGCTTTGATAATGCAGCAGTCTGAAAATACATATGTTAGGTATAGTAAAAATTCCGTTAAAAAGTCAGATATGCTTGCGGCGACTATTGGTCTTAATATTGATATTGATATAAGCGACACAGGTCTTACTGGCTTTATGCGTGATAGTGACAAGGATACTTTCACAGGTACATTCAACGGTAATAACAAAAAATTCACTATGACTGTTGGAACAAATGATGCTAATGTAGTTTTCCATACTTTTAACGGTTTTTTTGCAAAGACAAGCGGTGCTAAAATAAGTAATGTGACGCTTAAATCCACATTCAATATCGTTGGAGATAACACAAATGACGCTAATAAGTGTCACATTGGCTCTGTGTCTGCATATAACAGCGGAGCATTGACTGTAGATAATGTAAAAGTCAATGTAAAGGCATCTCCAAGTGGTGTATTTACGAACTTTGTCGGAGGAATGGTGGGATATGTTGATGACGCCACGAGCGATGTGTCATTTACTGATTCCACTGTAACTGCTGATCTTACATATAATGCCGGCACCACTTCGAGAGACTGCACTGTTCTTGGCGGGGTTATCGGTTTGGTAGACGGTGTAAGTAGTAAGCCGGCTGATGACACTGGCATCAAATTCAATAATGTGACTGTGAGCGGAACAATAACAGATAACCACAATGGCAGTAACGCAAGAGTTGGCGGACTTATTGCCGAAGTCAGAGGAAAAGCCGAAGAAGTATCTTACAATACCAAACATAATAATATTTTCATCACGAATGTTAATATCGATAATTTAACGATAAATGCAAATGGCAAAGTAAACAACAGCGGTGGATTTTTCGGTCACAACTGGTATAGAGTAGAGGTAACTCTGGATAGCCTGACTGTAAATGGATGCCATTTGAATGTAACGAAAGGTACTGAGCTTGGTGGTCTTGTGCTTTCCACAACAGGCTATTGGAAGATAAGCAAAGTAAAATTTGCAGGAACAGAAGTAAATGCACCAATGGTCAATAGATATGGTATGCTTGCTGCTACACTTTTTGGCAGAAGTTCAGACCCGTATGGCTTTAATTATCAAACTGGTGCAGCTGGTAGTGGTTATAAATGCTTGTCAGATGCGACATATTTTGAATTTATCACTCCTAACGGTTATAATATAACTGACACAACAATAAAAATAAAGTCATCTTATACAATGTTTGACGAAATTGCAGCACGTAGTCTTAAAGAATCATCGGAATTTGTTTCAAGTGCTCAGGCTATAATCTCTATCCCTGCTGTTAATGAAAATGGCGACTATTTGGTAGATATGGACGGTGTTCACTGCAATACTTATCAGAATCAGACAAAGAATGGTACTGCTAATTGGAGACCAGATCCTAATTCAAGGTATTATTATAATATTCATAAGTATAAGGATGCACCTAAAAACTTAAAGACCGGCGGCGAAAGACTGATGCAGTGGAGCACGAAACTTTTTGCTGCGAATAATATTAAAAATTATATTTATAATGGTAGTATATCTTTTCCAACAGATAAAAAAATTGATCTAAAGGGCTATTCTTACTATCCTGTTGATACTGCTGGCTGTACTATAGGGACTTCTGAAATTGCTTTTTATAATAAGGAATTCAATGAGTCCGAAAATGCTGCTAATGGCAATACTGATGATTATGCTCGTACAACTGAAGGCAAAAACACCAACCATTCTCAGCATTATATGATGCAGAGCGGAATTTTTAGAAATTGTAACAGTTCTATAAATAATCAGGTTAAGGTCGACGGCAAGCTGACGCTAAAAGGCAACATCGGTATGGTCGATGGCGGCTCAGGTGCATTGATCTGCGGCAGTGTCACTAATGAAAATAGCATTAAGAGGTATGTTCAGGTCACGGACAAGGGCAGTATAGTGCTTGACGGTCTGTATGTGAACAACAGCAACATTGCTAAAACAGATTATGCACCTTTGCTTATAAACAAAATAGAAAATTATGCTGAGATCACAATAAAAAATGTTTCAGCGGCAAAGCATAAAAATACTGACCCAGCATATGATATGGGCGAACAGGCTTATGCTGCGACGAGCCTTATCGGTGATGTTGGAAGTGCAACAAGTCATGACCTGCTGTTAAGCTTTTCAGGCATAAAGCTTGCCGCACGCAGCAATGATTCTATTTTCAGCAAGGCAACGCTTTTGAACAGTTTCCAGTACAGCGGTTCGACTTCTACAGGCACATATAACTACTCCTATGATGAGGACTGGGACAAAAACTCAAGCGGTGAATACAAGCGAAATGTCACATACGGCAAGGAGGTTACGTCCTCGCTTAAAAACCCTAACCAGCAGAATAAATATTATGGCGATTGGGACGCAGATGACAGATACACTTCACCTGAAGAGGGTAAAACGAGCGAGGCTTATGACTTCATCAGTACGGGTTATCTGCCATATGTTGCAAAGAGCAAGGTTACAGATAGCAGTCTTTCGGATTCGCAGTATCATGAGATAGACGTAAACGTAAGGCGACCAAATCTAAACAAGGGCTGCGGAACATATTCTGACCCTTATATTATAGATGACGGCGACCAGCTTGTCACCGTTGCCAATGCTATCAATGGCACTATAAATGTCAACTGGGAGGTAAACTATAATCCAGCAGTAAGCACTAACAAGCCTACTGTTGACGGCAAAACTGCTTTTTGCAGCTCTAGTAATACAACTCATCAGAAGTATAAATATAATGGTACAGAGTTTAAATCTTCTGAGGACAGCAATTCTACCGTTAGTGCGAACGATCTCAAAAAGTATCTTTGCGAGGCATACTATTTGATAGACGGAGATATCACTCTCGGCAAAACTTTTGCAGGTCTTGGCGGAACGGAAAATGATAAGGTTTTCCGTGGCGTTATCATCGGCAAAAAGGACGGTACGTCATGCCCGAAGATCACGAACAAATCGCAATCTTCGCTTATCAGATCCAGCGGCGGCAGCGTTGTTAAAGATGTTAATATCGTAAACACTGTGACACGAGAACTCACAAAAACTGATACCGCTCAGATAACCTATGCAACAAATTCCAGTGAGATATATGGCGGCGTTATAGCTGTCGTTTCCGGCGGTGACAACATTATAGACAATGTAAGCGTTCAACAGCCTGGGTTAAGCTTTAATGGTTCAGCTAAATATCTTATCCCTGCAGGCGGTTATGTGGGTGCTGTTATATACGGCGGCGTGATATTCCGCAACATGGGCACAGCGGCTGCGTCAAGCAAGCTCACTATTGGTGAAACGGCTGAAACTGATACACAGCATTTGTATGTGAACCCGTATATCGGAAGAGTTGTAAATGGATTTGCTATTGAAGAGGGAACAAAGTTCGGCAAGTCCACCACTTTGGATAATGGCAAAAAGAACTATCCTATCACGCAGCTCAATGACAATTACAGTGATGATGAGAAACTTGTTATAGGCAATCCGAAATTCACTGGATTTGATGTTATCAAAGTCCCTAATGCTCAGGCATTGTCTATGCTTTCCATAATATCACAGTCAGGTATGGGTTATACAGATAAATACAACGATACCTGCGGTTACGGTTGGTATACGTCTACCCATACGGCTGAATATTCAGGCGTTGGCTCTGCGGGGCTGACTTATGATAATGAGGATTACCAAAATGCGATATCGGATTATCAGCGTTTGGATCTAAAAAACAGCAAAAACAATGATTATGACAATAAAATTTCCCTTATGCTCAAAAAGTACGTTCCAGCGGCTGTAAATAGTGATACAAAGACCAAATACTATGAGGCAAAATGGTCACATGTAGACGGCAGAAACTACACTATCGAGCTTACCGGAGATGGTGACTACGATTTGACTGACACAGGTTTCCGTGGAATAAATCAGATGTTTTCAGCAAGTCTTGGAAAAACGAATTGTGGCTATTCACTTTCTTTTGTAAAGATCAATGGCAATGGTCACAAGATAATACTTGATATGGATATCAAGGCGTATGTTGCACAAGCAAGAGATAACAATGATGACAAGTCATCTATAGACAACTACAAGTTTAGAAATGGCATCGGCGGACAGTCTTATGCTGCCGGTATAGGTCTGATAAACGCTACAAATAAGCCGTTGACTGTTGACAATATTGCTCTGTCGGGCAAAATCGATATCAGGACTTATGACAGTGCAAACAATGTATACACCAATGAGGTAGTATCTACGGGTGCTATTGCAGGAACAGCCGGTCAGGAAGTCAAACTGACTAATATCAATATCGACGGTCTTGATATCCACGGAGCATACACCACAGGTTCGCTTTTAGGCAAGACTTATGGCAAGGTCACTATTTCTAATGTCACGTCAACAGACAAAGGCATTTCAGTATACGGCGGTTTTGAATGTGGCGGTCTTGTGGGAAGTTCTCAGGGAAACTCCGGATTTGCGGTATCTGATTGTGAAATAAAGCTCAACAAAGTGGAGATAGACAATGCCCTCACAGATGATATAAAAAACTGGTTCGGTATGGGCGGTGTAGCAGGTACGACCTCTTCAAGCACTGCATTGAAAAATGTTAAAGTTCTTTCCACAGGAAGTGACAGTTTCATTGGCACTACTGATGAAAATGGCTACCCTGCAGTTGCAAAGAACATGAGAGTGGGCGGCATGATAGGACTTGCGACCAGCGATGCAACGTGCACATTTGACAATGATGTGGTTGATGTCAACTTGTATGGACGAGTTGTGGGCGGAATGGTCGGCGAAAGTTCTAAAGAAGTTACAATAACTAGCAGCTCCTTTGGGAGAGGAAGTAAAGACAGCAAGGCAAAAGTCCACGGTTATTTATACGCAGGCGGAATGTTCGGATATCACACTGCAAAGCTGACCATAGAGAAATCAACAGTCGAAAATGCAGATATCGCTATACCTGCGGCATGTAACGGCAATGTTGGTATCGGCGGATATGTGGGCTGTAAAAACAGCGACCTTGTTTTAAAGGATTGTGCAGTTTTAAACTGTGAAATATCTAACTCAGACGCATCTAAAACAGCAGGTGTCGGTGGAATAGTCGGCAGAAATGCCGTCGGCACGACAGCGGCTTATGACATACTTGAGGACAATATCAAGTACACAAGAAAAAATGCTAACACATCTGTGGGCAATCTTATTGGTTGGAACGTTTCTGATCTGACTTCAAAATTCATCGGCGTGTCGGTGAATAATACCGATTTCAGTGAAACTGTCGCAGATTCAAACAACACGGATAATTCAGTGAATGTCACAGCCATCCACACCGATTATAAAGGTGTGGTCAATAATACAGCAGTCGGTGTTGCAGGCGGGAACAGCAAGAACCATGTTGAGATAAACTCGCCGTATGTTAATGTTGATCCTGCAAAAACTTACGCCGATATCACTCTCACAGGCGACTTTGTGGCAGGCAATATGGCAGAGATAGTCAACGCCGCAGCTAGCGACAGCACTGCAAGTAAAAAATATCAGAACACAGGCGTGACAAGCAGTGCAGATGAGATACAGACAAAATATCTCAGCAAGCTGACTAACTTTGACAGTGTGGCAGACCAGTCCAACGACGATGTGAAGGGTATGCCGATATTGCTGATAGACGATAACAGCTCGGTGAATATAACGAAAATGCTGTCGGATTATGTGTCAGTTCTCACGAACCACGATACTGATTTTAACAAAGATCAGTCGGATTTGCTTTCAGTAAGCGTCGAGACCTACGGATATGACAGCGGCAGCTGGACTTCTTTAGGTAATGCAAAGAGCCTGACCTATGACGAGAGCAGACACCTTTTCAAGACCAAAAACGGCGTGTATGACAATGACGGAACTGCAAGGTTCACGCTTATAACCCTTGACTATGCAGACCCGACAAATGCTGAGCAGACGGCTGTGAGAATACATATCCCTGTTTTTGTAAAGAAAGTGCTTGACTACAGCTTTACATCTAATGTGCTGACAGGTACTGATTACTGTCACTCGGATTATGAGGGTCAGCAGTTTGCTTTTGAAAGCTTTGGCTCACCGATAACGATGTATTTCTCGTTCACATATTACAGAAAAGCTCAGGAATGGCAGGACGCTATCAACGGCGGCGACAGTCTGCTGTGGTCTTTTGCAAAGAAGATATATCTATTCGGAGATAAAGGCGGCAGTTCAGGCGTTCTTCCTGACGGAACTAAATTCACACTGGTGGACACAAACCGTGAGGACAAGGCTTATCAGGCGACAGCAGGCGAGGTCGGTTTTGACAAGACCACGGGTATGCTGGATATGTCAAAATTTAATGGATTTACTGCTGCAACGCTTAATGATATCCTGTTAAAATATGCCTCTGTAACAGTTGCAGAGGATACGGCAGGAACGCTTGTTGAAACTACAAAAGCTGACGCAACTGTTCAGGCTTATTTGGACGGCACTTTGAAGTATTTCAGAGCAGCTACGGAAGAGGAGCTTGCGAACACGGACGTTATGAAGTACACTGCAACTGTTACAGCTAAAGACAGCACAGAGAATGACAAAAGCGGCAGAATCAAGATAACTGAAAGCTATTATCTGACCTTGACAACGCCTGCCGATACAGACACGCAGCTCATAAAGAACTATGTGGATTGTGCATCAGACAGCAGCAAAAAGCTTGAGGGCGATTTGCCGACCAATCAGATAAGTTCTGACACTGACATAGCGACATACATAATCGCAAACTTCCTGACACAGAAGGTAACTATAACCCCAACAAGCGAAGAAGAGATAACCGCCACAAACAGCCTTATCAGATCTCAGCTCAATGCAAAGATAACCCTTAACAAGGAGCTTAAAGATACGTTTATCGACTATACTAAAAACGGCTTTGATATGTATCAGGCATTCAAGTTCTCTTTGAAAAAGTATGATTCAAGTGCAAATGGTGCAGCGGAGCAGATAGTCGGCGGAACTTCTGTGAATGTGGATTATTCTTTGAAGAGCGAGAGCGGCGATACTATCGAGGGCTCTGCCATAAGTTCAAGTGAAATGCTCGATGAGTCTAAGGATTACTATATGCTCGAGTATCCTAAGTCTATATGGACACAGTTCCTGAAAGACGGCGTTTACACGATACAGGTCCAGGCTGACATGAAGATAACTTATGATACCTCCACCATGATAACTCAGTTTCCTGAGCGTAAAGTGGAAGGCGACAGCACCACGGGTATTTCTGTCAACGCTACTTCAATGGTCGCTTATAACAAAAACAGCACGGAGAAAAGTTCTATCGCAGCAACAGCTAAAGAGCCTGACAGACATTTTTACCGCCGTGCAATGACTGCCGCAGACCTTAGCTATAACGTTCCTGAATCAAAGGTCATCGAGGCAAAGGATTCACCATATTCACAGCTTGGCGTGAACCCTAGGGACATGAGTTCAGAGAAAATGCAGATAACTGCAAAGGGTCACTATGACTTGTCTAAACTCAATGAAAGCATAAGAAAGCAAGGTAAGCAGATAAGATTCACACTGACGTTGTATAAGAAAACTGAAGAGGATAAGTATGAAAAGGTCGATGATATCAAAAAGTATCTTGACGGCATTTCACTGACAGGAAAGAACGACGTTATTGCTGCAAATGCAATAGCTCATGACGCAAGTGAATGTGCATTTGTCTTTTCAAATTACAACGGCGAAGAAACTTACGATATCATAACAAAATATAACGTCATTACGGGTTCGGCATTTGAGGGAAATGGTCAGACTTACGCAAACTACAAGGTACTGCTCACGGTAGACCTGCTTGACGGAAATGGCAAAACTATGTCAGCAACCTCTGCGTCTGACTATATCGTCTACACAAACGCAAAGATAAACACAAGCTTTATTGAAAAATAAGGCACAAGATAAAGGCATAACGTTACAGGAGAAGAAAATGGCAAAAAGGATTTTTGAAAGATTCAAAAAACTGAATAAGAAAAAGAAAATTCAGCTTGTCACCGCAGCAGTGCTCACCATGGCTCTGCTTGTGGCTCTCCCACTGTATGCCTGGTTCACACACACACGGTCTATCGCAATGACAACGCAGATAAACGCTCCGACCCAGCTTTACATAACCGCAGGAAACAAGGAGTCTGTTGCCAATCTTGAAATGGGCAACATAGATGTGGAGAGCGGCACTTACAAGGACTTTGTATTCGGCGTCAGCGGAAAAGACGTGTCAAAATATCAGATACAGCTTGCACACACCACAAATATACCTTTTACATACACCATTTATCGTGCCAAGTCAGCTAATGAGGGTGTCAGTGATGCGGTCGAATATTATTCTAAAGAGGAAGGGCGTTCTTACTATTACACAAAAGGAGATGCAATATCAGGAGAATATCTCAACCAAAGCAGCAGTTCTGAAATACTTGCAAATAAGTCACTGCATAGCAAGTCATATGATGAATATGGCAATGTTCAAAAACACGCAGAGGCACTTTATTGGCAGTCAGTTGCTCAGGCAGTGGAGAATGGTGATTCAAAGGGCTTTGTGGACTATTTTATAGTCAGGGTGAGCTGGGAAGGTCAAACTGTCGAGAACAACAAGGAAACTGATATGGTCTATCTGACGGTGCAGCGTTCAGCGTCATAAAAAAAGTACAGAAAGGAGGCGGCAGCTGTGAAAGAAAAGTTGATAAAAGGGCTGAAAAAATACTGGCTCGTCATATGGATAGTCGCAGCAGTCGCTGCTCTCAGTACCATTGGCGTTTTGGCAGCCTACACCAGTATTTCAAGCGTAAAGCGAGTTGTTTCAACTCAAAAGGGCGTAGGCAATCTGTTTTCATCAAACTATCTAACAGAAACAAACAACGGTTCTGCACCGCTGCGAAACGTGACTTTCAGCAGCGAGGACGCTGACCCTGTTGTGACAGTGAGCATATGCAATTTTCCGCAGACGAGGGTCAAATACAATGACAAGGACATAACCTACACCCTCACGGCCACACTTGTGGACAGCAGCGGAAATGAAATTGGTGATGGGAACTTTGATAAGTATTCTGTGACATTTGACGGTGTAACGAAAAGATTTTCGGCGGACAGCAAAAGTATTTCCTACCAAAACAGAGTGCTTTCAACAGGCGGCTTTTCTTATGACGATTTTATACTCAACTTTGACAAGTCGCAGCTAACAAGCTCAAATGTTTTCATGAAACTAAAGGCGGTGCCTACCGACCCAAGCGACCTGCCGACGCTTTCG
>UQAR01000039.1 GCA_900539095.1 uncultured Ruminococcus sp.
GTTATATGTTATGATATATAATGAAAGTTATAAAATAAAACAATCTGCCTACCACATACATAAAAAAACACATAATCAACTACTTTAGAGCTGTAAGCTCGTACATATTATCAGGCACGATTTAAAACAACAGGATAACTATATCCTGTTGCCAAATCGTGAATCTGAAATATGTGCGAGCTTTTTTGTTTGCATAAATTACATATATAATAACGGCAACTTGAAAATAGAATAGGAGGTCTGGTAGCGTGAAAAAACTCATCACTCGATCCTGCGAAGAAATAATGACAACTGTGTACAAGCCAATAGAGTTCGTTATAGACGGCTTGCTTGCACAAGGTCTGTATATTTTAGCAGGAGCACCAAAGGTCGGAAAGTCTTGGCTGGCACTTGATATGTGCTTGTCAATAGCGAAAGGAGAAAGTGTTTTAGGTCAGAAAACATTGCAGGGCACGGCATTGTATTTGTGTTTAGAGGATAGCTACGTTCGTATTCAAAATCGCTTGTATGAAATAACTGATGTGCCAACTGAAAATTTGTACTTCTCTGTTATGTCTGAATCTATCGGCAACGGACTTGAAGAACAAATCGAAAGTTTTAAAATTGAACATTGCGGTCTAAAAATTGTGTTCATTGACACTCTGCAAATGATTCGCAGCGATACTGATTCAAGCTATGGTTCAGATTACAAAGAGCTGTCTGTGCTGAAAGCACTTGCTGACAAACTTGAAATCGCAATAATAGTTGTACATCACACTAGAAAATGCAAAGATATCGACCCGTTCAATATGATCTCGGGAAGTACAGGAATCAGCGGTTGTGTTGACGGAAGTTTGGTGCTTATTGAAAACAAGCGTGGCAGTCGCAATGCTAAACTATTCTGTGTCGGTCGTGACATTGAAAACGCAGAAATTAATTTGCAGTTCGATAGTGATTTGAAAAAGTGGGTCGTTACCGATGAGCCGACCGCTCCAAAAAGTAAGGACAACATTTTTCTTGCGGCATTGTATGTTTACATCAAAAAGAAAATTGATTTTTCAGGTACGGCGTCAGAACTTATAGAGAAACTGAAAAGTGTTTCTGATGAAACATTTTATCCCAACAGAGTAACAAGAGATCTGGTTCAGAACGGCTATACTCTCAGAAAGTATGGGATAGATTTTCAGTACAAGCGAACTAGAAACGGCAGGCTGATAATTCTTCATTACGACCGTGAGCGTGACAGTAGTGACAGTAAAAACACTAGCGAAATTACTGTCAACAAGCTGATTCAAAAAGTCTGCAAACCCTTGTAAAATCTTGATTTACAGAGTGTGACGGTAAGATTCAAATAAAAGTTTTACTGTCAACCCCAATCAGCGAACGTTGGGCGATTTGTGGGCTTAAAAAATCAGTCGGGTAAGTTTAGCAAAGCCAAATGGAAACCCAACACAAGCGATTTGTGAGCCGATGTGGGCGATATTTTAAATAAGGTTAGCTTGTGCAAGTCGAACTCAACGATTTGAGCAATTATGTACTTTTCACAATTCAGCAGCTAGAGCTATAACCACCAAAGCTAAATATTTCATTGCAAGTTAAAGTTTCGGGGTCGCAGCCCCCGAAACACTCACAGCGGACGAGCAAAGCTCGCCGCAAAAGTGCCGTAAATACGCAGTTTTAGAAAAGCCTTTGTGCATATTTTTTATGGGGTCAAGATACGGCTTTCAAAGAAAATTAGGGGTCGCAAGTTACAGAAATCGCACTCAAATGGCGTAAATACGAACTTTGCAATAGGTGTCATAGGACAATAAAATCATATAGAAACGAGGCGATAAAGCAAAATGTGCAAACTGATTAACACTATACAAAAAAGGCAAAAATCGTAATAAGGAGTGTTGCTTTTGCAGATAATAAAGAACGAAAAATCAGGCATCGCTCAGATCTGGCTGAGCAATGCAGAACAACAAAATGAGAGAGTTATGAATTTGGTTGAGTGCAAGATAAAGGAGCTTAGCGGTGAAAAATTCAAAGTTGCCGTGTTCCGCTCAGGCTCAAAAGATCTGTACGAATGTACCGAAAATCTTCTCCACCATAATCTCACTCTATGACAGCGAGTGCACCTATGGTGCACTTTACATACACTCCACCATTATTTTTATATCCTTTGCCTATTGCCTTTTGGGCAAAGATGTGATACAATATTATTTATAATAAAATATATAAAACTAACAACATTGTATGTATCCGCAAGGGTAAGATCCATAATCAAAAGTGACAACATTGTACCATATATCAAAGAAAGGGTGAAAGTTATGAGCACAAAATACAGCATAGCAGGCTACTGCCGAATTTCTGTTGACGAGGAAATGGACAGGGACAACACCTCTATCGAGAACCAAAAAGCTATCATAACTGACTTTGTAAAACGAAAATTCCCCGACAGCACGCTTGAATTTTACGAAGATCGTGACCGTTCGGGATATACTTTTGAACAGCGTGAGGGCTATCAGGAACTGCGAAAGAAAATGCTGCGAATGGAATATGATATCCTTATCGTCAAAGACTTCTCAAGATTTTCACGCCGCAACAGCAAAGGTCTTGTAGAGCTTGAAGATCTCCGTGATGCCGGTATGAGGATCATCTCAATAGGTGACAACATTGATTATCCTACCTATGACGATTGGACAGCTATCCAATTTAGATTTCTCATTAACGAAATGCCCGTTACCGACACCTCAAAAAAAGTCAAGTCAGTAATAAAACGCCGTCAGGAAGAAGGCAAATGGATATGTGCCGTGCCTTATGGTTACGTTATGACCAACAGCAAAACAATGAAATTTGATGTTGACGAGCCTGCCGCACAGGTGGTGCGTGATATTTTTGAAAAGTATAATGAGGGCTGGGGTTACAAAAAAATTGCGAATTACCTTACTGAAAAACATATCCCTACCCCTCGTATGTGTGAGAAGATGCGAAAAGAGGCGAACGGTGAAGAGTGCAAACGTGAGGCAAAACAAACTTGGAGTTTGGTAACTATCAGCGAAATATTGTCAAACGATTTCTATATAGGCACCCTCCGTCAAGGCAAATACCGCCGCAAAAGGATAAACGGCGATGAAGTCAAGCAACACGAGACTGACCACATTGTATTTGAAAACAACCACACGCCTATCGTGGATTACAAGGTGTTCGCATTGGCACAGGAGAATCTCAAAAAACGTACCACATCTCACTATCGTGGTGTAAGAAAATACGAGAATGCTTATTCCGGATTTCTCTACTGCGGCGACTGCGGTTCACCAATGTTCTCAATGAGCAGAAACGATATTGCCGCCGCTTATACCTGCGGAACATATCACAGACGAGGAACAAAAGGCTGTACATCACATCACACAAGGGTCGATATGCTTGATAAGCTGCTTAAAGAGTACATTCAAAAAGTCCGTGACAATTCTCAGGATATGATCAAACGTCTGCAAAACTCCATCGCTAAGGAACAGAATGAAAGCAAAAACAGCAAGTCAGTCGTGGAGCTGATAAAAGGACAGATCGAGGACGCAAAAGCTGAAATGAAAATGCTCACACGTCAGCAGACAAGAGATGTAATGCGTCACCCTGAGCGTACAGAGATCATTGAGGAAACCTACACCGAAATGATCGACGAGCTTACCTTGCGAATAGAGGGACTGAAAAACCAGTTGCAACTGGCGGTGGATAAAAATAATGCCATAGTAAGAGTAAACCGAACCGCAAAAACCGTATTTGAAATTTTCGACAATATTTTGAATAAGCCTACCCTTGACAAAAATGACATAAATCTGATAATCGACAAAATAACAGTTTATGAAGATCATATAGATATTCAGCTCAAAGCTGATATTGACTGCCTGCTAACATACGGTACACTTGACAAACCTGAGAGCGTATCAGCAATGGCAGATGTCAGCGAAAAAGCCGCCGAAAATTTTAATAAAGGCACTGAGAGCAAAAAGTCAGCCGGACAACTTGCCAATGCCATAAAAAACAGCAAAGGCAAGGTTCTTAGTGTCAACGTTATCAGTAACGGCGACCCCCTAGAGATCTACACCAACCCCGACGGCGAAGTCATCTTCAAAAAGTATTCCGCAATAAACGAAATGTCCGAAGGAGCAGCCCAAGCCGCCGATGTCATATCAAAACTGGGCGGTGCACCCGCCGTGGTGTTCGATAAGGACCACGTTGTGGCAGTGTCAGGCGTGCCGAAAAAAGAGTATTCACAGCGTCGCCTCTCCCCTGCCCTCGAGGAACTGCTTGAAAGCCGTAAGTCATTCGACTATACCGACGCAAACGCCGAACCCCTCAGAGCCGTGGAAGGCATCTCCGCCCACGCCCTCACCGTCGCACCTATCCTCACAAACGGCGATATCACAGGTGCCGTAGCCTTCATGGCGTCAGACGATAACGAGCATTGTACCGATAAACAGTCCATGCTCGCCAAAGCCGCCGCCATGTTTCTTGGCAAACAGATCGAAGAATAATATAAAGGACTGCCGCCTGACCGCAGCAGTCCTTTTTTCTGTACTATTACATTAACCGTAGCCCCACGTCATAAGTTTCCATTCGCCGCCCTCAGAACGTGCAAGCCACCATTGCCAATTAGTGTATTCAAAATCCTCATTCCAACCTTCACCACCGTCTTTCGGCGAGTGAAAATTGCTTGTAAATTCAATGCACTGAGTAAATACCTCACCCTCGTCATGATTTTTCTTTAAATCATTCAGCCACTCGATGTTTTCCTCGTTGCAGCTATCATCTCCAGCGTAGGAAATAACGTGCATCTCGCAACCGTCCCAAGTGTCAAATTCCTTTAGTATAACATCAATAGCAGCGTCCATGTCCTCCTGCGTATAAATGTCCGAAGTACCATAGTCTATCCTCAAGTCCTTGACCGACCCACAGCCAACAAGACCTACCCCATAGACCACCGCCAAGAGTATCCCCAACACCTTTTTCATAATGTCCCCCCTAATCTCTCACCCGTCATCACCTTAAAGCCGGTATATCTTATGAGCATTGTATCACACTCTACCGATATAGTCAAGTATAAGTCTATTAACACACATAAATAAGCAGCCAAAACAGCTTGATAAAAAGCTCTTCCCTCATATCCTACCACCACGATATTTAGGTTAGTTGCAGCTAATGCCAAATGCAGATATTATACTATACAGTGGCATTGTCAAGCGGACAAAAAAAATAACCCTCCGACTCAAACAAATGAATCGGAGGGCGAATTGCGAACCGCCGCTGAGGTGGAGCTAGTAGTCGGACTCGAACCGACGACCTGCTCATTACGAATGAGCTGCTCTACCAACTGAGCCATACTAGCACATCAGACCTAGATATTATACACCAAAATCGCATCTTTGTCAACACCTAAAAAAGTTAATTTTTCAAAAGCCGCCCCACCGTCATATAATATGACCAAGCTGAATATATTGTCTAAAATGAATACGTTTTCTGACTTCACCGTGATTTTGCACAATAAAACTCCGCAAAAACCAACGTAAACGTTTCAAAAATGTCTTCTAAAACGCCGTTTTCCCGTGTTTTAGACTCTCTCCACTATCATATGTTCACATCAAGATAATATTTTAACAAATTGCCCTCACCAACTTACCACATATACAAAAGCCATGCGAAAACGTTTAAATAAATCCCACCGTACACGCTTTTTGTAATTTCATATAACATGATCTTTGTCAAGCAGAAAGTTTATATACATTTTTCACATATCAGCATTGCCGCCTAGCATATAACATACCAATATCCAATGCAAATTTAGTGCTACTTCCCTATCCTTTGTAACAATTCGATTACAATCAGCCGGTGAGCATTGTCAAAGTGTACAAAAGTAAAGTTGAAAAATTGGCTAAACCTCCATAATTTATTACAGCAAGCATAAAAATGCGAAAAAAGACTTGAAATTATGCCGAGAATATTGTATATTTTTATTAACGGAAACGTTTGAAATAAGTTTTCATGGAAAACATCAAGCGTAAACGTTTAAAATCTACGGAAAGGCGGAAATATCATTGGTTTCCTTAAAAGACATTTCCGTTCGCTGCGGAGTATCCGTTGCAACCGTAAGCAAAGCCCTCAACGGCCATAAGGACGTAAGCGAGGCAACAAGAGAAAGACTTATGAAAGCCGCCAAGGAAATGGGCTACTTCCCAAATTCTCAGGCAAGAGCTTTAAAGACCAATAGGACTTATAATCTCGGAGTTATGTACCTCGATGAGGCAGGCAGCGGTCTTACACATGAGTTTTTCGCTAAGGTCCTCGATAGTTTCAAGACCACGGCTGAGGCGGCAGGGTATGATATAACCTTTATAAATAGAGATGTGGGCAAACAAAAGATGTCTACATACGAGCATTGCAAATACCGCAATGTTGACGGCGTTATCATTGCCTGTACGGATTTTACATCGCAGGACGTGTACGAGGTGATCAACGGAGATATACCGGTCGTGACTATCGACCATATTTTCGACTGTAGAACAGCGATCATGTCCAATAATGAAAAAGGTATGGAAGAGCTTATCAATTATGTGTCAAAAATGGGCCACAGAAAGATCGCTTTTATCCAGGGCAACAAATCGGCAGTAGCCGAAAGACGTCTGGCAGGGTTCTATAAAGCCTGCATGACAAGAGGGATTTCAGTTGACCCGGATTGGATACTTAACGGCGACTATCATAACCCGGATCTCACATATGAGCTGACAAAACAGCTCCTCAGCAGAGAGAATAAGCCGACCTGCGTTTTCATGCCAGACGATTATTCGGCAATGGGAGCTTTCAACGCAGTCAAAGACATGGGCCTTTCAGTTCCGGAGGACATTTCAATAGTAGGTTATGACGGAATAGCTTATTCACAGCTGCTCTCACCAAAGCTTACTACCTATCTTCAGGACACAGACCTTATCGGTGTGACAGCCGCAAAACAGCTCGTTTCACTGATAGAAAACCCACAAACCACCTTTAAAGAGGTGATAACAGTCGACGGAAAGCTGCTGGAAGGCGGCTCGGTAAGCGACATCAACTAATTCAAGGCATTAATTTTCCGCAGAAATGCTGCGGAGCAAATCAAATAAACTAATGCGATTTTAAGGAGGAAAATTATTATGGCAAATCTTAAGAAAGTACTTGCAGGTTCATTGAGCCTCTGTCTGGCAGCTTCAATGTTCACAGCTTGCGGCAGCTCAGATTCATCTTCAGCAACTGATGCTAAGGGCGGCAGCACATCAAAGGCTGGCGACGGCACAGGTATCAACAAGGACACAGACAGAGTAAACACAGCTGAACTCCACGGTGTAGATTCATCAGAGGATTCAAAGAAGACTCTTACAATTTACTGCTGGAACACAGAGTTCAAGTCAAGACTTGATAAGTACTATCCACAGGGCACATCAAACGAGCTTACATACAACGAGCTTGCTGATGGTTCTAAGGAGATCGCAACTATCAACGGCGTTAAGCTGAACTGGGTACAGGTTGAAAACGAAGGTAACGCTTACCAGACAAAGCTGGACGAGGCTCTTAAGGGTCAGCAGGACAGCACAGAGAAGGTAGATATGTTCCTCATGGAGGCTGACTACGCTCTGAAGTATGCTAACGGCGACGTTGCACTTTCTGTTCAGGACCTCGGCATCACAGACGACGATATGTCAGAAATGTATCAGTATACAAAGGACGTTGCAACAGATACAAAAACAGGCGAGCTGAAGGGTGTATCATGGCAGGCAACTCCAGGTCTGTTCCTCTACAACACAAAGATCGCTGAGGACGTTCTCGGCACAAGCGATCCAGAGAAGGTTCAGGAAGCTGTTAAGGATTGGGATGCATTCACAGCAACAGCTCAGAAGATGGCTGACAAGGGCTACAAGATGGTATCTGGTTTCGATGATACATACAGATGTTTCTCAAACAACATGTCTAGCCCATGGGTAACAGACGACAAGATCACAATCGACCCACAGATCAAGGCTTGGGCTGATCAGACTAAGGAATACACAGACAAGGGCTACAACAACAAGACTTCCCTTTGGGATGATGCTTGGGCTGCTGGTCAGAAGATCGACGGTGGCGTATTCGGCTACTTCTTCTCAACATGGGGCATTCCTTTCACACTTCTTCCAAACACAGTTGATGAAGAAATCAAGGCTGATGGTTCAAACGCTAAGGAAGGCAACGGCGGTTATGGTCTCTGGAAGGCTTGCTCAGGCCCACAGGCTTACTACTGGGGCGGTACATGGATCTGCGGTGCTATCGACTCCGATAACCAGGATATCGTTGCTGATATCATGAAGGTTATGACTTGCAACAAGGACGTAGCTAAGGCTATCACTGAGGGCGAGCAGGACTACACAAACAATAAGGCTGCTATTAAGGAACTCATCGACGGCGGTTATACAAACGCATTCCTCGGCGGACAGGATCACCTTGCACTTCTTACAGAGGCTGCTGACAAGATCTCCCTTGAGAACAAGCTTTCTGCTTATGACCAGGGCTGCAACGAGAAATTCCAGGGTGCTATGAAGGACTACTTCCTCGGCACAGTTGATTCATATGAGGCTGCTCTTGAGAACTTCAAGAAGAACATCACAGACCTCTATGGTAACCTTACTTGCGATTTCTAATCGTATAAAAACAGTATCTAATTAAATATAGGGGGTGGAGGATATCCCCCCCTATTATTTATTAATCTCACGAAAGGAATAGGTATACTTATATGAAGAGAAAAAGCATAAGCTATGCCAAGTGGGGATATATTTTCCTTATCCCGTTCTTTGTAGTTTACATCATCTTCTCACTATATCCTCTGTTCCAGACCTTCTATTACAGCTTTACTGACTATGTAAAGGATCAGGGCTCTATCGGCGGTGGCTGGACAAGACAGGCTGTCGAAGTAACACCGACATTCTGCGGTTTCGATAACTATTCAACTATATTCACATCAGGAAGTGACCTTCTCCAGTCTTTCTGGAACACTATTATCATGTGGATCGTTGGATTTATCCCACAGATCGTTATCTCTCTTATCCTTGCAGTATGGTTCACTGACCTTCGTCTGAAGATAAAGGCTCAGGGATTCTTTAAGGCTGTTATCTATCTTCCAAACGTTATCATGGCGTCTGCTTTTGCATTCCTGTTCTACAGCTTGTTCAGCAGAGGCGGTGCTATCTACGATCTTATCAAGGTTCCACTTCTCGAAAGCGTTTGGGGTTCAAGAGGAATAGTTGGACTTATCAACTTCATACTTTGGTATGGTAATACTACCATTCTTCTTATGGCTGCTATCATGGGTGTTGATACATCACTCTATGAGTCAGCTCAGATCGACGGTGCAACTTCCAGCCAGACATTCTGGAAGATCACAATTCCGCTCATCAAGCCTATCATGTCATATGTTCTCGTAACATCTCTCATCGGTGGACTTCAGATGTACGACGTACCTGCCCTCCTCACAAAGGATATGGGTAACCCGGACGGAAAGCTCAAGACCGTCGTAATGATAATCCAGGCAAATAAGCAGGGCGACATCGGTAAGGCGTCTGCACTCTGCGTAATCATCTTTGTCGTTTCCGCTGTTATCGGACTTGCACTTATGTTTGCATCTGCTGACCATGACGGAAAGAAGAAAAAGAAGAAAAGGGGGTAAGCTGAAATGCCAAGAAGTACTGAAATAGTTGGTGAAAAGACAAATAGTACCGGACTTCTGATCCACAGGATAATAGCTTATGTTGTCCTTGTTCTTTTGGTCGTTATTTCACTTTTCCCATTCTATCTTTTGATAATCAATGCGACACGAGGCAGATCACAGGCAGGTATCAGATGGTATCCTGACCACTTCCTCGCAACAAACTTTAAGAACCTGTTCAGTGGTTCAACAGCCGTTGCATACGGAAGCGTATGGCGTTCACTGGCTAACTCACTGTTCATCTCAGCTTGTGCATCACTGCTCAGCGTTTATTTCTCAGCACTGACTGCATATGCAACTCACGTTTATCAGTTCAAACTCAGAAAGTTTGCTGATATGTTCATTCTCATCGTAATGATGGTTCCAACACAGGCATCAGCTATCGGTTTCTACCAGTTCATGAACAAACTCGGTTGGACAGATACCTACATTCCGCTGATCGTTCCTGCAATAGCTGCTCCTGCTACATACTACTTCATGAAACAGTATATGGCATCTGCACTTCCGCTTGAGATCGTAGAGGCAGCCCGTATCGACGGCTGCGGAGAGTTCAAGACCTTCAACAGGATCGTAACTCCTATCCTCAAGCCTGCATTCGCAGTTCAGATCATCTTTACATTCGTAACAAACTGGAACAACTACTTCATGCCAAGACTTATCCTTACAACTAAGAGTAAGTACACAATTCCTCTGGTACTTAACGCAATGCGTTACGCAGGTCCACAGGAGAAGGACGTGGGAATGTTCAGCTTGTACATCGTACTTGCTATCCTCCCTGTAGTAATTGTTTACCTCTGCCTTTCAAAGTTCATCATTCGTGGTGTTGCACTGGGAAGTGTAAAGGGTTAATACGAAACTTCAAAAAGCGTACAGATCATTCTGTACGCTTTTTTGTACCTATTCGCATAAAAGCTTTGTCCGCAGCCCCTTGTTGTCAAGAGTTATCTCTATCCTGCTCACACGCTTTCGGTGCACCGATGTTCCCCTGCACATTATCCTGTCAGTGATATCCTCGCCGCAATAGCCCTCGTATGTAATATGCTCAACAAAGTGTTCCCTTTCGGCGTGGTCTATCCTGTCTTTCAGACCCGTGTTCACATTGCTCAGCCACTGCCTGTCCAGTCCGTAATACTTTTCCCTCACGATACCAAAGGGCACAATGCCGCTGCTTGAATAGCTGTAGCCGTAATCACCGTCAACGTTTTTCATGTATATCTTCGACAGCATGAGCCTTGTATCAAGCTGACTGCCGTATTCTATCATTGTGCACCTTGAAATATCCACCGAACTGCTGCTCAAGGACACCGCTACCTGACTGTCACCCTTTATGTATGCTCTCCTTCCGTAAGCCTTCACTGCATACACCCCGATAGCCTCCCATAGGGTAGACTTCTCATTGATGTTCACATAGTTCACCGCAGCCGTGCCGCTCTCATAGGTTATCTCGCTTGACGGGCTGTAGCTTTTCATAATCTCCGTCAAACTCACCTTTGCCCAAACTCCCGGCTCAGGCTCGTTCTGTCCCAGCATAAGCGTGACCCCTCTGCTTATAAGCTCCAGCACAGTTCTGCCGCCTCGCACCCTCGTCCGCACATAGTCCGCAGGACCATAATGCAGCCGCTTGCTGCCAATGTAAAAAGCCACACGGCGTATGTCCGAAAGGGTGACGTTTTCCTCAGGCATCAGCGACGCCGTAAGCTCGCTATACGGCGTGTAGCGGTCTTTCACCAGCCGCACCGTTATGATACTTCTTATGTCAGTGGTCTCGCCGCCCGTGTGCTCAAACCTGATGTATCTGTCCGCCATTAACCTGCCCCCCTAAGCTGAATTTTTATGCTGCCAATGAACCTGTCAGGCTCAAAACTCATTTCCAGCGACGTGAGGATATATCCGCTGTATGTCACCCCGTCTGCGGTAAAGCTAATCTCGCTGCACCCGTTTTCTGTGAGTGCACCCCATGCGTAGCTTTTTTCCTCAGGAGCGATCCTGCCGCTGAACTCGAAAACCTCCGCAGCCTTTCCCGACACCGTTCTTATAATGCCGCCCACTGCCTTTGTTTCCGTCTGCACATAACCGCCGCTGCGTTTCATGCCGTCCATGTAAAAAACGTGCGTGCCGATAACAAGCTTTATCTTCCCTTTTTTACTCACCTATATCCACCTCCGCACAAATGCCGACCTTGAGAGCAAGCTGTCTTTCAAGCCTGTGCAGCGGCAGCGACTGCACCGCACTTCCAAGCTTTGCACCTCTCACTAACAGCACACCGCTTTTCTCAAGCTCCTTGGAAACGCTCTCGCACTTTTCATCAAGCTCCTCCCTGTCATCATAGCTGCCGGCCTTGCCCATGAGCCTTAGCTGCACATCGCACACAAGCTCCGTGTACACCTTTACACCGTCATGGCTCACCGCCTCATCGACCGCCTCGTAGCCTTTCAGACCGTAAAAGCCAAGATACTCGCCCCTGTGCAAAAGGCTGTCCGCCGAAGTGTATTCACTCATTGGCACAAAGCCTGCTGCCAAAAGTATCCTTTCTATCTCCGCCGCCGTATCAGTCCACCCTGTCATAAAACCGCCCCTTTCTTAATATGCGACCACCGAACTGAACATGAAACCGTCGCCGCTGAAAAATCTCTCCGCCCTTGATGCCGCACTGTCACGCAGCTCACGGGCAGCCTTTATCCTGCCGTCCTCGTCAAACTTCTCCACTGCCCTGCCCTCAGCCGTGCACATTACCTTGTACTCAGCCGCTTTAAGGCATATGAATCTGTAAAACACCTCTGCGGCGGCCGCAAACTCGCATATACCCTTGTCGCTGTCATCAGTCACGCTCTCAGCGTCCAACGCCTTTTCCACCTCCTCCGTGCAAACCGTTATAAGCCCTGCATACACCTCAGCCTCCGAATCGGTCAGACCGCTCAGTTCCATAAAGCCGCTTTTCACATTATCTCTTTCAATGACTGCCATTTTCCTGCTCCTTTCCTTTGATGATACCCACCCACCGTCCCATTTTTCTTATCTTACTTTACAGTCTTGAGCGTCTTTACCGCACCGGTAGTGAGCACTGAAAAGCCCACCATTATTGAGCATGAAACTTCCTTGCACTGATTAGACAGCAGCTGATTGAAGTCCACCACAATGTCGCTGCCAAGCACCATTTCAACGCCGCAGCTCTGATCGATACCAACAGCAATGCCGCTTGTGAGCTGTGGGCATTTCACAAGAGTAACGCCGTAAGGTGTCTGAACCGTGCCGCCTGCCATGTAGTCGCCAATGCAGTATTTCATCTCGTCCATAGCAAGGATCTTAGCCATTACGTCAGGTGTGCATACCATTGTCGTCATGTTGCACTCGCCCATTGACGCCCAGAAAGCCGCAAGGTCAGCATATGTAAGCTCGCTGCCTATAAGGGTCTGAGCCGTAAGACCTCTTGTTATCTCTGTCATTGCAAGACCGTTCACATCTCTGCTTATTGTCGCACCGAGATTTCTCAGGATAACGCCGAAAGCCTCAAGTTTCTGCTTTCTGATAGACTCGTATGAGCAGCTGATACGTCTTGCGAACTTTGTGAGGGTCTTGTTAGAGCTTGAAAGTCTGACGTTTGTTACCGGAACGCTTGAACCCTCAGATACAACATCAGTAGAGCCTGCCTTTGTGAGAGTAAGCCCTCTGAAGTCTATGCCGTCAGTGTATGTCACCGCAGCAGCCACGCTGCCCATGATAGACGCCTCGTCCATTCCCTGCTTGATAGTTCTTCTCACATACTCAGGGAAAAGCACCGCAGACTCGGTCGAAAGGAAGAATTTCTCCACCTTGTCAGAGTTCGCACCCTTTACCTTTATGTCAAAACGCTTGAGCTGTCTTTCAAAAGCGTCAAGACCTTTAAGCTCCGTGTTCTCATAGTTTGCGTCAGGGTCAAGCTCAGCGAGTGCCTGTGTGAATGTCTTGCCTGTGATAGAATAAAGTCCCTTTTCAAGTTTGATAGTATTGTACATATTATTTTCTCCTTTTTTGTAGTTTTGATTTTGTCCGTTTTTTTGTACTTGTTTTTTGTGTATCGCATTGTAAACTCAGCCTGCATAAAACCTTTTCAGATAACGGGCGAACACTGTTCGCCCCTACGAATGTTTACGCATTTTCGTCTGTTTGCAGGTGAGCAATATAGTCCCATTAGGCATTTAAGCCCGCTATCTCCACATCGTCATCACTCCCTTTCCAAAACGCCTTTTACAGCTTATATTCTCCCGTGAGGAAACTCTCCCTTTCGGCTCTGTATACCTCCTCGTTCTCAGCAGCCTGCTTTTCAAGCCTGCCCCTGAAGTCGATAAGCTCCGTCACAGTCATAAGTTCGGTGAGTTCCTTTACACGCTTTGTGCTTATAAAAGGCTTGCAGAAATAGCTGAGCCTTAAAACGTCCTTTTCAAACGCCTCTCTCGCCAGCATAAGTTCCTGACTTCTGTCCGAATTTTCGGACTTTTCTCTCAATGCGAATCTCTTTGTCACCCCTGCGTTCACCTGTGCAGGCACTGCCACAAAGGACCATTCATAAGCGTCCAGCGGTTCGTCAAGAACGTGATAACAAGGCTTTCCGTCATATTCTCTGCCTTTTTCATGACCGCAGCCGTTTTCATACATATCCGCACCGCATACCGAGCAAAGCTTTTTCTTCACCGTGCAGCTGACGGAGACCTCTTTCTTTATTCCCCCCTGTATCTCGCTTATAAGGTCGCCGTTTGAACCCGTCCTCACCATGTAAGCCTTTGCCATTAGCCTGCGGTATACCTCGCCGTCCGCCGTGACCTTTTCAGGCAGCGTTTCCACCCATGTGTCGAATATCCTTGCCGACTGCTTTTCGCTCTTAGGGTCATGGTCGAAAATACCCGTCCTGCCCTTAAAAAGCTCCGCAAGCTTTTCCAGTGCACCTGATGAGAACTTCTCACCGTCCCTGTCAATGTCGTTGTCGCAAAGTGCCACCCTGAAAACAAACACCTTGTCCTCCGTGAGCGGCTCTCTTGCATAGCCGTTTATCTTTTCAAGCTCCTCGCCTGATACTGTTTCGCTCATTGCATTTCCTCCTTTTTTCTTTCATTCTCTGTCCTTTCGTTTTCAAGTTCGGCCGTCTTTGCCTGAGCGTTGTAAAGCCTTGACTTAGCCAGAGCCTCTTCGTCCTGAAGATTTATGTTGTCCCACTCTATCTGAGCCGAGCAGAAATATCCGCTGAGCCTTAAAAACGCCCCGCATATCTCCCTGAGCACAGGTTCAAGCAGCCTGCGGTAATATTCCAGCTCGCTTGTGAGGATATCCGACTGCTGAGCCGACATTCTCTCCGTGGTGGACCAGTTCAGTCCAAGCAAAAACGGCGGTATGGAAAGCTTTGCCACAAGCTGTTCCATAAGCTGTCTGACAGGTATCTCCGTGTCGATCATCTGATTGTCAGCACCAATGACCTTTATATCCACATCGCCCACAGCCACAAAATCCTGCACCGAGCCATTTCGTGAGGCTCTCATTCCCCTGCTCCATTCCTGAGCTATCTGCTCTGCACGCTCCTTGGCTCTCGCCCTGTCGCTCTCCCCCTCAGGGTGATAAGTCACCGCATATCGCACATTTCCTACCCTGTCGAAGTTCTGACACATGCACTCATATATCCTCATAAGTATCTCGCTGAGTGCAGGCAGCCCACGAAGTATAGACACACCGTCAGGGTGCTTAGGACTAGGGTTCAAGGCCGTGTAAAGCAGCTTTTCAGGCGACTTCACAGGTATCTCCTCACCGCTGCCCATGTAAAAAATACGTCTTTCAAAAGCATTTTTCCCCTCACGCACTCTGTAAAGCGTCGGGTCGCCAACATATAACCCCTTGACCTTTCCGGTTCTGTAATCTGCGTATATCCTGCCTATCGCCTTGCCGTATGTAAGCAGCGAGTCAAGATACATATCCGCAAAAGTGTAAATGGACTTTCCCGATACCCCCACAGACACCTCTCTGCAAAACCTGTCAAGCTCCCCCTGAGCCTTCTCGTCTCCGGCAATGACCCTGAATCCGCCTGTGAGCCTTATTATCTTGCCGAAACAAGCGTCAATGATCGGCACATTCGCCCTCAGTGCGTCATAAAGCTCCTGCTGAAACACACCCTCAGGTGCAAGCCTGTAATGAAACCCCGACTCTCTGTCAGAGCCTGCCGTGTTTGGTATAAACTCACGGACTTTCTTTCTGAAAATACTCATTTTTCTCCTTCCTTTTTTCACTAATGTTCAACTGCAAGCACGAAAAAGTCGTCCTTTTCACGCCCTAAACATTCCACCGCAAAGTATCGCATATCGTCCATGGCGTGGTCGTTTTCTTTCACAGGAGCGTCCTTTCCTGCCTTTTCGTCCCAGCGGTAAAGATTTATCTCACGCAAAGTGTCCCGACACCTGCGGTTTATCTTTATCCTGCCGTCCTTTATACAGTCTGAAACGAGCCTTATGCCTGAAACCACATCGTTCTTTGCCGGCACTACCGCGAACCTGCCGTGCCTGCGTATGCACTGGATAAATGACGCCGCCGACGGGTCGCAAATGACCTTTTCGATACAAAGCCCCTGAGCAAGCTCCTCAAGCCCCTTGTAGTGCTCCTCGTCAGTTTTCTGCATACCCTCACGGCGTGAATCGTAGTAATACTCCCTGAGCCTGTACCAGACACCATTGCTTTCGCCCCAAAGACCAAAGCTTGACGGGTTCACCGTGCCGTAATCGCAGCTTATAACATACCTCTCACACTGTATGTCGCCCTCAAAAACGTTTTTATCCTCGTCGAACATCGGATACACAAGCCCCTCTGCCGCCGTCCATTTGCCAAGTACGAACCGCTCGTAAAACGTCCCCGTGTAAATGCGATGATAGCGTTCTATAACCGCCCTGTCGAGAGTAGGGTTGTCCTCCAGTACAAAATGCCTGTAGATAAGACGCTTTTCCTCCGCCTTGTCTATCCACTCTTTTTTGAACCAGTGATAAGGATTGTCAGGGTTGCAGTTGAACCACAGCTTGCTCCCAGCCACTGAGCACCTTGCCACAGCCTGCTCGATAAAGCTCCTGGGCATAAGTGCAGCCTCGTCAAGCAAGACCCCCGCAAGGGTCACGCCCTGAATAAGTGACGGCGAACCCTCGTCCCTGCCTCCAAAGTAGTAAAACCTGTTCTTCCTGCTGCCGAAACCTACGTCCATGTAGTTTCTTGACGTGACTTCCACCGCCGTCATTCCCATTGCTTTCATGAATTCCCTGAGAGCAGGCAGAATGTTTCTTTTCAGCGAAACGATAGTCTTTGAGCACAGCCCGAAAATGCAGCCGTCAAAGTTAGTCATAGCCCATGTCATAAAAGACGCCGACAAACAAAAGGTCTTGCCCGATCTGACTGCACCGTCACAGATTATCCCATCGTAATCACTAAGATCCCGTGCCGTCCACCATCTGAAAACAAACCTTTGATTTTCCGACAGCCTTGTTATCTTCACAAGCCATCACCGTCCCTGCTGCCATAAATGCTGTCAATAAGCCGTTTCGTTTCACCGCCGCCGTCAAGCTGCGTGGCAAGCTCGCCTAGCTTTTCCAAAGCCTTCTGCCTGTCAAAGAACTTGATCTCAAGAACGTTTTTTCCGCTTATCTTTATCTCGCTCACGTTGAAAAGATCCATGCCCATGATGTCCTCAGCGGTCATGTTCTCAGCGTCAAAAATAAGCCTTACAGCATCGTTTGCCGCCCCGAAAGCCAGCCTGCCAAGCCCTCGCTTGACATAAGCGTTTGTATCGCTGTCAGCCTCCTCAAGCTTTTTAAGCTCTGCCGCAGCCTCAGGGGAGTGTAAAAGCTCAAGCCCCTTTTCCTCCGCCTCCGCAGCCCTAGCACCGGCGTGCAAAGCCGCCTCACGCAGATTTCTCAGATAAAAGAAAAATCTTGCGAATCGTTTCTGTTCACCAGCCATATAATGCCTCCTTTTTTAGTTTCTGCGAAAGATGTCCGCCGTATCTTAACAGCTCTCGAAAAACATCTCTCACTTATCCCGAAAAACACCCGTTTTGTTGCATAAAAAATGCAACAATTAATAACTTATTGCCAAATTAAATCATTTATCATTTATTTGCACAATTTGACACATAAAAAACTGTGCATTGCATACATACTTTCATGAACAGAAATAATTTTAGTCAAAAAAGATACCATAAAATTTTTCACCAAATTCGACTGTCCGTAATGATTTTTAAGCAAAGATATCACCCATTTGCAGACAAATATGTAAGTCTTGCGAAACTTTCAATATACCTTATGAAAAAAAGTATATATTACTTGACAAAAGCCGAAAAAATAGTAAAATAATAAGTGTATGACATTAATTTAACAAGCCATTTTTAAACAACGCAGGAGGTAAAAATATGAAAATGAGAGGTATCTATTCCTCAGTAACGGATATCAGACGAAAGGTCTTTACAGAGGTGGCAAGGCTTGCCTATGAAGAGGGCGACTATGCCGAAAAGATAGCGGAACTCCCTTATAAGATAGTACCGGGCAGCAAGGCTGTTTACCGTGAGTCTATCTTCCTTGAGAGAGCTATCGTTGAAGAAAGACTTCGTCTTGCTATCGGTCTGCCGCTGAGACCTATCGAGGAGCATAAGTCTGTCGCCGATGGAATTGAAGAGAGTGCCATTGCGGAAAAATATTACGATCCACCGCTGGTAAATATAATCAAATTTGCCTGCAACGGATGTCCTGAAACACATTTTCATGTTACCGACTGCTGTCAGGGCTGCCTTGCACACCCATGTCAGGAAGTCTGTCCTAAGGGTGCCATAACCATTAAGCATGGCAAGTCAGTTATAGATCAGTCAAAGTGTATAAAGTGCGGCAGATGTCAGAGCGTCTGTCCATACAACGCAATAAACAAAATGGAAAGACCATGTGCAAGAGCCTGCGGCATGGACGCTATCGGTTCAGACGAGGACGGCAAGGCAAAGATAGATTACGACAAGTGCGTATCCTGCGGAATGTGCCTTGTAAACTGCCCATTCGGAGCTATCGTAGACAAGGGTCAGATCTTCCAGCTTATAACAGCTATGAAGAAAAAGAAGAAGGTCATTGCTATCGTAGCACCTGCATTTGTAGGTCAGTTCGGACCAAAGGCAAGTCCTGAAAAGCTTACAGCGGCAATGAAAAAGCTTGGCTTTGCAGATGTGGTAGAGGTAGCTATCGGAGCTGACCTTTGCTCTATAGAAGAGGCTAAGGACTTCATGAGAGAAGTACCTGAGCACCAGCCGTTCATGGCGACATCATGCTGTCCTGCATGGTCAGTAATGGCTAAAAAGCTTTTCCCTACCCTTGCACCGTACATATCCATGGCACTTACCCCAATGGTACTTACAGCGAGAATGCTGAAAAAGGACGATCCGGACGCCTGCATCGCATTTATCGGACCATGTGCAGCTAAAAAGCTTGAGGCGTCAAGACGTACTATCCGCAGTGACGTAGACTTTGTACTCACATTTGAAGAGCTCATGGGAATGTTCAATGCCAAGGGCGTGACATTTGATGATATCACAGATGATGAGAAGGTAGACCTTTGCGAGGGCACAGGTGACGGAAGAGGCTTTGCAGTCAGCGGCGGCGTAGCCAAGGCAGTAGCAGACGTTATCCACAAGCTTGACCCTGAGAGAGAGGTCAAGGTAGTATCGGCACAGGGACTTAAAGACTGCCGCAAACTTCTTACCCTTGCCAAGGCAGGCAAATATGACGGATATCTTCTTGAAGGCATGGCGTGTCCGGGCGGCTGTGTAGCAGGAGCCGGCACACTTCAGGTAGTAGAGAAGAGCACGGCACTTGTAAACAAATACGCAAAGGACGCACCTTTGCAGAACTCACTGGACTCAAAATACGAGATAAATCTTGATCTTATCACAGAGCCTCACAATGACAACAAATAGGGTATAAAACTAAAACGGGCAGCGTTATGCTGTCCGTTTTTTTGTACCATTTTGTATTTATCCGCACAAACATCGGTAGGGGCGAACAGCGTTCGCCCATCGGAGAAACAAGCCACGGTTGCAACTCTGTTCAGCTATGCCCATTCCTCATTCGTCTTTCCTCATTCTCTCTCCTCACTTAAAAACTCTCCCCCTTGATTTTTCCCGCAATATGTAGTATAATAAATGAAATAGTGCATTGAATCCGAAATTTTCTTAAAGAGAGGAACTTTATAAAAATGGAAATAATTAATAAGTCCGACGAAAAACTCCTTGCCGAATATGAACAGTTCGCAAGCACAAGCAAATATGGAAACTTCATGCAGTCCCTCAAGTGGCCTAAAGTCAAGGATAACTGGGGCTGGGACGCTGTCATCTCCCGTGACGCTGACGGCAATATCCGTGGAACTTGCCTTATCATAATCAAAAAAGTGCCTATCTTCGGCGTTACTTTTATGTATGCCCCTCACGGTCCTGTCTGCGATTGGTCAGATAAAGAGGTCATGTCCGACCTTTTCGAGGGCGTTAAGGTTCTTGCCAAGAAACACAAATGTTACCAGTTCATGTGGGACCCTTGCTTTGAGGAGGGTGACGACAAGTGCACAAAGCTTATCGAGGACATGGGTTTCCAGCATATACATAAGGCTGCCGAGCTGACAACTATTCAGGCTCGTAACAACTATATGCTCAGAAATATCGAGGGCAAGACCCCTGACGAGGTCATGGCGACTTTTAAGCCTGACTGGAGAAACCGTATCAGAAAAGCCCCTAGAAAGGGCGTTTACTGCAAGGCTCTGTCTCTTATACACATCTGACGCTGCCGACGAATTAGACGGTGTAGA
>UQAR01000040.1 GCA_900539095.1 uncultured Ruminococcus sp.
CACCGTCTAATTCGTCGGCAGCGTCAGATGTGTATAAGAGACAGGTCCTGCCTGACACTAACGGCAAGACTCCTTCGGAAAGGCTCAACTCAGCAGTTCTTGCTCCTAAGGCTACTTTGGGCGATAAGGAGGAAAAAATACTGCTGAAATATCTTAACAAGATAATCACAGATGATATGACGAACTATGAAAAGGCTGTTGCCTGCTATGATTATCTTATAAAGAATACCGTTTATGATTACGGCGGCTGGGCAAAACCTGTTCAGGCTGTCCTTGAAGAGGGCTACGGCACTTGCACCGAGTATTCTTATGTGTATGCCGCAATGCTCAACTACATAGGCTTTGACGCCAAGACCGTTGACGGCAAAACTGCTATGGCGGCAGGCGGCTACGGCTATCATATGTGGGTGGAGGTAACGATAAATGGTCAGGTGTATGTTATGGACCCTCAGGTAGACGATAATATCAGCTGGGGTGCGTATATCTCACATGAGCGTTTCTGCAAGACCTACAGCGAGGTCAAGGACAAGTATATCAAAGACTAAAACAAAATATCGGGAACATCTCAGTGCTCCCGATATTTTTTATTTATCCTCTTGACAGAACATCTGTTCGGTGATATAATAAGTAATGTCGAACAAATGTTTCACAAGAGGTGAGGGTATGGAACGCAGTGTTCTTCATGTGGATATAAATAACTGTTATGCGTCTATAGAGTGCCTGCTCGACCCGTCACTGAAAGGCAAGTGCGTGGCGGTGTCGGGTAATGTGGAGGAGCGTCACGGGATAATACTTGCGAAGAACGAGGCGGCTAAGGCAATGGGCGTGCAAACAGGCGAGGCTATATGGCAGGCTAAGCAGAAGTGTCCTGAGCTTGTGACTGTGCCGCCTCATTATGATACCTATCTGAAGTTCTCAAAGGCAGCCCATGATATCTATGACCGCTATACCGACAGGATAGAGCCTTTCGGTATCGACGAATGTTGGCTGGACGTGACCTGCACAAGGCGTGACATAAAGGAAGTCGCCGACGAGATAAGGGAAACCGTGAAAAAGGAGCTTGGCATAACAGTGTCCGTGGGTGCAAGCTTTAATAAGGTGTTCGCAAAGCTTGGCTCGGATATGAAAAAGCCTGACGGAACTACCGTCATAAGCCACGATGATTTCAAAGAAAAGATATGGGGTCTGCCTGCCGCCGACCTTTTGTATGTGGGCAGGTCTACTCAAAGGAAACTTGCGTCAAAGGGCATAAAAACTATCGGTCAGCTTGCTATGACGCCGCCTAAAACGCTTGAATGTTGGCTGGGCAAATGGGGGATATATCTCTATCGCTATGCAAATGGACTTGACGATTCCCCTGTTAAATATCAGTGGGAGAAAAAGGAGATAAAGTCAGTTTCAAACGGCACTACTGCCTATCGTGACCTGAAAAATGACAGCGACGTGAAGATATTGACCTTTGCTTTAGCAGAAAGCGTTGCGTCAAGATTACGCCGATATGGTTTCAAGGGCATGGGCATCAGTATCGGCATAAGGGACAGCCGGCTGAAATGCTATTCAAGACAGTGCCGCCTGTCATGTCCCACAAGCGACGGCGTGAAGATAGCTCAGACAGCTTTTCGGCTTTATAAAGAGTCCTATGACTGGTCGCAGGATACTGCTATTCGCTCTATAACCGTGGGCGTTCATGACCTCTTCAGCGAGGACGCTGCTTTTCAGCTCGATATCTTTCAGCAGCCTTTGCAGCTTGAAAAGCGTGAGCGTATAAACAAAGCCGTTGACCGTATCAGAGAACGCTACGGCTACAATTCCATAAACCGTGCAGTGGTGGCTGCCGATAAAGAGTTCTTTCGTTTTGACGCAAGGCTGCAAAACGATATCCACCCTGTGGGGTTCAATGGCTGAACCTGCGGTCGTGCTTTTCTTTACTGTCAAGACAGCCTGTTATCACCGCAAGGAAAATAAGTCCGCCGCCTATGCAAAGCCGCAGCGATATGCTGTCGCCGAGAAGTATCACAGAGAATATCCCCGCAAAAACGGATTCCATTGAGAGTATCATTCCTGAAAGGGTAGAGTTCACGGTGCGTTGTCCGTAAAGCTGCAATAAAAATGCAATGGCTATGCAGAAGATCGCTGAGTATATAAGGCTCAGTGCCGCACCTGTGTTCATGTGCCGTGGGAATGGTGACATTATGGTGGATATCACAAGGGTGACCACAGAGGCACAGGGCAGCTGCACAAGCTGTAGGTTCACAGTGTCAGAGGTCTGTGAAAAGCCTGAACTAAGCTCAAAGGTCACGCCCCAGAAAAAGCCTGCCAGCAGACTTAGCATATCGCCAATGTTTACGCCGCCTGCTGAACCTGAGGATATGACCGCAGTGCCGCATATGCAGATAACCGCTGCAATGAAAGAGAACAGGCTTGGTCTTTTCTTTGTGCGTATCCAGTGAAGAAAGGGTATCATCACCACATAGGTCGCCGACAGAAAGGCGTTTTTGCCCACGGTGGTGTAATAGCAGCCCACTATTTGAAAGGTAAGTGCCGCAGAAAGCGTCAGACCGAGAATGACGCCGTGTTTGATGTCGGTCTTTGTTATGGTCTTGAAACGCCTGAAAAACACAAGTGCCGTGACCAGTGCGGCAATGGTGAAACGCAGGGATATGAACCAGTATGTGTCCATTCTCAGGATAGCATATTTTATAGCAACAAAGCCTGTTCCCCATAGAACCGCCGTGGTGAAAAGTGCCGCAAGTGCAGTGCCGTTTTTCTTCATTTTTTTACACCTCCATAAAAAACGGCATGACATTTATAAAATGCCACGCCGTTATGTTTAAAATGTGCGTTTATTCGTCGTCAGGAACTTCTTCCTTGATAGCCTTTGGCTTGCGGTAGAAGATATCCCTTGCGTTCATTGCGACCATAAGAAGTGTTATGCCCACAATGAGTATCGCAGCGATAGCTGTGATAGTCGGGTCAAGCTGCTGTTTAAGTCCTTCCCACATCTTCTTAGGAAGTGTGTTCACACGGATACCTGCGATGAACTGCGTTACAACTATCTCGTCAAAGGATGTCGCAAATGCGAACATCGCTGCCGAGAAAAGTGCAGGTCTGATACATGGGAACACTACCTTGATGAATGCCTTGAACGGGTTCGCACCTGATATCCTTGCGGCAAGCTCCAAGTTAGGGTCAAGTCCTGCAAGGCTTGCAAGAACGGTCTTTATAACGAACGGTACTGCAAGTATGGTGTGTGCGATAACAAGACCTGTCATTGTACCTGAAAGATGCCACTGTGATTCAAATCTGTATATCGCAAGACCGATGATGATAGCAGGGATAAGCATTGGCATCATGAAAAATTCAGTGATAACGCCCTTGAATCTGAACTTTGCCTTTTGCAGTCCTATTGACGCCATAACGCCGAGGATAAGTGCAAAAACTGTTGTGAGAAGTCCAAGCTCGATACTGTTTTTGAGGGCTGTGGTCCAGCTTATGTTGTTGAAGAAAGCCTCATACCATTGTGTCGAAAAGCCCGGAGGCGGAAATTCAAGATACTGTGAGCTTGAAAAGGACATTGGGATTATGATAAGCACAGGGAGCACAAGAAAGCATATGACCAGTGCTGCTATAAGTTTTACGATCATTACTGTCCCTCCTTACCATAGTTTGTCTACCTTCATGATCTTTCTTGATGCGTAAAGGATAGCCAGAGAGATCACAAGAAGTATTACAGAAAGTGCCGATGCGAACTGCCAATCAAGGAGTTTTGATACCTGTACCTGAATGAGCTGTGAGATCATTGCGTCATCAGAACCGCCAAGGAGCGACGGAGTGATGAAGTAGCCGATGCCCATTACAAACACGAGTATGCAGCCTGCGGAGATACCCTGAACGCTCAGTGGGAAATATACCTTGATGAACGCCTTTGTCTTTGTTGCACCCAGCGTTCTTGCTGCGTCAACAACGTTCACGTTTATGCCCTTCATGACAGGGTAGAGCGAAAGTATCATGTAAGGCAGCAGGATATGGGTCATGCCTATGTAAACGCCGACGGTGTTGTTCAAAAGCTGTATAGGTTCGCTTATTATGTGCAGTTTCATGAGAATGTTGTTTATAAGTCCGTCTGACTGTAAAAGTATCATCCAAGAATACGTTCTTACCAAAAGGCTGGTCCAGAACGGTATCATGACGCCTATCATTATAAGCGAGGAAACACGCCTTGAACACTTTGTCATTACATATGCCACAGGGTAGCCAAGCAGCAGTGTGAAAAGCGTAACAAAGAATGATACTTTAAGAGTCAGAATAATGACCTTGAAATAAACGTTCGTGGTAAAGAACTTCATATATGCGTCAAAGGTAAAGCCGCTCATATCCTTTGCGGTAAAGCTGAGCTTGAGCATCGACAGCATAGGGTAAAGCATGAATATCACAAGAAACAGTGCGGGCGGCAGCATTATCAGCCAGCCCTTGTTTTTTATGCTGAATTTTTTTGCAGGTGTTGCTGCTGTGTTTTGTGCCATTTTCTATCCCCCGTTTCCCACGGAAAAGCGGGACGAAAAGCCGTCCCGTATCCCGAAGAATAAGTTTAGGTAAAATTATTATGCTGATTTAAGATATCTTCCACTCCTGGAATCTTTCATATACCTTATCGTAGTTTTCATACCACCAGTCAACGTCGATAAAGAGCTGAGATGATGAAGTGTCAGGATTTGAGGCAAGTGCCTTGACTGCGTCATCTGACATATACTGATAAGCCTCTGTTGTGCAAGGTGCGTTGCCCGGATATTCGGTAGCGTAGTTTGCAACGACCTCAGGTGAAGTTGCATATGCGATAAATGCGTTTGCAAGTTCCTGATTCTGTGAACCCTTGCCGATAACGAATGAGTCGGAGGCGAGGATAGCCTGATTTGGCTCGTAGTCGATCTTCTGACCGTCTGCCTTTGCTGTGATAGCACGTCCGCCCCATACTCCGCCGAGAGCACATTCGCCGCCAGCCACAAGCTCAACTGATTCAGCTCCTGACTCCCAGAACTTCAGGATATCGTCCTTGTGCTTGTCAAGGAAGTTGAACGCTCTGTCAACGTCCAGCGGATACATATCCTCAGGTGCTACACCGTCTGCAAGAAGAATAGATTCAAACATTGACATTGGATTTGTGTAAAGAGTTCTCTTGCCCGGATACTTCTCTGTGTCGAAGAAGTCAGCCCATGTTGTCGGGTGGTTATCCTGTGAATAATCGTCTGAGTTCCATGAGATGCAAAGAGTTGAAGTTTCGCAAGGAACTGAATAATCTGTAACGTAAGCCTCGTTCATGCCCTTTGTCTGAATTTTCGCACCGTCGAAGTCCAGCTTTTCAAAAAGGTCCTGAGCGATTCCACGGGGAACGAAGTCTGTGTCAACGTCCCAAACATCTATTTCCATGTTGCCGCTTTCAACCATTGATTTGATCTTTGCCGGGTCAGGCTCAGTAGCCTCTTCGATGATACAGCCTGTTTCCTCCATAAAAGGTTCAAAGATAGTCTTTCTCTGGGCGTCCTGGATAGCACCGCCCCATGAACACACCACAAGGGTCTGACCCTCGAACTTCTTTCCGCTCTTTCCGCCTGAAGAACTGCTGCCGCAAGAGGAGAGTGGTAAAGCTGCTGCTGTGAGTGTTAATGCTGTGACTGCTGATAAGACTTTTCTGAGATTTCGTTTCATGATTTTTTCCTCCTGTATACTTTTATTATCAATGGCTCACAAGAACCATATCTTCTTGTTTCATGCCCACTGTTATGACATCTCCCTCGTTAAGGTTCAGGGAATACTGAGTGAACACCTTGACTTTCATGCTCTTTCCACATTCAAGTCTGACCTTTAGTTTAAGTACATCGCCGACATATATTGCCTGCTCTATCTTGCCCTTGAATTTGATACCGTCGAACTTATCATCGACCAGTTGTATCTTCTCAGGTCTGATAACAGCGTGAACGGTGTTTCCGACGTTATATTCCGTCTTGCCGTTCTTTGCTGACTTATCCTTGATGACTGCAAGGGTATCGTCGTAAAGGTTCATTGTCACGTCATCGCCGCTGACTTTCTTTACCTGTCCCTCGACTACGTTCGCCTCGCCGATAAACTTTGCACAGAATACTGAACGTGGTCTTTCGTATATCTCCACAGGGGTTGCCACCTGCTCGACCATTCCGTCTTTCATTACGCAGACTTTAGTCGCCATTGTAAGAGCCTCTTCCTGATCGTGTGTGACTGAGATAGTCGTGATACCAAGTTCGTCATGTATCTTTCTTATCTCTATCTGCATCTGCTTTCTCAGCTGTTTGTCTAGAGCCGCCATAGGCTCGTCAAGAAGAAGTACAGACGGCTTAAAGACCAGTGCTCTTGCCATTGCAACTCGCTGCTGCTGACCGCCTGAAAGCTCTCTTGGAAATCTCTTTTCGTATCCCTCGAGCCTTACTTTCTTGAGCATCTCCAGTGCAAGTTCGTTTCTCTCGGCTTTCTTTACCTTTCTGATAGCCAGTGGAAAAGCCACGTTTTCAAGAACTGTCATATGCGGGAACAATGCGTAGTTCTGAAAAAGCATTCCGATGTTTCTCTTATGGATAGGCTTTTTTGAAATGTCCTCACCGTTTACGAGTATCTCGCCATCGGTTGGGTCTTCAAAGCCTGCGAGCATTTTCAGAAGTGTGGTCTTGCCTGCTCCTGAAGGTCCTAATATTGTGAGAAAGTCGCCATCGTCAATGTCAAGGTCAACACATTTTATTACCTTGGTCTGACCATAGCTTTTGTAGATGTGTTCAAAATTGATTGTCGCACCCATATAAATCACCAGATCCTTCTTCGCCCTATGCTTTGGCGATAAATTATAGCGATAACAGAAAAGACGCCTTTAAGTCATCATCGACCTAAAAGCGTCATTGCCTCACTCATTATAATGCAAATGTTTTTTTGAACTTGACGTTCGATATACTGCATTTGCTTTTGATGTTATCAGTATACTCCCTTGTGATCCATTTGTCAATAGACTTTGTGCAATATTGTATACTTGACTAAATTTGCAGGATTGAGGTTGAAATTTATGCAATAATTCGACTGCAACTACATAAAATCGTAATAAAATTCAATTATTTTGTTTTGATTTGCAGGATTATGTTTGTGAAATTTCAAAAGTACAGAGCGGTAGAAAGTCTAGTGGTTAGTCTGGCGGTCTGTTATATTGCACAAAAAACTCACCCTTAAAGCATACTATTAAAAATATAGGGCGGTTGAAAGCGACTGTAAAAAATAGCTTTAAAGGGTGCGATTTTTGTTGACACAGCGGAAAAATGCGTGTTATAATTCTTGCAGAAAACGCTTTTGAAAGCGGGAAAGGCGGACATACTATGGACTATCTATCAAAAAATATTTCTATCAATCTCAAAAAGCTCCGTCTGGGCAAGAAAATGTCACTTGACGATGTGGCAGAGCAGACGGGCGTGAGCAAATCCATGCTCGGTCAGATAGAGCGTGGGGACTCGAATCCTACTATCGGCACTATCGGAAAGATAGTCAGCGGTCTGCGTGTGACGGTGGACGATCTCATATCCTCGCCCTCTCATGAAACATATCTTGTGAGAAAAGAAAAGCTCACTCCGGTAAAGGAAATGACGGGGCAATACAAGGTGTATAATTATTTTCCTTTTGACAAGAACCGTGAGTTTGAGATATACGGCATTGTAATAGAGCCTGACGGCATTTACCGCAGCGGTGCTCACGGCGAGAGGACCTCGGAATATCTTGTGGTGACAAGCGGCACGCTGACCCTGAAAGTCGGCGATGATTTTTACGAGGTGAACGCAGGCGACGCTCTGCGGTTCGAGTCTGACAAGGAACATCACTATATAAACAACGGCAAAGAACAGCTGCGGTTCAACTGCTATTTTGTTTTCAAACAGAAGTTTTAAGACTGATACCGTGCAGTATATCGCATTATATGCAGTACGATATATGAATTTTGTAAAATCAAATCTGTCATATATTAATGAAATATCTGAAATTTGTAGTATATATTGCAATATCAGCATTGAAATATTGCAAAATTCGGATGTTTCGACAAACTTGCATAAAACCTATTGACAATATAACGCACGGAGAGTATAATGTGAGCATAAACAAAAAACATTGGAAACAAGGTCGTTTCAAAGATGAGCTTTCATCTGCGAAACGGCTTTTTTTATTACAAATCTACTACTAAATGGAGGAAAATATCATGAAACTGAAAGACTACAATCTCACTGCACAAGACATCAAGGATATGGTAAGCACCTATATGATCGAAACAATGCCAAGATACGATTTCGTATGCGAGAAGGCAAAGGGTATGTATCTTTATGATACTGACGGAAACGCTTATCTTGACTTCTACGCCGGTATCGCTGTAAACTCTGCCGGCTCATGTAACGAGAAGGTGGTAAACGCTATCATCGATCAGGCTCAGGACGTTATGCATACCTTCAACTATCCTTACACTATCCCACAGGCACTGCTTGCAAAGAGGATATGCGATGCTATCGGAATGGACAAGATCTACTATCAGTCATCAGGTTCTGAGGCGAACGAGGCTATGATAAAGCTGGCAAGAAAGTACGGCGTTGAGAAATACGGCGAGAACAGATATGAGATCATCACAGCTAAGTCAGGATTCCACGGAAGAACTTTCGGTGCTATGACTGCAACAGGTCAGCCGGGCACTGCTATCCACAAGGATTTTGGTAAGCTGACGCCGGGATTTAAGTACGCTGAGTACAACAACCTCAAGGCGTTTGAAGAGGCGGTTTCTGAGAACACTATTGCTATCATGGTAGAGCCTGTTCAGGGCGAGGGCGGTGTTCACCCTGCTACTATGGAGTTTATGCAGGGCCTTAGAAAGCTCTGCGATGAAAAGGGTCTGCTGCTCCTTATTGATGAGGTACAGACAGGCTGGGCAAGAACAGGAACACTTATGGCATACATGGATTATGGCATCAAGCCTGATATCGTGTCAATGGCTAAGGCTATGGGCGGCGGAGTGCCTATCGGTGCTATCTGTGCCACAAACGAGGTAGCAAAGGCATTTACACCAGGTTCGCACGGCTCGACTTATTCAGGAAACGCTCTTTGCTGTGCAGCGTCACTTGCTGAGGTAAACGAGATAATCGACCGTGACCTTGCAGGCAATGCAAAGAAAATGGGCGAGTATTTCAGAGAAAAGCTTGCTAAGATACCGCATATCATCGACGCTCGTGGCAAAGGTCTGCTGGTCGGTATCGAATTTGACGATACTCTTGACGCTAATGATGTTAAGCATGCTATCCTTGACAGGAAAATGCTCGTTACTGCTATCGGAAACAAGATAATCAGAATGGTACCGCCTCTTATTGTAAACAAGCCTGAGATAGACAAGGCAGTTGACATCATTGCAGACGCTATCGCAAGTCTGTCCAAATAATTGTACTTGTGTGGAGGAGTGTGAAATGAACAGCTTTGGCTTTTCAGTACCGCAGGACATAATTTTCGGCGAGGGCAGCATAAAAAGGCTGCCTGAGCTGCTGAAAAAATGCGGTGCAAAGAAAATACTTATCATATCAGGTCCGCACCTTAAGAAAATGGGTGTGGTAAAGAAAATTGCGGATATGACTGCCGCTGAGGGTATTGAGTGCGGCGATTTCTGCGACGTTGAGGGAAATCCGTCAACTGAAACTGTTGAAAAGGCAGCCGAGTGCTACAAGCAAATGGGTGCAGAGACTATTATCGCACTGGGCGGCGGCTCACCAATGGACGTTGCGAAGGCTGTCGGCGTGCTTGTGAAGTTCGGCGGAAAGATAACTGAATATGAGGGCGGAGGAAAAGTCCCTGATGAGATAGTGCCTCTTATCGCTATCCCAACAACGGCAGGAACAGGCTCGGAGGTGACGGCGTTCTCCGTTATCACCGACCATTCGAGAAACTATAAGCTCACTGTGTTCAGCTATTATCTTATCCCGAAATATGCTATCCTCGACCCTGAACTGCTTTATTCGCTGCCTGCATCTGTGGCAGCTGCCACGGGAATAGACGCACTTGTTCACGCTATGGAATCCTATGTGTCAAGGGCTGCGTCACCGTTTTCCGAGGCGATGAGCGAAAAGGCTATGGAGCTTATCGGCGGAAATATCAGACGTTTTGTTGCCTGCCGTGAGGATAAGGAGGCTGCTGCTGCAATGCTGGCAGGTTCTATGTTTGCCGGTATCGCATTTGCTTGGGCAAGGCTCGGCGACGTTCATGCTATGGCTCACCCGCTGAGTGCGTATTACGGCATTGCTCACGGAGTTGCAAATGCTGTGCTGCTGCCGGTGGTGGCTGAGTATAACGCTTTGGCTGATAACGGCAAATACAGAAAGATATATGACTATATCTCACTGGTGAAGTCTGACGACAGCTTTGAGCCGTCAATGCTTGCACCGTGTATCCGCAGTCTGACTGCATCTCTTGGGATACCTAAAGGTCTTGCGGAGCTTGGCGTGGAAGAAGAGAAGTTCACTGCCATGGCTGAGGACGCAATGAAGAGCGGCAATATCGCCGTAAATCCACGGGCGACAAAGCTTGAGGATATAATGGATATGTTTGCTAAGGCAATGTAATGGGAATATGGCAGTTAGGCGTGCTCTGCGGCTTTTGTCCGTGGGGCACGCTTTTTTGTGCAGTACGGTTATTTGTACATTTAAACCTGTTTTGTGGCTCTCTTTTTGTGTGATATTTTTCTCTCGTGCCTATAGACAAAAAACTCAAAGCGTGATATAATTATTCTAAAGTGTCGGCTTATGCCGAACGTCATTTTGTACAGGAGGATAATTAATGGCGGTAAATTCCACACAGACAAAAAAGAGAACTTCGGGTGCTGTGAAAAAAAGCAGCTCTGCCAAAGGCTCTTCAAAGAACAAGAAAAGAAAGAAGAAACGCAACAATGTATGCCTTATCTGCGGAACTGTGGCTGCGGCTATGATAGTTATCATCGGCGGCGGATTTTTTGCAGGAAAGGCTTATTACAGCAATAAATTTCTCAAGGGAACGAACATAAACGGTATCGACGTGAGCGGCAAGACTTTTGAACAGGCTTGCGACCTGCTTGGCGTGAACGATATGCCTTATGAGCTTACGGTCAAGACCATTGACGGCACACCTGTGGTGTTCAATACGGCTGATTTTGACTACAGGCTAAGCGGTAAGGACGAGCTTAAAAAGATCTATGACAGCGTGAACAGAAAAACTTGGTTTTCCGGATTTGTTCAGAACTCTACATACAGCTATGACGAGGATATCACATTTGATGTTGACAAGCTGCAAAAGCTTGTGGAGAAAGCTGACTGGGGCGACGTTGAAACAACTGACGCAAAACTGGGACTCAATGATGACAAGACAGCTTATGTTGTAACGCCTGAAGTTCAGGGCAACAAGATAACAGATATGAAAAAGCTTGAGGCTTATATCACTCAGTCTGTTGCAGGTGGAGAGCTCAGCGTTGAACTTGACAAGGACACGGGCTGCTATACTGTGCCTGAGGTGAAGAGTGCTGACCTTGAAGAGGACTGCAAGAAGAGAAATGATGTCTTCCAGATGTCTATCACATATGATTTTGACTACACCACCGAAACGCTCACAGGCGAGGAACTTATGAAGATGATAAAACTCAAGGACGACGGCAGCTACACGGTGGACGAGAAGAAAGCTATGAAGTATGTGGAAAAGCTTGCGAAGAAGTATGATACATATGATACAGAGAGAAAATTCCATGCCACATTGCAGGGCGATATAGTAATTCCTACAAGCTCTGACGCAAAGTATGGCTGGTGGATAGATCAGGAAAAGACCTGCAATGCACTGGTGGATATGCTCGAAAAGGGCGAGAGCGTTGACAAGGTAGACCCTATCTACTACAGCACCGGATATTATGATTTCACGGGCGTAGAGTCTGCGAGAACTAAGGACGATGATATCGGCGATACATATATCGAGATAGACCTCACCGACCAGCACTTGTGGTATTATGAAAAGGGCAAGAAAAAGCTTGACACATATATCGTTTCGGGTCAAACAACGTCTGAGGCAAGAACAACTTTGCCGGGCGTTTATAAGCTTTGGTCAAAGGAAACCAATAAGCGTATGAAGGATACCAATGCCGACGGCGACGAGTGGGATACAAAGTGTAACTTCTGGAACAACGTTTCCCTCTGCGGAATAGGTCTGCACGATTCAACATGGCGAGGCGGATATTTCGGTGGTCAGATATACAAGTACAACGGCTCACATGGCTGCATAAATATGAGTTATGATGATGCTAAATATGTTTATGACAACGTGCCTTACGGTACTCCTGTTGTTATGTACTACAAGTCTGCAAAGTAGACAGATAAAAATTAGGACGGTCAAGGCATCAAAACCTTGACCGTTTTTTGTAAGGAGTGTTTTTATGGAAAAGATCTTATACAGAGAGGGTTTTACAGCCGAGGAACTGCCTGAGGAGATAAAAGACCGCATCATGGGCGTTTCCTATAAGGAGAACCCATATGTGAAACTCAGCGACCTGAGTTATCTCAGGGTGAGATATTATGACTTTGAACATAAGGTGCAGTCGGGCGAACTTATCGTGGCGAGAAAGCTTGCAGAGGAAGTACTGGACATTTTCTATGAGCTTTTTGAGGGCGGATATGAGATCGAGAAGATAAAGCTTGTGGACGAGTATGACGCCGATGATGAAAGGTCAATGGCGGATAATAATTCCTCGGCATTCAATTATAGGGTGGTGGCTGATACCAACACCATTTCTGCTCACAGCTATGGCAGAGCTATCGACATCAACCCTCTTATCAATCCCTATATTGTGGGTGATAAGGTAATGCCTGCCAACGCTGTGCAGTATGCTGACCGTGAAAAAAGCTTTGAACACAAGATTGACAGAACCGACCTCTGTTATTGCATTTTTAAACGTCATGGCTGGAAATGGGGCGGCGACTGGCGTAATTCCAAGGATTATCAGCATTTTTACAAAGAGTATAATTCACCGCTGAAAATGGTTGTGAGAAAGCTGAAAAGTGCGATAATACGCTGATTTGCAGCGATATTTAAAATGATATAACGCACAACAATAGCTATATGTGTTTACGGATTAACGAAAAATTAAAATAGAATTTATGCAAGTTTTATCATTCTCTCTTGCATTTTGACATGATGTATGTTATAATGATTAAGCCGTCAGAAAAGACGACAAAAGGCTATTTATCAGCATTTGCACGAAAAAGCTTAACCTGAGCTTACTTCTGTATATGCAGGATTGCAGGATTTTTATTTCTTCCTGCAAGAATTTTTATTGAAAACAGCTAAAAATCGGCTTTTAGCCGTGAAATAACATACGTTGCTGAACGAAAGAGCTATAATTTTTTACAGTTTGGCAGGAAAGGGTGATAAAAATGGAACGCATGGAGGATATGACTAATGTAAAAAGCCTGTATTCCCCGAAATTCGAGCATGATAACTGCGGAATAGGTGCTGTTGTCAACATTAAGGGCGTAAAGAGCCACGATACTGTTGCAAACGCACTGACTATCGTTGAAACGCTCGAACACCGTGCAGGTAAAGACGCAGAGGGCAAGACAGGTGACGGAGTAGGTATCCTGCTACAGATCTCACATAAATTCTTCAAGAAGATCGCTGCCGCAGAGCTTGGCATCACGCTGGGCGAGGAAAGAGATTATGCTGTCGGTATGTTCTTCTTCCCACAGAACGAGCTTGCTAGAAATCAGGCTAAGAAGATGTTTGAGATCATTGCCGAGAAAGAAGGACTTGAGATACTCGGTTGGAGAGTCGTTCCTGCTAAGCCTGAGGTGCTGGGCAAGCGTGCCGTTGAGTGTATGCCTGCCATAATGCAGTGCTTTATAAAGCGTCCAAAGGGCGTTAAAAAGGGCCTTGACTTTGACCGCAAACTGTATGTCGCAAGACGTGTGTTCGAGCAGTCAAATGAGGACACATATGTTGTATCTCTTTCAAGCAGAACTATTGTATATAAGGGAATGTTCCTTGTTCAGGATCTGAGAAAGTTCTTCCCTGACCTTCAGGATAAGGATTATGAGTCTGCTATCGCTATGGTGCACTCAAGATTTTCTACCAACACAAATCCAAGCTGGCAGAGAGCACATCCTAACAGAATGATCGTTCACAACGGTGAGATAAACACTATCAGAGGTAACGCTGATAAGATGCTCGCCCGTGAGGAAACGATGAAGTCTGAGCACCTTAAAGGCGATCTTGACAAGGTTATCCCGGTTGTAAATACTGAGGGTTCTGACTCAGCAATGCTCGACAACACACTTGAATTTCTTGTTATGAGCGGAATGGATCTGCCGCTGGCTGTTATGATAACAATTCCGGAACCATGGGATAACAACGGCACGATGAGTCAGGCTAAGAAAGACTTCTATCAGTATTATGCGACAATGATGGAGCCATGGGACGGCCCTGCGTCTATACTTTTCTCTGACGGTGATATCATGGGTGCAGTGCTCGATAGAAACGGTCTGCGTCCGTCAAGATATTATATCACTAAGGACGGAAACCTTATCCTGTCCTCAGAGGTAGGTGCACTGCCTGTTCCGTCTGACAATATCGTTGAAAAGGAAAGACTTCGTCCGGGCAAAATGCTCCTTGTTGATACTGTTCAGGGAAGAGTTATCGACGATGACGAGCTTAAAGAATATTATGCCTCAAAGCAGCCATATGGCGAGTGGCTCGACAGCAACCTTGTAAGGCTCAAAGATCTCAAGATACCTAACATCAAGGTGGAAGAGCATGATTATGAGGAAAGACAAAGACTTCAGAAAGCTTTCGGCTATACATATGAGGACGTTATGACCTCTATCCTGCCAATGGCAAAGAACGGTTCTGAGTCTATCGCAGCTATGGGTACAGACAGTCCGCTTGCAGTGCTTTCAAAAGAGCCTCAGCCGCTGTTCAACTACTTCAAGCAGCTGTTCGCTCAGGTAACGAACCCGCCTATAGACGCTATCAGAGAGGAAGTCGTAACTTCCACAACTATCTATATCGGCGAGGACGGAAACATTCTTGAGGAAAAGCCTGAGAACTGCAAGGTAATGAAGATACACAATCCTATCCTTACCTCTACAGATATCCTTAAAATAAAGAATATGCATATCCCTGGTTTTAAGGTAGCTGTTATCCCTATACTTTATTATAAGAACACAAGACTTGAAAAGGCTATAAACAGACTTTATATAGAGGCAGACAAGGCATTCAGCGAGGGTGCGAACATACTTATCCTCTCAGACAGGGGAGTTGACGAGAACCACCTTGCTATCCCGTCTCTGCTGGCTGTATCAGCACTTCATCAGCACCTTGTTGTAACAAAGAAGAGAACATCTCTTGCCGTTATCCTTGAAAGCGGTGAGCCAAGAGAAGTTCATCACTTTGCAACTTTGCTTGGCTACGGTGCGTCGGCTATCAACCCTTATCTTGCTCAGGAAACTATCCACGAGCTTATTGCAGACGATCTTCTCGATAAGGACTACTACGCTGCTGTGGATGATTACAACTCAGCCGTTCTCCACGGTATCGTAAAGATAGCGTCAAAAATGGGTATCTCAACTATCCAGTCATATCAGGGTTCACAGATATTCGAGGCTATCGGTATCGGTCAGGACGTTATAAACAAATACTTCACCGGCACGGTCAGCAGGATAGGCGGTATCACAATATCTGACATCGAGAAAAATGTTGACAGACTTCATACATCAGCCTTTGACCCTCTGGGACTTGGCACGATCACAGAGCTTGAGTCAAGAGGCAGCCACAAGTTCAGGAGCGGCAAAGAGGAGCACCTTTATAATCCTCAGTCTATCTATCTGCTCCAGCAGGCTGCAAGAACCGGTGATTATGAAACATACAAGAAGTATTCAAAGCTTATCTCTGAGGAAATGGACCCTGTAAATATTAGAGGCCTTATGGACTTCAACTTTGCTGAAAATCCTGTTCCGCTTGAAGAGGTGGAGAGCGTTGATTCTATCGTAAGAAGATTCAAGACCGGTGCTATGTCATATGGTTCTATCTCACAGGAGGCTCATGAGGCTCTTGCTATAGCAATGAACAGACTTCACGGCAAGTCAAACTCAGGCGAGGGCGGTGAAAGCCTTGACAGACTGCTCACAAAGGGCACTGCTGAGGATAGATGCTCGGCTATCAAGCAGGTCGCATCAGGACGTTTCGGCGTAACTTCAAGATATCTCACATCTGCTGACGAGATACAGATTAAAATGGCACAGGGTGCAAAGCCGGGCGAGGGCGGACATCTTCCGGGCAAAAAGGTTTATCCATGGATAGCTAAGACAAGACATTCAACACCTGGCGTATCCCTTATCTCACCTCCACCGCACCACGATATCTATTCTATCGAGGACTTGGCACAGCTTATCTACGATCTGAAAAACGCTAACAAGGACGCAAGAATTTCTGTAAAGCTCGTTTCTGAGTGCGGCGTTGGTACGGTCGCAGCAGGTGTTGCAAAGGCCGGTGCAGGCGTTATCCTTATCTCAGGCTATGACGGCGGTACAGGTGCTGCTCCTAGAAACTCAATCTACAATGCAGGACTTCCATGGGAGCTTGGTTTGGCTGAGGCTCATCAGACACTTATCAAGAACGGTCTGAGAAACAAGGTCGTTATCGAAACAGACGGCAAGCTCATGACCGGTCGTGACGTTGTTATCGCAGCTATACTTGGTGCAGAGGAGTTCGGTTTTGCTACTGCTCCGCTGATAACACTTGGCTGTGCAATGATGAGGGTATGTAACCTCGATACTTGTCCGTTCGGCGTTGCAACACAGAACCCTGAACTTAGAAAGAAATTCCCTGGCAAGCCTGAATACGTTATGAACTTTATGATATTCGTAGCGTCAGAGCTGAGAGAATATATGTCAAAACTTGGCGTAAGAACTGTTGACGAGCTTGTGGGCAGGATAGACCTTATCAAGCCAAAGGCAGGTATCACAGGCACTGCGGCAGAAGTTGACCTTTCAAATATCATCAATTCTGATTATGTTTCAGAAAAGGTAGAATACAATAAAAAATCAAAGTATGACTTCAAGCTTGAAGAAACTCTCGATGAAAAGATAATCATGAAAGAGTTTGAGAAAAATCTCAAGAGTGGCGAGAAAAAGTCTGTTACAGTAAATGTTAAGAACACAGACCGTTCATTCGGTACTATCTTCGGTTCTGAGATAACAAGAAAGTATTACAACACACTTGCTGACGATACATACAAGATAGTCTGCAACGGTTCAGGCGGACAGAGTTTCGGTGCATTTATCCCGAACGGCTTGACCTTGGAACTTGTGGGCGACTCTAACGACTACTTTGGCAAGGGACTTTCAGGCGGTAAGCTTGTGGTCTATCCTCCTAAGGATTCTACTTTCAAGGCTGAGGACAATATCATCATCGGTAACGTTGCTCTTTACGGTGCAACAAGCGGTAAAGCGTTCATCAACGGCGTGGCAGGCGAGAGATTCTGCGTAAGAAACTCCGGTGCTGTAGCAGTAGTTGAGGGCGTTGGCGACCATGGCTGCGAATACATGACAGGCGGCTGCGTAGTCGTTATCGGCAAGACAGGCAAAAACTTTGCGGCAGGTATGTCAGGCGGTGTTGCTTATGTTCTTGACGAGGACAGACACCTTTACACAAGACTCAATAAGGAAATGGTGCTTTTCTCTGAGGTCAAGGAAAAGTACGATATAATCGAACTGAAAGACCTTATTCAGCAGCACGTTGACGCAACAGGCTCTGAAAAGGGCAAGCGTATTCTTGATAACTTCGAGGAGTATCTGCCTAAGTTCAAGAAGATAATCCCTCATGATTACAAGAAGATGATGTCTGCTATCGCCTCAATGGAGGAAAAAGGTCTGAGCAGCGATCAGGCACAGATAGAGGCGTTCTATCAGATAATCAACGGCAAGCAGTAAGCTTGCGGCACAAAGAGGATATCGTGCTTTTTGAAACAGCGAAAGGAGGATATACTTGCGTTTGCAAGTATGATTGAGATATGGGAAAGCCAACGGGTTTTATGGACTATAAGCGTGAGGACGCACCAGCGTTCTCAGTTGAAGAACGTATAAAGAATTTTAACGAGTTCCACACTCCTCTTTCAAAAGAGGAGCAGCAGAAACAGGGTGCAAGATGTATGGACTGCGGCGTGCCTTTCTGTCAGGCAGGTCTGAAGATCGGCAACGCATTTTCAGGCTGTCCGCTGAACAATCTTATTCCTGAATGGAACGATTTTATCTGCAAGGGCAACTGGGAGCAGGCTTATTACAGACTGCACATGACAAATAATTTCCCTGAGTTCACATCAAGAGTATGCCCTGCACTTTGCGAAAAGGCGTGCACCTGCGGAGCTAACGGCGACGCAGTTACCACAAAGGCTAACGAGTATGGCATTATCGAAAATGCTTATGATCGTGGCTATGCGGCAGCAAGGATACCACAGGTGAGAACTGGCAAGACTATCGCAGTCATCGGCTCAGGGCCTTCAGGTCTTGCGGCTGCTGACCAGCTTAATCAGAGAGGTCACAGCGTAACTGTTTTCGAGCGTGAGGACAGAGTGGGAGGACTGCTTATGTATGGTATTCCGAACATGAAACTTGAAAAGCAGATAATCGACAGAAAAATAAACATAATGAAAGAAGAGGGAATAGAGTTCCGTACAGGCGTGAATGTGGGTAAGGATATCACGGCAGCCGAGCTGCTCAAAACTTTTGACAGGGTGATACTTTGCTGCGGAGCGTCAAATCCTAGAGATATCAAAGCCGAGGGCAGGGACGCAAAGGGCATATACTTTGCGGTAGACTTCCTGAAATCCACAACGAAGGCACTTCTTAACGGCGGTCTGACTGACAAAAACCACATTTCCGCCAAGGGCAAGAACGTTATGGTAATAGGCGGCGGAGATACGGGTAATGACTGCGTTGGAACAAGCATAAGACATGGTGCAAAGAGCGTTTTGCAGCTTGAAATGATGCCAAAACTCCCTGACACAAGGGCAGAGAACAACCCATGGCCACAGTGGCCAATGGTCTGCAAGACTGATTACGGTCAGGAAGAGGCTATCGGCGTGTTCGGTCACGACCCTAGAGTTTATCAGACCACGGTCAAGGAGTTCATAAAGGACAAAAAGGGCAACCTTAAAGGTGCAGTGCTTGTAAAGCTCAGCCCTGATAAAGACCCTAAATCGGGCAGAACTATCATGAAAACTGTTGAGGGCAGCGAATACAAGGTAGACGCTGAACTTGTGCTCATTGCAGCGGGATTCCTTGGCTCTGAAAGCTATCTTACAAAGGCTTTCGGCGTTGAGGTGGACGGTAGAACGAATATCGCAACTGCTGAGGGCACTCATCAGACCAATGTCAAGAACGTGTTTGCGGCAGGCGATGTCCGCAGAGGTCAGTCGCTGGTGGTATGGGCTATTAGAGAGGGCAGAGATGTTGCCCGTGAAGTTGACAAGAGCCTTATGGAATACACAAATCTGTAAGTATAATCAAACACCGTCCGAGGATATCGGGCGGTGTTTTTTGTGTGTGGATATTTATGGGGTACAAAAAAGCGGACAGCTTTGAAACTGTCCGCTTGAATTTTTGCTAATTACTGAATAGTTGCTGTCTCTTATACACATCTGACGCTGCC
>UQAR01000041.1 GCA_900539095.1 uncultured Ruminococcus sp.
CACCGTCTAATTCGTCGGCAGCGTCAGATGTGTATAAGAGACAGAATTAATATATACTATAATAGTTTAAAAAAGCCTTTATTATTACATAAAGGCTTAGGAATTTTGTATGAGTGCACAATCATCAAGCGAAATTAGCAAGTATATCTGTTTCTTCTGACAATTCAAGCTTGCCGCAGGATATATCCGTAAGCTGTTTTTTCAGCTTATCTGCAAGCTCAGACTTTACAAGGAACGAAAGGTTCACTGCGTCTGCAAAGTCCTCTTTTTCCATTATCACGCCGTATTCCGGCAGGGCATAGCTGACTTTTCCATAGAGTGTATAGTCACAGGAAAAAGATATTCTCGAACACTCGCACATGACCATTTTCCGTGCAGCGTTCACCGCCATTGAACAGCCCTGAGAATATGCTCTCGTCAGTCCGCTTGCACCGAGAAGAATTCCTCCGAAATATCTTGTTACAACAACGCAGACGTCTGTAAGTCCGGCTTTATTGATAACGTCAAGCACAGGTACGCCGCCTGTACCCTGAGGTTCGCCGTCATCGCTGTATCTTGAAACGTTTCCGTCCCTGACAACATAGGCATAGACATTGTGTCTTGCCTTGCGGTTTTCGGCTTTTATTCTGTTTATGAACGCCACAGCCTCATCAGCGGTGCTGACAGGTGCAATATGCCCGATAAATTCAGACTTTTTCTCAGTAAAGCTTGCCTGAGTTTCCTCATAGATAGTCGTATATCCCATTTATGCCCCTCTTATAAAAGAAAAAAAGGAACGGAAATATCCGTTCCCTTTGAAAATTAGTCAAGATTAAATCTCTTCTTGAATCTGTCAACACGTCCGCCTGAATCTACGAGTTTCTGCTTACCAGTGTAGAATGGGTGGCACTTGGAACAAATTTCAACCTTGATGTCCTTCTTTGTAGAACGAGTATGGATAACATTACCGCAAGCACAGGTAATTGTTGTTTCCTCATACTTTGGGTGAATTCCTTCTCTCACTTTGACTTCCTCCTTCCAAACTAAAATTATGACTCATAGAAGCCCATCATTTCAGTTTAGACAGTAGTTCTATGCAGTATTTATTGATATGCTGAACAAATCAGCTTTATTATTATACCATTATACACGTCGCTTGTCAAGCATTTAACACTTTTTTTACATTTATCTTGCTTTTGTGCACAAAACAAAAAGGCAACCTAATGGCTGCCCTTTGCTTGTGTAAAAATTTTGGAGAGGATGAAACGAGCTAAGAGTTTAATCTTAGTGTTTACATTCTTTTTTTCTTTCTCTGTTCTACATTACATATTATAGCCGTTGGGGGCTGTAACTTCAAGAACAGACAAGTTACATTTCACTACAATATTGTTACAAATTATTTCATTTTGTAACTTTAAAATTGCCTTAAATTTTCCTTTGAACAGTCCTATTAATCGTGATCTACGCCGTAAGCTGCACGATATTCAAGCATTTTGTCAAGATACTCCTTGCCCTCTACAACGCCGTCCTGGATGGCCTTGATGATATCGTTGATATTCACGATAGAATATACCTTTACGCCGAAATCCTTGTATGCCTGTTCAACGGCAGAGAGGTCAGTATCCAGTGCTTTTTCCATTCTGTCAACTGTGATGACCATGCCTGTTACGTTTACGTCAGCGGCACTTTTGAGCTTTGGCATAGACTCTCTGAGAGCCTTTCCTGATGTCATAACATCATCGATGATTATTACCTTTTCGCCGTCTGTAAGCTTTTTGCCGACGAACATTCCGCCCTCGCCATGGTCTTTGGCCTCTTTTCTGTCAAAGCAGTAAGAAACGTTGATGCCATACTTTGTTGCGAGTGCGATAACTGCTGAAACTGCAAGAGGGATACCTTTGTATGCAGGTCCGAAAAGTGTTTCAACAGGTATCTTGTTGTCAGCGATGCAGTCAGCATAAAAGCCGCCCAGCTTTGCAAGCTGTTCGCCTGTTTTATAGTTTCCGCAGTTGATGAAATACGGAGCTTTTCTTCCACTCTTGAGTGTGAAGTCGCCGAATGTGAGCACTCCGCTGTCTACCATAAATTTTATAAATTCTTCCTTGTAGGTCATATTGAACTTCCTTTCAATTATGTTACTCCTATTATACCACAGTTTTCACGGCATTGCAAGGCTTTTTTGTCTGCCGAACATAAGTCCGTGAGAGCCTGTTGCAAGGCAGAAAACGCCATATTCACGCATATCTCCGCATATGGAATTTATCACGCCGAACTGCTGGCAGTCATTGTTTATTCTTGCAAAGCTTTTTCCCATATCGTCGGAAATGAAAAAGCCATACTCACCGCATATGTTTCCTGTGACATACATTGCAGGCAGCTTATCTTTGCCTTTTCCAAAACCGATACAGTCTATCCTATCATCAGGCAAGATGTTTTCTATCTGCACACTGCCGTCGTTTATCTCAAAGCGGTAAAGTCCATTTATGCCGTTTGCGAGCCAGAATACGCCGCTTTTATCAGGCTGTCTTGCAAGTCTGTAATGAGCGTATCTCGGACACTTTATGTCCGTTTTTATGGACACTTCTTTGAACGCCTTGCTCTTGTCCCTACTGATATATAGTCCTAAGTTTTCTCTTTCGGCTATGGCAAAGAATAGCTCGCTATCGTAATAGTCTGAGAATATCTTGACGTTGTGTTCCTCAGCTGTGTTTCCTTTACAGTCCATAAAAACGGACTGCTGCCAGCTTTTGCCCTCGTTGTCGGTATAGCAGACAGCTTTGTTTGAAAAGCCTCTGCCGCCTGCCACTGCCCATAATATCCGCTTGCCGTCGGCCGATATAGCCGTCCAGCCTGAATCTACGTTGGGCTTTTCTATGTTATCGAGCTTATCGTCAATGAGCTTTGAGATACCACGGGGCATGGAAAGCCGTTTCCAAGTTGTGCCGCAGTCTTTTGACAGTATCAGACCGCCTTTTGTTCTGCCTGTCCAGTTGCCACGGGGCGTTGCGGCTATATATTCGGGTCTTTGAAGGGTGAAGTCTGCGTTGAGGCAGGTTATATAGCGGTCGCCTTTTTCGTTGGCAAAGGAGTTTTCGCACTCGCTGTCATAGTCCTTAAAGGCAAAGCCGCCAAGGTCGCCGATGATATCAATGACACGGTTTGTGCCGTGAGGGGTCGTGTATACGTTCAGGTGCACAGTTTCTTCTATGCCCCCGCAAAATGGCTTTATAAGCACATCTCCGCTTGTAAGACCAGTTATCATGAAAAGTCCTGTGCCTGTGTTGAACAAGGCTTTGTCGCAGTCAAAAGGTGAAAGCTTTATGTCGCTTATCCAGTGGACGCAGTTTCCGCCGCCGTTGTATCGTGGTTTCATGTATGGGATATTCCAGTCAAAGCGGCTGTAGTCAAGACTATTCATTATTATCTGCCAGCTTTCGCCGTTGTCGGTGCTTTTGTAGATGATGTCGCCGCCCTTTTTTCGGCAGACTGTAGAGAGCAGGATCATTTCGTCATTTGAAGATATCCCGCTGTAGCCGCAAGGGGTTTCGTCCGCAGGGGTGATGTCTTTGTTAAAAACAGGCACGCCATTTTCAATGCGGTACCTGTATACTTTTCCGCCTGAAAGCGAGCCTGTGTCGCAGGCATAAGCACCCATACCGCCATAGAATACTTCTCCGCTTGAGGCAAAGGTGATGTAAAGATATTTGCTGTCGCCGGTGATACGCTGCGGCACAAAGCCGTAATATGTTGCCTTTTCGTATCTTACAGGTTCTGGGGCAGTGAGGGGTAAAAAGCTTTTCAAGCCGTCAGTGGAGTAATACAGGGTGTGACCTCTTGTTACGCCGTCAGGGGAGTTTGCCTCGCCTGAACAGCCTGCAATAAAAAGCTTGCCCTCGCTGTCTGACCATATGAGGGAAATATTCTTTTCACCGAACAGGTCAGCAGACTGCCAGCTTTCGCCCATATCGTCAGAGTATATTATCCCTGCGGTCTGCGAGCCGAAATACAGTCTGCCGTTTTTAAAAAGCAGTCTGTCGCCTGTGGCTCTGCCAACTTCATTTCCGTGAATGCTGCATGGGATAGGCTTTTGTGTGATGTTTTCACCCTTATCAGAAGATACGCAGAGATAGTTTGAATGCTTATCTCCGCAGGTGAAAAACAGCTTGTCAGGGTCATTTTCGTCAAGAGCAAGTGCAAGGGGATATGTCTGAGCAGGGTCTTGGGCAGTAACTTTGCTTGCCAGATAGACCCATGTGTTTTTGTCAAAGTCATAGCGGTAGATACCGCCTATGTCAGTGCGGATATACAGTGTTCTGCTGTCGGTGGGGTGGAACGTGATACCGGTCACAAAGCCACCGCCGCCTATTTTCAGATTGCCGTATTCATACTGTATCGGCGAAAAAAGTTTCATATTTTTCTCCATTACCATTCGATAGTTGAAACGTCAACAGGGTCTTTATTTATCTCGACCTTATCCACCTTGCTGTTTTTTACGGTTATAACTCTGTCAGCCATTGGTGCGATAGCGGAGTTGTGGGTGATGACTATAACTGTAACTCCGTCACGGCGGCAGGTATCCTGCAAAAGTCTGAGGATATTTTTGCCTGTGTTGTAGTCCAACGCACCGGTCGGCTCATCGCAAAGAAGAAGTTTAGGATTTTTGGCAAGTGCTCGTGCGATAGAAACACGCTGCTGCTCGCCGCCTGAAAGCTGTGAAGGGAAGTTGTTCATTCTGTCCTCAAGTCCCACCTTTTTCAGCACTTCTTCAGGCTGTGACGCATGGGAGCATATCTGCGTTGCAAGCTCCACGTTCTCCTTTGCGGTGAGATTGTTTACAAGGTTATAGAACTGAAAAACAAAGCCTATGTCATATCTGCGGTAAGTGGTAAGCTGCTTTTTGTTGAAAGCGGCAACGTCCTTGCCATCAACAAGTATCTTACCCTCGTCACAAGTATCCATACCGCCGAGCATATTAAGTATAGTAGTTTTTCCTGCACCGCTCGCACCAACGATAACTGCGAACTCGCCCTTTTCTATCTCAAATGAAACGCCGTCAGCGGCATTTATGGTTATCTCTCCCATTTTGTATCTTTTATAAACGTTCTCGAATTTTACAAAGCTCAAAACCAGCACCCCCGCAATAATAATGTTTATAACATTGTATCATAATAATATGAATATTTCAAGGGCAGTCCGGCAATAGTTTGCCACTTGAAAAGCCTGTGGGGATATGTTATAATGATATGTGAAAAAAGGCGTTAGCCTGCATATTATGTAACAAGGAGCTATATAAATGGAATTTCAAAAGCTTATTGAAAGCAGAAGAAGTATAAGAAAATATGACGGCAGCAAAAAGGTGACAAAAGAGCAGATAGAAACTCTTATAGCTGCGGCAACAGAGGCACCGTCATGGAAAAACTCTGAAACTGCGAGATACTACTGCGTTCTCAGTGACGAGATGACCAAAAAGGTAAGGGAAGAGTGTCTGCCTGAGTTCAACAGAGAGAGGTCTGAAAATGCTGCACTTATCGTGACCACGTTCGTTCACACAAGGGCAGGTTTTGACCGTGAGGGCAATCCTGACAATGAAGTTGGCAACGGCTGGGGATTTTACGATCTTGGTCTGCACAATGAGATACTTTTGCTGAAAGCGGCTGAGCTTGGCTTGGGTTCGCTTGTTATGGGTATCAGAAACGGTGAAAAGCTCCGTGAAGTGCTTGAGATACCTGAAACAGAAACGGTGGTATCAGTTATAGCGGTGGGTTATCCTGCGGAAGAGCCTGCAAGACCAAAGAGAAGAGCAGTCGAAGATATAACGAAATTCTTCTAAATAAAAAAGCGGTGAACAGGAAAATGTTCACCGTGAGAGTGTTGAAAAAAACGAACAAGTGGGACGTCGAGGACGCCGTCCCCTACAATTTGCGTAAATACGCTGTTTGTATGTAGGGGCGAACAGCGTTCGCCCGTTGATTTGACACTTTTTCGACAGACTGACGGTGAACAGAAAAATGTTCACCGCTTTTTTGTATCAATTTTGTTTTCTTACCACAGCATATTCATCGTCAAGTCTGTAGTAAGGGCAGCAGTATTCGCTGTCGCTCATTGACCTGTACACTTCGTCCTCATCGAGATTTACCATGCAGCTGTAGCACTCGTAATCCTCGTCAAAGACATAGTTTACACAGCTTTCACATCGGCTGACTATCTTTTTTGCCTTTGCCATAACAGCCTCCTATTTAAGCACCTTTTTGAGTATCCCGTTGATAAGCACCAAAGCATCTTTCATTTTTTTCATATCGCTGTCAGACACGCAAGCGAACTTATTGAGGATATCATCAAGTATCTCATTTTTCATTTTTTCCATGAAACGCATAGCCTCGTCAGTGAGCCTGATATTGATAACTCTGCGGTTGTCAGGGTTCTGCATTCTGATGACAAAGCCCTTGTCAACAAGCTGTGCCACGGCTCTTGTAGCCTGTTCATTCGAGGTATTAATCTTGCTTGCCAGCTGTGACATTGTAAGCGTACCCTCGATACAAAGGGACAGCATTATTATCTGCTGTGTTCTTGTGATGTCATACTTTTTCTTATCGAACGTATCAAACACCAATTTTCTGCTGAGAGGGTATATCTCATACATTGACATAATACATTCACGGCGTACCGAATCTATCATTTTTACTTCCTCCACATAACACGCAAATGAGCGTAGGTCGATTATTTTTCCACACACAGTAATTATATCATATGTTTCTCATTTGTCAATAGCAGAATTATATCAATATTTGATTTTGTTAAGTGATTCTTTTAGGGGCTTTGACGCAGGGCAGAGGCTTGATCGTTTTTGATAATGCTATAAAACCCGTCTAATTCGTGTTTCTGAATATTATACTTGTAACATTCAGTTATCCATTTGCAGCAGTAATCGCCGCTTACAAACATTTCGTTAGGGACATATCTATTGTCATATGGCATCGTATCCTCAACATTCTGATTTTCATTGGTTATATAGTTTTCATATCGTTCATACAAAAAGTCTTTGCCGTCAGACATTGTGATGTAATAATCATAAGCATTATAAACCAGTAATGACGAAATTATAATTATCATAGATGTGCACATTATTTTGCTTTTTGCTTTAAATAACTTTTGTAATTTTTCTTTTAGTGAATCAGCTTTATCATGTGGGATAATGTCTTGATCTCTAAATTTGATGTATGGGAGTATAAAGCAAGTGGCACAAAGTAATATTGGGATATAGGTGTATATGACTTGTGCTGTGCCTAATAGATATAGTAAGGCATATGAAAAATTGTATATAATTACTACAACGAATGCACAGATAAATATAATGATCAATCTTTGGATAGTTCGGTTGGATAGTTGCTCCTGTTTTATTGAACCTATATCAAAAGCTGCTTTTAGAGTTCCAACAAGTATAAAAAGAACTGCAAAGAAGGTCGGACGCATGGAAAAGAAACCTGTCAAGGTCAATGCAGACAGCCCTGCAAGTCCTGCAAAACAATATGGCAGGGACGTTATAATAGTATTTTTCTTATTACAGGTATAGAGTATTATTACAGAGATCATAAAAGCTACAATTATGATCTTGTAGTCATTTAAAAACCAACCCAAATAATTCTTTAACAAAGTCAAAAATGATTTGATATTAAAGACATCTGTTTGTTCTGCTAAAGCTGCCCTGTTGCGATTACCAGGTGCTAAGATCACAAGCATGATACCTAAGACAGAAGTAATGCAGCTCAATACTATCTTCAGATCAGGCTTATGTCTTATGGTGATAAAGTGTATCGTTAGCCATACCAGTAGTATCCCGCCAGTTGTTTCATTAGTGGCTGAGCTTATGAAAAATAGAATGGGCATAGCAACATAATATATCATATTGCTGTCATCAAGATGCTTTTTGCAGAAGTATACGGTATACTGCAGCAAAGCAGATGTCCACAGATAGTTTACGGACCCTGATATCCACAGAACTGTGTCACCAAATGATGGCAGAAAGAAAAGCATGGAAAAATATATGATGACCTGTGCCAGTGGTATTCCTTTTTGACGGTCATAGACCAGTTTCCTTATAAGAATGCCAAGACAAACGAAAACTATGGAATTAATAATATTAAAGAACCATTTGTTTATATTTATGAAAACAAAAGCCACAAAGTGTGCGATTATTCTGCCGCCGCTATAGTTGTAGTAATTTTTCATGGACAGCAGTATGTCACTAAGGCCATTGATAGGTTTATCATTTATCTGTGGTTCAAAATCTTTCCAAACGAAAAGAAAGTGGTAGTCGTCTGTAATAAATCCGCAGTTTGCAGTTAAGAACAATATGTATGCAAATACACATACATATATACAAAGCAATTTTTTATTTTTGAGCATATAATATCCCCTGTGTTTTTTTATTTATTATATCATGATCGCACGGCTTTTTCAAGCTTGCAAAGGTATATTTTTGAAATATAGCTTTATCTATTTACATATTAACAAAAAATTCAGCTAAATTCTTGTAAATTATAGCTGTCAGCATAACACAAAGAAGATAAAATGTGGTATAATGTTTGCGGAAGTAAAAATAGATTATGGAGGATCAAAGTATATGCTGTGTACTGAATGTAAAGATAAGTCTGAAAATGGTATCTGTGAAGATGGCACAGAGAACTTTCAGGCTGAGGGTAAAAATGTTCGTGACGTGCGTGAAACGCTGAAAGCAAAGCGTTCTGCTGCGGTGATACTTGTTTCGGCTGTGGCTGTGATGCTGATAATGGTGTTTGTGCTGTTTTGGTTCGTTATACTTCCTGTGCTGCCGCAGGAAAGCAGCGTGCTAGCGGATAACGGCGTGGGCGTGTATTTGACCGACAAAACGGATATAGAAATAAATGCATGAACAGAACTCTCCTGCCTGCGGGCGGGAGATTTTTTTGTCTTGATTAAAGGTTTTACAGGCTTTTTACCTTGCTCAGATTGACATTATCCCTGTTTGGCTGTATAATTATATAGTATGAATTGCGGCTTTCAGGCTGTAACACAGATAGGAGTAAGTATATGAAGAACAAGGTCTACGATAACAGAGAGTTATCATGGCTTAAATTTAATGAAAGAGTTCTTGAAGAGGCTCAGGACAGCTCTACGCCGCTGCTTGAAAGACTGCTTTTCCAGTCGATATTTGCAAGCAATCTTGATGAGTTTTTCAGGGTGCGTGTGGGTTCGCTCTATGATTCGTCACTGGTCGATGACGACCATAAGGACAATAAATCAAAAATGCGTCCCTCTGAGCAGCTTGTGGCTATATTTGAGCGTGTGCATGAGCTTATACCGATAAAGGATAAAACATACAAGGCTATCTGCGAGGAACTGGAGCTTAAAAATATAGTACATAAAAGCATTAAGGCTCTCACTGAGCAGGATAAAAAATTTCTTGAGGCTTATTATGCCTATGAGGTAAAGCCGTTCCTTAATGCGTTTATCATTGATAAAAGACACCCTTTCCCGTTTCTTGCGAACCAAAGCGTTTATGCGGTCGCAAAGCTTGCCTCAAAATCTGCTGTAACGGTAGGCATCGTCAGTTGCAGCGAGAAATTTCAGCGTGTGATATTTCTTCCTGTCGACGAAGGCTGCATAAGCTACATACTGGTGGAGGAGCTTATTCTCCACTTTGCTGACAAGGCTTTCGAGGGTTATAAAATAGAGGAAAAGGCTCTTATGAGGGTCACAAGAAATGCGGATATAGACGTTGACGAGGGCTTTGACTCTGAGCTTGATTTCAGACAGAATATGTCTGAGCTTATAAACAAGCGTAAAAGGCTGTGCCCTGTGAGATTGCAGCTTTCAAAGCAGGTATCCGATACTGTGCTTAACGAGCTGCTCGCAAGGTTGGAGCTTTCAGATAAGCAGGTGTTCGTTGAAAAGACACCACTCGATATGTCCTATGTTTTCTCTGTATTTGACAAGGCTGCTGACAGAAAGGAACTTTTCTTCCCGAAACAAGAGCCGCAGCCCTCTGCTATGATAGACCCGTCAAGACCGATGATAGAGCAGATAGATGAGAAGGATCTTTTCCTGCACTATCCTTACGAATCCATAAAGCCTTTTATCAGGCTGCTTGACGAGGCGGCTAAGGACAAAAGCGTTACATCTATCAAGATGACTTTGTATCGTGTGGCGAAAAATTCAAAGGTGATAAAAGCCTTGTGCAACGCCGCAGAAAACGGCAAGGACGTGCTTGTGCTTGTGGAACTGAGGGCACGTTTTGACGAGGAAAACAATATAGGCTGGTCAAAGCTGTTGGAGGAGTCGGGCTGTCATGTAATGTATGGTCCACAGGGACTCAAAGTTCATTCTAAGCTTTGCCTTATCACAAGAAAAGTCGGCGACAGCGTTAAGTACACCGTTCAGGTGGGCACTGGAAACTACAACGAAAAGACTGCCGGGCTTTACACAGACCTTTGCCTTATGACCTCAAATAATGACATTGCTCAGGACGCCTGCGAGGTGTTCAGGACGCTTTCAATGGGCGAACTTGTGGAAAATTCTAAGGCACTAATGGTCGCTCCACACTGCCTGCAAAACAAGGTGGTGGAGCTTATGGATAACGAGATAAGCATTGCAAGAGCAGGCGGCGAGGGCTATGTTGCCGCAAAGCTCAATTCGCTCACTGACAAGGTGCTTATAGACAAGATAATAGAATGTTCGCAGGCCGGCGTAAAGGTGGAGCTTGTCATAAGAGGCATATCCTGCCTTGTTGCAGGCGTGGAGGGTGTAACTGACAATGTTCAGATACGCTCCATAGTAGGACGATATCTTGAACACGCAAGGATATACATTTTCGGCACGGGAGTGAGAACGAAGGTCTACATATCCAGTGCGGATTATATGACAAGAAACACCACAAGACGTGTCGAGGTCGCTGCACCTGTGCTCAGTGAAGAAGTGAAAAAGCGTGTGCTTGATATATTTGATATGCAAATGCAGGACAATGTTAAGGCAAGGATAATGCAGTCTGACGGAAAATATATCCGTGCTCGGCGTGGAGATATCGCAGTTGACGCACAGAGCAGGTTTTATGCTGAGGCGTATGCAAATGCACCGAAAGCGGTCGAAACTGTTGCCGAGCCTGTGAAGGAGAAAACGGGATTTTTCAGCTGGCTCAAAAGGCTTTTCAGAAGAAAAAAGAAATAATATAAAATGCGGTCATATTCTATATGGCTGCATTTTTTTACCGAAACAAAGTTTAACGGGCGACCCAAGGTCGCCCGTTTTTTTGATTAAGATAAAAAGGGACAGACTTTCGTCTGTCCCTTAAATTTTATTTATTACTTGTTGTCAGCAAAAGCATTGTTGATAGCAGAAACAAGTCCCTTGATAGAGGATACGATAATGTCTGAATGTCTGCCGACGCCCCAGTACATTTTGTCGCCGCAGGAGATTCCAACGTATGATACAGCCTCAGATGTTGACTTTCTTTCAAGAGCGTGCTCTGTGTATGTTTCAACTGTGAAGTCAATGTTAAGTGCCTGCTTGATAGCGTTTGCTACTGCGTCAAGACGTCCGTTGCCCTCTGCTGTGTAATCATCTGTTACGCCGTTTACAGACGCTGTGATAGCTGCACAGATAGTGCCATTTTGTTTCTGAACATAGTGTGCCTCAGGGATATCAACAAGTGTGCACTTGTTGAGGTACTCGTCCTTGAATATCTTGTATACTTCGTCAGGCATAAGCTCTTTGTGTTTGTGGTCTGAAACAGCCTTTACCTTGTAGCCGAAGTCCTCTCTCATCTTCTTTGGCAGATCGTAGCCGAACTGGTTCTGAAGAATAAAGCCGATTCCGCCCTTGCCTGACTGTGAGTTTATTCTAATAACGTCGCCGTCATACTCTCTTCCAACATCATGTGGGTCGATAGGCAGATAAGGAACAGTCCACTTGTCGCAGTTCTTTTCTTTTCTCCAGTTCATGCCCTTTGCGATAGCGTCCTGATGTGAGCCTGAGAATGCAGCGAATACAAGTGCACCGGAATATGGACTTCTGTCATATACCTTCATTCTTGTAACTCTCTCATAAAGCTCTACCAATGCAGGCATATCAGAGAAGTCAAGCTTAGGGTCAACGCCGTGAGTATACATATTCATTGCAACTGTAACGATATCTGCGTTACCTGTTCTTTCGCCGTTTCCAAAGCAAGTACCCTCTATTCTGTCAGCACCTGCAAGCAGACCCATTTCACAGTCAGCCACTGCACAGCCTCTGTCGTTATGTGGGTGGAGTGAAACTATAACATTCTCTCTGTTGTGGAGAGTTTCACACATATACTCTATCTGCTGAGCATAAACATGAGGCATTGACATTTCAACTGTAACAGGGAGGTTGATGATGACCTTGTTTTCAGGTGTTGGCTGCCAGATGTCGATAACAGCGTTGCAGATATCTCTTGCGAACTCAGGCTCTGTGCCTGTAAAGCTCTCAGGAGAATACTCGAACACGATATTGCCCTTTGCGTGCTTTTTATACTCGTTGCAGAGCTTTGCACCGTCTGTAGCTATCTTTATTATCTCTTCCTTTGACTTGCGGAACACCTGCTCTCTCTGTGCAACAGATGTTGAGTTGTAAAGGTGTACTACAGCGTTCTTTGCACCGTCGATAGCCTCGAATGTTTTCTTTATGATATGCTCTCTTGACTGTGTGAGCACCTGAATGGTAACATCATCAGGTATCATATTTTTCTCGATAAGTGTGCGGCAGAACTCATACTCAGTTTCAGAGGCAGCAGGGAAACCTATCTCTATTTCCTTAAAGCCTATCTCAACGAGCTTTGTGAAAAATTCCAACTTTTCTTCAAGGCTCATAGGAATGATAAGAGCCTGATTTCCGTCTCTCAGGTCAACTGAGCACCATGCCGGTGCGTGGTCAACATACTCTTTTTCAGCCCACTTCATGCACTTTACAGGCGGCATATAATAGCCTCTCTCATACTTTTCTACGTTTTTCATGTCAGTTCCTCCTTATAAATATAAAGCCGATAATTATTTTGATAGTGATGTGGAAAAGGGCATAAAAAAATCGCCGCTCCTACCAGTAAGGAGAGACGAGCTTAGCCGTGTTACCACTCTCATTCATATACGGCTCACACCGCATATCTCAGCCGCATCTATCAATGCGTATCTCTGTAACGGGAGAACCCGTGAGCGGCTAATGAAAATTTCACCGTTCAGGCTCTAGGACGAGTTATCACAAATTCCGCATACCGTTTTGCACCAAACAACGGCTCTCTGAAATGTCAGGACTTTGCTTTTGTTCCTGTCAACGCCTTTATCATATTGATTTCATTATACTTATACTTGCCACTTTTGTCAATAGGATAATTGCTGATTTAACAATTTGTTAATACATTATATCTGCACTGACCATAATTATACAATAGAACACCGAATGTAGGGGCAGGCGTCCTCTGCAAAAAGAATCTTAAAATATTCTTATTTCCATTTTCCAATGCTTAAAAGTGTCTTAATTAGCCTGTCTGTCGGTTGACAATAGGTCATCAATGGGCTATAATATAGAGGCAGCAGCACACAAGGATTGTGCGTAAGATGCGTAGTCAGATTTTTTGTTAGCTTGTATAGAAACGACGCAGGCTAACTAGCGTTAGTTAAGGAGTTTCTGTGCAAGATAACGGAAAATCTGCAAGCAGATTGCGTGCAAAGCCGCTAGGCGTGCCTTGTGTGCTGTTGCCTCTATGTCGACAGAGGGGGTGACCCCCTCATACTTTTGTACAAAAGGGGATCATAACATGATATTTGAAAGCATAAAAAAGCTGGTAACATACGGTCTTGAAAGCGGACTTATAGAGGAAACTGACAAAGTTTACGCCACAAACAGACTTCTTGAGGCACTGGGTCTTGAGGAATATCAAGAGCCTGCGGAGGAGTTTTCTAACGTTGACCTTGAGAGCACTCTCAAAGAGCTGCTTGACTACGCTGTTGAAAAGGGTCTGACGGAAAATTCTGTTGTATACAGAGATCTGTTTGACACAAAGCTTATGGGACTTCTTACACCAAGACCGTCAGAGGTAGAGAAAAAATTCTGGGGACTTTATGATCATCAGTCACAGGAGGCTGCCACTGAGTATTTCTACAAGCTTTCACAGGATTCAGATTACATAAGAAGATACAGAGTGAAGAAAGATATGCGTTGGATAGCTCCTACTGAGTACGGAGATCTTGATATCACAATAAATCTTTCCAAGCCTGAAAAAGACCCTAAGGCGATAGCTGCGGCAAAGCTTGCAAAGCAGTCGGGTTATCCTAAGTGCCTGCTTTGCTATGAGAACGTGGGTTATGCAGGAAGAGTAAATTCTCCTGCAAGACAGAACCACCGTGTTATCTCTTTGGAAATAAATGGCACAGACTGGGGACTTCAGTATTCGCCTTATGTTTATTACAACGAGCATTGTATCCTTTTTAATAAAAAGCACACCCCTATGGTCATAGACCGTTCGGCTTTTGAAAAGCTTTTTGATTTCGTGGGACAATTCCCTCATTATTTTATAGGTTCAAATGCTGACCTGCCGATAGTCGGCGGTTCGATACTCTCACATGAGCATTTTCAGGGCGGTCATTATACATTTGCCATGGAAAAAGCTCCTGTTGAGGAGAAGATAGTTTTTAAGGGCTTTGAGAATGTTGACGCTGGCATCGTAAAATGGCCTATGTCCGTTATCAGAATAAACAGCGAGGACAAAAACGCTCTTGTTGACCTTGCAGACAAGATACTCACCGCATGGAGAGGCTACACTGACGAGGCGGCATTCATATACGCTGAAACAAAGGGTGAGCCGCACAACACTATCACACCTATCGCAAGAATGAGAAACGGCAGATATGAGCTTGACCTTGTGCTTAGAAACAACATCACAACTGAGGAGTATCCTCTCGGCGTTTATCACCCGCATCAGGAGCTGCACCACATAAAGAAAGAAAACATCGGTCTTATCGAGGTAATGGGTCTTGCGGTGCTGCCGTCAAGACTTAAAGGCGAAATGGAAAGACTTGCTCAGGTGCTGGTTACAGAGGGCACTGAAGGAGTACGCCGTGACGAGATGATAGAAAAACACGCTGACTGGGCTGAGGAGATATCAAAGAGAAACAATATCACAGCAGAGAACGTTCACGACGTCTTGCAGAAAGAAATAGGCATCGTGTTCGCAAAGGTGCTTGAACATGCAGGCGTTTATAAGAGAAACAAAGACGGAAAAGCTGCATTTGAAAGATTTATAGACTATGTGAACAACAAGTAACAAAGAAAGAGGTGAACGCCCGTATCTCGCAGTAGGGATACTGTAAGGGTGCGGGCATTTTTATGCTCAGATTTACAAGACGGCATCTGAAAGAGGCAGCTATAATTTTTGTCATTATCCTTTTTATCGCAGCACTGTGGTTTGTGGGATATGAAAGACACATAAGAGATACCATAAATCAGGCTTATGATGTTGCACCGATATCTGCGATACAGTTGCAGCTGGCGTCATCTTCAAAGGCTGATAAGCTTATGATAGTTGCACACCCTGACGACGAAGTTCTCTGGGGCGGCGGACATCTTTATGATAAGGGATATCTTGTGGTGTGCGTCACAAACGGCAGGAACGAGGTGCGTTCAAAGGAGTTCAGAGATGTGGTCGCAGCCTCCGGCAACGAGTGCATAATGCTTGAATATCCTGACAAGGTAAGGGGAAAGCGTGACGACTGGGCTTTGGTGAAAGACGGTATCGAATCTGACCTTGAGAAGATAATGACCTGCAAAGACTGGAAACTTATTGCGGTGCACAATCAGAAGGGCGAATATGGTCATATCCACCATGTGAACGTGCACAACTATGTTACAGAGATATATGACAAGAACAACATCAAGTGCGATCTTTACTGCTTTGGCAAGTATTACAAGGCCACCCGTATCGAGATAGTGGGCGGTTCACTGCCTAAGATATCAAAGGAAAGATATGAGTTCAAGAAAAAGCTTGCGGATATGTATACTTCACAGAAAAAGACTGTAGATAAGCTTTGGCACATGGCTTATTATGAAAACTGGACGCTGTATGAGCCATACAGCGAGCACCCTGAAATGAAAAACAATAATGCGACTGAATTGGGAGTGGCTGTGAATGAAACTCACTAAGAAAAATATAATACATCTCTGTGTGCTCACGGGTATATATCTTCTCTTTGTGCTTGCGTTGACAAGGTTCAAGTATGCCTACGGTTCAGAGCTTGACTGGGGCGGTCAGCATTATGCGATACCTGATTATTTCAGAAAACTTTTTTACAAAACATGGGACTTTTTTCCCTCCTTTGCCCCTAACATAGGCTGCGGAGAGAACATCTACAATCTGTCCTATTATGGGCTTTATTCGCCTATAATACTGTTTTCTTATCTTCTGCCGTTTGTGAAAATGTCCACCTATATACAGATAGTGTCCATTCTCGGGATAATAGCGAGCCTGTGGATATTTTATATATGGATGAGGCAGAAGTTTACCGACAACACCGCTTTTGCACTGAGTTTTGTGTTCCTTTTTTCCGCACCGCTTATTTTCCACAGCCACAGGCACATAATGTTTGTGAACTATATGCCTTTTCTGCTGCTGGGCTTTATGGCGATAGAGGATTATTTTGAGAGCAAAAGGAAATACATGGTGACGCTTTGGGCGTTTTTGATGCTCATGACAAGCTATTTCTTTGCGGTGTCAGGTCTTGCCGCAATGGCTGTGTATGGAGTTTACCGCTGGCTGAAAATAAACGAAAAGCCTACTTTAAAGCAGTTCTGCAAGGACGGCATAGCATTTGCTTTCAGGCTTATCCTTGCCGCAGTAATGGCGTGTGTGCTTATCCTGCCGACTTTGCATTGTATGCTCTCAGGCAGAGAGGCAGGCAACAGCCATGTTGATTTCAAGTCGTTCATTCCTGGTGTGAACCTGAAATTTCTGCTTTATTATCACTATTCAATGGGACTTTGTCTTTTCACGGTGCTGAGCATAGTGTCGGCTGTGTTCTCAAAGCAGCGTTACAGAAGATTTCTCGGCATCGTCATGGTGGTCATTGCCACCTGTCCGATAATAGTTTATATGCTCAACGGCACGCTCTATGTTGACCCTAAGGTGCTTATACCGTTCCTGCCTCTTGGTATGCTGCTTTTCGGTCACACTTATTTTGATATAATAAGAGGAAAGCTCAAGCTAAAGCAGCTTTCGGTGATAACGCTTGTGGTGGCACTGGCAGGAGTTTTCTGGTTCAAGACCACCAAAAAAGTGGAGTTTTATATTATCGCTGACTTTGTGGTGCTTATGTCGAGCCTGTTCGTATACAGACGGTGTAAGAAGGAGTTCATACTCAATATCGGTATGTCCCTTTGTCTTGTGGTGTCAACGGTGTATACAAATTTCACAGACAAGCTTGTGCCGCTGACCGACCTTGAATATGACAACAGCAGCGACATGAACGCTCTGGCAGACTATGTGGGTTCGCAGGAAGAGATATCCAGAACTTCAAACTGTGTTGACGAGGTAAACACGGTGAACATGATATATAACGCCGATTATTACACCATGTCGATATATTCATCTCTGCACAACAAGGATTACAACAGGTTTTATTACAGCGAGATATACAACGAAAATTCATACCGCAACACTTCGCTTACCACGCAGACAAGAAGTCTTATTGCAGATATGTATTTTTCAAACAGATATCTTATCACTGACGACCGCACGAAAGCTGTGTCAGGATATAAGAAGATAAAGGAGAGCGGAGATCTTTCCCTTTATGAAAACAAAGACGTTCTGCCTTTTGGATATGCTACCGATAATTTGATCGGCAGGGAAGAGTATAATTCTCTGAATTATCCATACTCTGTGGAGGCATTGTTCAACAACATCATAATTGAGGACAAAACTGAAAAAACTTTCACATCAGATATCGAAAAGGTGCGTTCGCTGAACTTCACCGAATGTGAGCAGATAAAGCGTGAATGGGGAAAATACACTGTGGATTCAGAGAAAACCATAACTCAGAAAATACAGCTGCCCGAAACGCTGACAAATGACAAGATAATGTTTGTGTCATTCAATGTGAACAACGATATCAAGGGCGGCGGCAAGGACGCATGGGTGTCTATAAACGGCAATAAAAACAAGCTTACCGCCCCTGACTGGAAGTATTACAACAATAACAGACGTTTTGAATATGTTATCACCACCGGTCAGGGCTACAGCACGGATTATGTGACCGTGGGATTTTCTGCCGGCAAGTATGAGATAACGAACGTTCGCTGTTATACTATCGACAAAGACAGTCTTGTGCGTGACGTTGACCCGTTTATCATAGACAAGAAAACATCACACGGCGATGTGATAAACGGCACTATAGACGTTAAAAATGACGGCTATTTCACCGTTTCTATACCATATGCCAATGGCTTTTCCGCTGAGATAGACGGCAAAGAGGCAGAGTGTGAAAAAACTGATACAGCCTTTTTAGGTTTCAAGATACCAAAGGGAAGTCACAGAATAAAGATAACCTTTACTGCACCATTGCTCCACGAGGGCATAGTGCTTTCGGCAGCAGGCTTGCTCATTTTTGCCGCAAGCGTTTTCATTGACCGACGAAAGGCTAAGGCTGCTAAGTAAAAAAATAAAAGCGACAGAAATTTAATTCTGTCGCTTTTTTTGTCGTATGTTTAGGTTTGTCTATTCACTTATGACACAGAATATGATAAAATAAAAGAATAATTGTGTGACTTTTGTCAAAGATTCTGTCTGAATCCTTCACCAATGGTAACGTTTTCGTATGCAAGTTCTCGCATTTTGAGCATTACGTCATGTGGAGTTTCTTTCATTCCGCCTGTTGCCCAGTCGATTATTATTCCGCAGTAGCCGTGAGAATAGAAATCCGCAAAGAACTTAGCCTTGTCTGAACGCTTTCGGGTTATGGCGACAGCATGATAAAAGAACCTGATGAACAGCTTGTGCATGCTTCTGAACAGATAATGCTCGAATATCTTTTCGTTGCTTTTGAGCGTGTTTGAATAAAAACTGTCTCTTATACACATCTCCGAGCCCACGAGACTAAGGCGAATCTC
>UQAR01000042.1 GCA_900539095.1 uncultured Ruminococcus sp.
CTAATTCGTCGGCAGCGTCAGATGTGTATAAGAGACAGCATATTCCGCTTTCCTTTGACGCCATTTCCAGCAGCTCTTTATCGTAGAAAGGTATGCCAAGATCATCGGCAAGCTTTTTGCCTATCTCACGTCCTCCGCTGCCAAATTCACGGCTGATAGTAATAATTGATCTCATAAAACATATCTCCTTTCTTTGATATATTCTTTTTAACGTACATTTATTATAGCATATTTTTTGTGATTTGTACATAAAAATCCGCAAAATTCTTGCACAAATTTATGTATTTTATATTGTGCATTTTGCGTACAAATATATTTAACAAATTCGTGATAAATTCAGGCAATAAAAAAGTGGGGCGGAAAATATCCGTCCCACTTGAAATAACTGAATTATTCAGCGTTGTTAGCGTTAGCTTCCTTGATGAGGTAGTCAACAGCCTTCTGGTTCTCAGCAACGCACTCTGTCCATGTAGTAGCTCCGCCGCCTGTTACCATTGTAGCCTGGTTTACTGTCTGCATAAGTGTTGAAAGCTCAGCAGATACGCCGTCCTGGAAGTCGAATACAGGATTCTGTCTAGCCAGATCGTAAATTGTCTGACGCATCTCGATCATCTCGTCTGTCCAACCGTAGTCATTAGAGAGCTGCTCTTCTGTGATATTCTGAACTTCTGAGTTTGCTACCTTGCAGCAAGTTACGAAAGCGTTGAAACCGTCTGGGTTTGGAGCGTTCTTGCAGAGAAGATAGCCGTTTACACCGGTAGATACATAGTACTTGTCAGAATCGTCCATTCTTGGCATTGGAACGAACATAACCTCGCCGTCCTTGACGCTGCCGAATGTCTTAGTCTTTTCAGGAGTATCCTCAAGAGCCCATGTGCCGATAGGGATAAACAGTGTGAGCTGTGAACCAAGACCTTCACCGTTAGCTCCGTCACCTCTTGTCTTCCAGTTGTTGCTTGATCTGTCAAATACAACGTTATTCTTTTCAAGGTTGTACATAAGATCCTGAACTGCACCAACTTCAGCCTTGCCCATGTTGTTTACGAGCTTGCCGTCCTCAAGACCGATGATAGGGTAACCGCAAGTATCGTTAAGAGCCTTGCCGTACCAGTAACCGTCAAGAGCATATCTGTCAGCGTCAGCGTCTGTGAAGTCAAGGGCCATCTCTGTGAACTTGCTCCATGTCCACTCATCGTTAGCATAAAGCTCAGCAGGATCGTCATAACCGAAGTCTGTCATTGTCTTCTTGTTGTATACGCAAACGTACTGAGGTCTAACGTCGATAGCTGCAACATAGTGCTTGCCGTTGAATATAAATGCATCGTTAAGTGTCTGTGATGATGACCAAATGTCAGAGCCGAGATCAACTACATCGTCGATAGGCTCGAACATTGACTTGATAGCACCCTTAGGGAATGCGTCCATGTCGTCAGCAGGGAAGAAGTCTGGTGAATCGTTAGCCATAACTGCCTTAGCAAGGTCAGTATATCTGTTGTCCCATGTTGTCTGAACATACTCGATCTTTCCGCCGTACTTAGACTGGAAAAGTGAGATAGCAGGTGACTCTGACTTACCATCGCTAGGGTTGATGTCATAGTGAGCCATCCACTTGATAGTCTTGTTTGAAAGCTCTATGTCAGGGAGCTTATCCTGAAGAGCATTTACCTGCTCCTTCTGATCGTCTGTCATTGCCTTAGCTTCCTTCTTAGAAGAAGAGCTGTCAGATGAAGAACTGCCACAGGCAGCCATGCTGCAAGCCAGTGAAAGTGCACAAGCGGCAGCAAAAATTCTCTTTGCCATTTTCATTAATAGTAACCTCCTTGATAATAGACGAATGTTCCTTACCCAAAAACGTTCATCTTTTACGACTGACAAGCGTCATTACCCTTAACACTTGTCATAACGCTTATTCTTCGTCCTTTCCTATGATAACAAAAAGTTGAAAATTAGTCAATCAGCATTTTGCAATATAAACTCTTTCCGTTTTTGTTGATTATGACAAAGAAGTGTTGGAATTGTGTGAGTATACGTTTTCAGAAAACGATTTCGCAATTTCGCTGATACATATTAATAAAAAGTTTACAATTATTATACAGTAATTTTTCACCCATCATTGGTCAGCAGGTCAGCGACTGGATATCCTCTTGCGACAGCGTGGGGTGAACAGCACGGTTTATGCCCATTGCAATAAGCTTTGAGCAGTTTTCCGAAAGCTTGTCAGCCGTTTTCGGAGATACCATAATATTTTCGGAGGTCTCGGGTGCGGACTTTCCGAAAATGTGCTCAGCGGCAGTGCAAAGGTCAATTACAGTTGGCACGCCTATGGCGATGCACGGTACGCCAAGAGTAGCCGCCGAAAGCTCTTTTCGTGCATTCTCAACGCCGCTGCCTGGGGAGATACCGGTGTCGCAAAGCTGTATCGTCCTGCCAAGGTTGGAAAGCTCGCTGCAAGCAAGTGCGTCAACTGCAATAACAGCTTGCGGTCTGACCCTCTCGGCAATGGCTTTCACCTGCTCTGAGGACTCTATCCCCGTGTTCCCAAGCACTCCCGTCTGTATCACCGTGACCTCGCCCAATTCATCGTTATCAAGCTCTTCCGCAAGCATTTTTATGTGCCGTGTGGCAAATATCTTTTCTGCGGTGAGCGGCCCTACAGCGTCAGAAGTCAGAGCAGAGTTCCCAAGCCCCACCGCCAAAAAACGCTCGCAGCCGCCGCACAGCTCCCGTATCGCCTTCGCAATGACCTCCGCACGTTCCTCAAAACAGTCGCTGTACATATCAAATGTGGAGTCTGCGGCAGTAAGTGTGATGTATCTTCCCATAGGTCTGCCAAGCTTTTTGGCGGCCGCCTGCGTTTCTATGGTGATGTCCGTTACCTCAAACCGTGCGGCGTCAATGCTTTTTTGCATGACCTTTACTCCCTCAAGCTTTTGTGCACCGCCAGCCTGAGAAAAGCTTTCCGCTGCCATATCTGTTCTTATGCTCATTTTATTCACCTTTCTGCGATATTCTGCAAGTTTTTGTGTGTTCCTACAATTTAGACCGTAAAATTTCTATATTTTTTTCAGTAAACCCCCTTGCAATTTCTTTTGAAATGTGGTAAAATATTTTACAAGGCTTGTTTAAAGGGCTTTCCGCATTTCCTCTCAGTCTGCGGATAGCTTGTGCAAATAAGTGCAAATTTATACAGAATGAGGGAGGTGTCGGTATGCCAAACATTAAATCCGCTAAGAAGAGAGTCAAGGTTATCAACACTAAGACAATGAGAAACAAGGCTGTAAAGTCTGATCTTAAAACTGCACTCAAGAAGGCAGACGCTGCTGTAGTTGAGAATGCAGAGAACAAGGAAGAAGTAGTAAGAGCTGCTATCAAGAAGGTAGATATGGCTTGCACAAAGGGCATTATGCACAAGAATGCTGCTGCAAGAAAGGTATCACAGCTTGCTAAGAAACTCGGCTAATTTTTCAGAGTATTTTATAAGACCGTTCCGAATGGAGCGGTCTTTTTTTGCTTTTAGGCTTTATATATTTAAAATAGTATACCGTTTGCTGCGGTTGACTTTTTTGTGCCGATATAGTATAATATATTTGATTATGATGCTAAGCAGGGGAGGGACTCTATGACGTACCGTGTGGGAAAATATACGCTGCCTGAATACAGCGTGCTTATGTCGGTCTATGACCGTGAGCTGCCGGAAAATCTTAACGAGAGCCTTGAGTCTATGCTTATGCAGTCATATCCGCCCTCTGATTTTGTGCTGGTGTGTGACGGAAAGCTCACCTGCGAGCTAAATATCATCGTGAAATCCTTTCAGGACGAGTTCAAGCATATCTTCCATATCGTTCAGATAGATGAGAACGTCGGCGTTGGAAAGGCTTATAACGAGGGCATAAAAGCCTGTAAATGCGATTATATCGTCAAAATGGACAGCGACGATATCTCGCTGCCTAACCGCTGCCTGAAACAAATGACCCTCTTTGCGGTCAAGCCTCAGCTTGATATCACGGGCACGTTTGTGGAGGAGTTCGACACAAATACCGACGAGGTAGTTGCGGTGAAAAAAGTCCCTGTCATGCATAAGGATATCGCCGCATATTCAAAAAGGCGTAACCCTTTCAACCGCCAGACAGTGGCTTTCAGGAAGTCCTTTGCCGAGAAGATAGGCGGCTACAGCGACCTGAAAATATGCGAGGACTATGAGTTTATCGCAAGAATGTTGCAGCATGGTGCAAAGGGACAGAATATCCCTGAGGTGCTCGTGCGTTACCGTATCGACGAAAACACGGTGGATACACGCAAAAGCTGGGAGCATACAAAGGCGTTCATACGGGTCAGGTGGATAATACACCGCTCAGGCTATACAGGTTTCCGTGACTTTTTTATGCCCTGTGCTTTGCAGCTTGGCTTGTTTATCTTCCCACGAAAATTCACACGCTGGGTGTATCGGACTTTCCTTAGAAAATAATATATACGATATTAAAATATGAACCTGATGACATTCGGGTTCATATTTTTTTGAGAGCTGCAAAGTAAACGTTATCAATTTTGAACACGGTGTTAAACATTGAAAATGGCTATTGACAATGGTTTTATATGTGATATATTTAAAAGTATGAAACATAAAGCCGCTGCGGATAAAGTGCAGAAAAAAGACTTTATTAAAATTTGAATGTAACTAAATAAAAGGTAAGGAGAATATCATGCGTGAGATTATGAAAAGAACAGTAGCCGCCGCAATGGCAGTGCTCATCGCTTGTGCGTCAACAGGCTGCGGCAGCAGTACAGGAAACAGCAGCTCAGGCAGCTCGTCAGCAGGCGAAACTACCACCACGACTGCTCCGGTCGTTGAAGATATGGGCAATATCGACCTTTCAGACGTAACAACAGAGTATGACGTTCCTGAGGATTTCAGCTACGAGTCTGAGGCTGAAAAGGGAACTCTTTTAGAAGGTGCATCAGTGCTCGATAAAAACTTTCTCGGCGAATTTTCAGGCGACGGCTTTGTGTCCATAGGCTCTTCGGGAGATATGGTGGAGTTTGAGATAGATTTTCCTGCAAAGGGCAGCTACAATTTAACTCTTACAATGGCGGCTGACGCTGAAAATCAGTCAAATCTCATCACTGTTGACGGTGCGGCTCTCACAAGCTTTACTTCAACAACAACTGAGTTCGGTGAAACTGTTGCAGAAAATGTGCTTATCGACGAGGGCACACATAAGATAGGCATAAAGGGCGACAACGGTCATATCTATGTTGACAAGATAAAGATAACCCCGGCTCCTGCTATCGACCTTGCACAGTATGAAGTATCAAATCAGCTTTCAAACCCTAACGCATCTGACGAGGCTAAAAGACTTTATAACTTCCTCACAGATGTCTACGGCAAGTATACTATCTCAGGTCAGTCCTCAGGCGATAACGAGGGCAAGGACAGCCGTGAGTTCAAGGAGATAGAAAAGCATACAGGCAAAAGACCTTGCATACTTGGCCTTGACGTGACAAATCTTTCAAACAGTGCACTTTCACATGGTGCAGGCGGCGGAGATATGGTTCCTTTGCAGGCTATGGACTGGTATAACAACGAAAACGGTATCGTAGCACTCTGCTGGCACTGGTATGCACCTGAAAAGAACCTTGAGAAAAACGGCGGTGCATGGTGGCAGGGATTCTATTCAGAATATACTGACTTTGACCTTGCAAAGGCTCTCAGCGGCGAGGATAAAGAGGGTTATGACTCTATCATAGCTGACCTTGACCATATGGCAGGCGTGCTCAAAGAGCTTGCCGATGCAAACGTGCCTATCCTTTGGAGACCGCTCCACGAGGCAGCAGGCGACCCTAAGTATCCTGGCAACGCATGGTTCTGGTGGGGCTCGGCAGGAAAGGACGCTTATATCCAGCTTTGGAAACTTATGTATGACAAGTTCACAAATGAGTATGGTCTTAATAACCTTATCTGGGTATGGAACGCACAGAATCCTGACTGGTATCCGGGGGATGAGTATGTTGACATCATGGGCTATGACTGTTATCCTGCCGAGCGGGACAGCTCTTCACAGAAATGGTATTATGACCTTGTAAAGTCAAGCACATCAACAAACAAGCTTATAGCAATGACAGAGAACGGTTCGCTGTTCGACCCTGACGGAGCATTCAATGACGGCACACGTTGGGCATGGTTCTGCACATGGAACGGCGAGTTCTGTATCAAGGATAAGCAGCTTTCAGACCAGTATACCACATTTGACGAGTGGAACAAGATATACAACAGCGAAAGAGTTCTTACTCTTGACGAGTTGCCAAACCTGAAATGCTACCCAATGGATACAGAAAAGTATCTTGAAGAGCATAAATAATTTTATATAATAAAAACTGCGGATAGTTTGACGCTATCCGCAGTTTTTTATTGCGTAGTGGCGAACAGCGTTCGCCCGTTTTTGGATAATAACTTAAATGACATAAACAAAAAATCTGCGGACAGCTTAAACGCTCTCCGCAGATCATCTATGTATGGCAACCTCAGGTCGCCCACTCTATCTCGCCCACAATGCCTGCCATAAAGGCTTTGCAGTATTCTATCAGCTGTAAATATTCAGTATGCAAGGAGCGATGTAAACAAGTATCATCACAATAACGCCTGAACCTATCACAGCCACAATGCCTGCCATTTCAAGCAGTTCGCCGAATTTCAGCTTTTTGCGTATGAAGAAATATCCCACCGTCAGTGCCACGCCAAGTATGGTCAGTGCAAGACCTGCATAAAAGCCCTTAGGAACATTTGTCACCGTTATGCTGTTTTCGCCCTCCTGCAAGTCAAAGCATACAAGATCGCCGAAAACCTTGCTGTAGGAAACGCTCTCGCCGTTTACCTTTATCTTCAAGCCTTCCTGGTAAGGTATCTGAAGAACGCATTTCTGTCCTGCCTTTGCGTTTACGCTGCCTGACAGCTTGCCGTCATTGTCTGTAAGTCCTGCGGTGTTCACCTGCTCAAGTGCCTTTTGGAGCACGTCATGGTGCAGTCCGAAAACGCCGTAGGAACGGCAGTTTGTTATGTTTTTGTTCAGCGTTACCCTAACGTTTACTTCCTCGTTCTCAAATTCGCCAAGCTTTAAAAGTCCGTTGCTAGACTGTGAAGGATAGTCGGTCTGTATCGACCTGCCGTTCACTGTTACCATAAAGCTGCCGTTTATGTTCTCGGAAAGATTGTTTGAAAGCTTGTCAAAGCAGTCAAAATAAAGGGTTTGCTTGTCTGTTACCTTTATCTCATAGTCCATGTATGAAAAATCGCTTGAGCTGTTGAATGTGAATGACGGCGACATCACGCTGTCGTCCTGAATACCGTATATGGAGTCATATTCATAGTCTGTGATAAGTTCATCACCATTGCCGCCAAAAAGCTGTTCAAACAGCTTTTTCTGAACATCACTTCTTGTGCCGGTGGAAAGTTTTTCACTGCCGCTCAGGTCAGCGTCAGTAACAATGCCAAGAGGCAGATAATATTCAGTCGGAACTATCTCGTATATGCTGTTTGAGTATACCGAGTCAGCATTGTTTGTAATGCCGTCATTTTTCTCTATAAGATATTTTACCGAAAGCAAAGCGTCTGTAAGCTCTGTTCCGCCGTAAGAACCGACTTCCATCCAGTATGACGAGTAGCCAAGCTGTTTCATCATATACATATAATCACGGCTTGTGAGGGAAGTGTAGTGGCTCAGTGAGTTGTAACCCATAGAGCCTACCAGATTGACCTCAAAAAGCTTGCTTGAAGTCTTCACTCTGTAGAAACCGTCGTTGTCCTCTATCCTGTCTGAAAGGTCCATTATGTTGTGATGATAGTATGAACGCTCAGGATAGTTCATGTCAGGTGTTATCATGTATACGTTCACGTTTGCATATGATTCAGCCGCCACAAACATGGCAAGGAAAAGTGCGAATATCTTCTTTGATATCCAGCCCTTTTTGTGCAGCAGCGTGATGATGGTGTAGAAAACCGCCGCCACAACAAAAAATTCAAGCCAAAGTTCAAAAGCAGTGCTGTCCTGCCAAAGACTCTTTGTGTATTTAGCCATGCCGTCACGGTTATTTTCCACAAAGCCCTCGGAAAATCTGTAAAAGCCGTATATAAGAGCCGCAAGTATGAGGAAAATAATAAAGTGGTCGCAGTTTTTCTTTTCCTTTGCTATGGCGTTTTCAGATGAAAGAAAATATCCTGCACATATAAGTGCAAAGAATATTGTTATAAAAGCATATCTGCATGGGAACGACATATAGCTGCCCGTGTGCCACATAAGGTTCGCAGGCTCTATTATAATAGGTATTAGCATCAAGAAAAGCATTATAAGGTCAGTATTGAGCCTCTTGCTCCTCTTTTTGCCGTCAAGAAGAAATACTAAAACGATGACCGCCACAGACGCCGTTGACAAAAGCAAGCAGAAAGTCGTCTGATAATTCGAGAAAAAGTCCGCCGACTCTATCTGCATTATGACCGACTTTGAACGTCCGCTTGAAAGGAACTGCAAAAAGCATGGTATCCATACCACCGCCGAAAGCAGTGCTCCAAGGAGCGAGCCTATGATGAACCTGCAAGGAACGTCTTTGTATTTCTCTTCCTTGCGGTAACGCCAGCAGCATACAGCCATGAAAAGCAGTATGAATATAACTATCATGTAGCTGATGTAGTAGTTCACTATCATCATGAGCGTGAGCATCACAGTGTATGGTATTATCCTCTTTTTCTCAAAAAGCTCCTTGAAAGCCACCATGAGCAGTGGGAAAAGATACATCATGTCGAGCCATATGTTGTTCTGATAATAGAACATTCCATAGCCGCAGAATGCGTATACGATGCTGAGTACAGAGCTTATATAAGGGCTGAGCTTTTTCTGGCAGGTGCGGAAATATATCTGAGCCGTCACCGCCGCAGTCATAAGCTTGAGAACAGTCATTATGTTCACAAGATAAATAACGTCAGCCTTGTCTGCCAATAGCACCAGCAGCGTGTAAGGGCTTGCGATAAAGAAAAAGAAAACGCCCCATAGGTTCATTCCGCCTGCATTGTGGAAGTTAAGGAATATTCCGTCCTTGCCTGTAAGAATATCCTTGAAGTCAGTGAGCAGCGGTATCACCTGCTGTGACATATCACACCATGATACAGTTCCGTCACCGAAAGGATACAGGTCATTCCTGTAGAAAGCAAACCCCATTATGAGCATGACCACAAGGGGCGGAACGATAAATGGCAGAATTTTTTTCAGTTTGTCCATTTTACATTCGTCCTCCATAGTTTTTTACAATAAGATACAAAATAAAACATTATAATTATACTCTATTATTAGTCAAAAATCAATATTAAATGATCCAACTTTAAGGCAAGTATAATGAAAATTCTGTGAAAAACATAGTCTGCTGTTGATTTTTTTGCAGGGAGGTGCTATAATAGGCTAGTGAAAAGGCAGAAATGCCATAATGATGATCGAAAGGACGATAAAAAATGAAACTTAAAAAGTTATTCAGAGCATTGGCTCTTTGTACAGCAGGCGTGCTTGCCTGTGCAGTGCTCACAGCCTGTGGAGATAAGAGCGACAGCTCATCACAAAGCTCAGCTGCGGATACTGACAAGAAGTTCGTTATCACGCTTTATGCCAACGATGCACCTATAACCTGCGAGAATTTTGAAAAGCTCGTAAAGGAAAAGTTCTATGATGGACTTACTTTCCATAGAGTCGTAGATGACTTTATGGCACAGGGCGGCGACCCTAACGGCGACGGCACAGGCGGCAGCAAGGAAACTATCAAAGGCGAATTCTCAGCAAACGGCGTTGAAAACAACCTCAGCCATACAAGAGGCGTTGTTTCAATGGCGAGAGCAAACGATATGGACAGTGCCTCAAGCCAGTTCTTTATCTGCTACAGCGATAAGGATACCTTCCTTGACGGTCAGTATGCAGCCTTCGGTATGGTAACAGATGGCATGGACGTTGTTGACGACTTCCTCAAGGTGGAGAGAACAACAGGTTCAGATAACGCAAAGTCAAAGCCTGTTACACCTATCACTATCGTAAAGGCTGAAATGATAGACGATGACGCCGACGGCAACCACAGAGTCCAGTTCACAATGGATTTCTAAACTTTCAAAGAACACAAAGAGGTGTCCCTTGCTGTGGACGCCTCTTTTTTTGTTCGCTCAAATGTTTTACAAAACAAAAAATTCATAATTTATATATCAAATCCCTCATAAATGCTATTGCAAAAATGTATGGGTTCAGTTATAATATATGGTATAGGTTTGCGTGCAGCCGCTATTGGTGGGCTGCCGCCATTAAGTTTGAAAGGAATGCATCATATTATGAAGAAATTTACAGCTGGTCTTGTTGCAGTAGCAATGAGCGTTACAATGCTTGCAGGCTGCGGAGTGCCTGCTAATACAGTACACAGCGTTGACGACCTTGAGGGAAAGACAATAGGCGTTCAGCTTGGAACAACAGGCGATATCTACGCCGAGGACGTTAAGGACGCTAAGGTAGAGAAATACAATAAGGGTGCTGACGCAGTTCAGGCTCTCAAACAGGGCAAAATAGACGCAGTTATAATCGACGCTGAGCCTGCTAAGGTTTTTGTTGAGAAGAACGACGACCTTGAGATCCTTGACGAGCCATTTGCTGAGGAAGAATATGCTATCGCAATGAAACTTGACAACACTGACCTCCAGCAGGAAATAAACGGTGCACTTAAAGAGCTCAAAGCTGACGGAACACTTGACGCTATCAAGGCAAACTACGTTGGCGAGGACGCTGGCAAGAACCCATACAAGTCCCCTGATAATGTTAGCAGAGATAAGGGTACGCTTGTAATGGCAACAAACGCTGAGTTCCCTCCATACGAGAGCAAAGAGAACGATAAGGTCGTTGGTATCGACGCTGATATGATGCAGGCTGTTTGCGATAAGCTTGGCTATGAGCTGAAGATAGACGATATGGCATTTGATTCTATCATCTCAGCCGTTCAGTCAGGAAAGGCTGACGTTGGCGTTGCAGGTATGACAGTTACACCTGACAGAGAGAAGAACGTGCTTTTCTCCGACACTTATACATCATCAAGTCAGGTAATAATCGTAAGAAAGAAATAATTTTTCACACTTCGGCTGTCGTAGAGCGGCAGCCGAAATTATTTTGATAAAGAACAGGAAGTGCTGAATTGAACAAATTGATCGACGATTTCCAGCAAAATTTTTTGGACGAGAGCCGTTGGCATTATCTTACCAATGGTCTTAAAACAACACTTATCATAACCTTCTTTGCGGTCATACTTGGCTTTGTGTTGGGCTTTCTTGTGGCTATAGTCCGCTCTACTCATGATAAGACAGGCAAAATGAAGATACTCAATGCCCTTTGCAGAGTGTATCTTACAGTAATAAGAGGAACTCCTATGGTAGTTCAGCTGCTCATAACATACTTTGTTATCTTCGGCAGCGTGAATATAGACAAGACTCTTGTGGCTGTGCTTGCATTCGGCGTGAACTCAGGTGCGTATGTGGCTGAGATAGTCCGTTCAGGTATCATGTCAGTTGACAACGGGCAGTTCGAGGCAGGAAGAAGTCTTGGCCTTAGCTACCGTCAGACAATGATATCCATAGTTTTGCCGCAGGCTTTCAAAACAGTCCTGCCTGCACTTGCAAACGAGTGCATAGTTCTGCTGAAAGAAACTTCCGTTGCAGGATATATCGCAATTCAGGACCTTACAAAGGGCGGAGATATAATCCGTTCTCAGACGTTCTCGGCATTCATGCCGCTTATAACAGTTGCACTTATTTACCTTATAATGGTAGTTGTGCTTACTCATCTGGTAGGAAAGCTTGAAAGGAGGCTGTCGCAAAGTGATAGACGTTAAACATCTCAGTAAATCATTCGGCGATGTGGAAGTCCTCAAGGACATAAACGAAACTATCGAAAAGGGCGAAAAGGTCGTTATCGTCGGACCGTCAGGCTCAGGAAAATCCACCTTTCTCCGCTGCCTCAACCTTATGGAAAAGCCGACCTCAGGAGATATCTTCTTTGAGGGCGAAAATATAACACAGGCGAACGAGCATGAAATGAACAAGCTCAGACAGAGAATGGGCATGGTTTTCCAGCATTTCAACCTCTTCCCGCATCTTACCATAAAGAAAAATATCACCCTCGCACCTGTCAAGCTTGGTCTTATGACAGCTGAGGAGGCTGACATAAAAGCGGAAGAGCTTTTGGAAAGAGTTGGCCTGCCTGATAAGGCTGACGAGTATCCTTCAAGGCTCTCAGGCGGTCAGAAACAGAGAATAGCTATTGCACGTTCACTGGCAATGAATCCTGAGGTAATGCTCTTTGACGAGCCGACTTCAGCACTTGACCCTGAAATGGTCGGCGAGGTGCTGGAGCTTATGAAACAGCTTGCCAACGACGGCATGACAATGGTGGTCGTTACCCACGAAATGGGCTTTGCAAGGGAAGTTGCCTCAAGAGTATTGTTCATGGCAGACGGCAATATACTTGAACAGAACAAACCGTCAGAGTTCTTTGCACACCCTGAAAATCAGCGTTTGAAAGATTTCCTCTCAAAAATCATATAGAAGTCAACACGGACAGTGACCCTGTCCGTGTTTTTTTGTTTGCAAAGTGCGAAAATGCTTGACATTATGGGAGTTATGGTCTATTATTATTCTATACGACTTTATATTATTAGGAGATACATAAATGAGTTTAAAAAACGCTTTCACCATTATTTTCGGCAAGCTTATGGTAAAAACTCTGCACCTGCTGGGCAGGGACGCAGGCAACTTTCCGGGGCTTGTGCTGTGGACTATAAATAAAGACTGCCTAAAGGCTTTCAAAGTGGATTGCCCTATCGTCGCCGTCACAGGCACAAACGGCAAGACTTCCGTCACAAACTATCTCAGCCATATTTTTGCAAGCGGCGGAAAAAAGATAATAACAAACCCAGAGGGCAACAATCTTGATACAGGTATATGCTCACTCCTGCTCAATCACTGCGATATGAGGGGAAGAGTCCATGCCGATTATCTCGTGCTTGAAACTGACGAGTCACACGTTCCTGTGGTCTATTCAAAGCTCAATTTGCAGACCCTCGTTCTGCTGAACTTCTTCCGTGACCAGCTTGACCGAAACGGCGAGGTGGAAACACTCATACTCAAAGTGAAAAAGTTCCTTGAAACATTCGAGGGCAACGTCGTCCTCAATGCCGATGACCCTAACGTGGCAAGACTTGGACTTGCTAATCCTAATAACAAGAATATCCACTATTTCAGCGTTGACAGATATCAGGGTGCAACGGACAAGCCTTATGAAGTTGGCGAGGGCAAGTTCTGCCCGTTCTGCGATACCGAGCTTGTCTATGACTATTATCAGTATTCACATATTGGAAAGTTCCATTGCCCGAAATGCGGTTTCGGCAATATCGAGCCTGAGGTGGAGATAAAGAACGTTGACCTGACCGTTCCGTCCTTTGAGGCAGACGGCGAGACCTATAAGACCGCCCATAACAGTATCTACTATATGTATAACATGGCGGCTGTCTATACTGCCGCAAAGCTTTATAACTTTGATAAGGCTATCCTGCACGATACCTTCGAGCATTTCGAGGTGAATAACGGCAGACTTGAACGCTTTGAGGTAGACGGCTCAAGCCTTCTTGTGAACCTTGCCAAAAACCCTGTTGGTGCAAATATGACCCTGCGTGTGATGAACGAGCAGGCAGGCTCAAAGGAACTGCTTTTTGTCCTTAACGATAACCTTGCAGACGGCCATGACGTTTCATGGATATGGGATATAAATTTCTCCGTGTTCAATAACGTTGACCGAGTTGTGACCTCAGGCACAAGAGCCTACGATATCGCCATAAGAATAAAGTGTTCAGGCTATGACCCTGATAAAATATTCGTTTATCCCGACCTTGATGAGGCAACAGCTGCTCTGTTCTCCACAAAGGGGGATAAGTTCGCCATAGCAAATTATACCGCTATCCAGCCAACAAGAGCGGCAATAAAAAGATACAAGAGCCTGAAAGAAAACGGGGAGGAAAAGTAAAATGGAAAAGCTGAAAATTCTTCATATGTACCCTAATATGCTTGACCTCTACGGCGACAGCGGCAACGTTGAAGTGCTTTCATACCGCTGCAAAATGCGTGGCATAGAGCTTGAAGTTTCAAAGCATCTTATCGGCGACACCGAAACGGATTTCACCCAGTATGATATCATCTACCTCGGCGGCGGAGCTGACTTTGAACAGCAGATACTTGCCGATGACCTCGTTTCCTGCAAGGACAGTATAGTTAAAGCCTATGAGGCAGGAACGTTTTTCCTGATGATATGCGGCGGCTATCAGCTCATGGGTCAGTATTATAAAGACTCAAACGGCGAGAAAGTGCCGGGATTGGGACTTTTTGATTACTATACCGTCGCCTCTACCGATAAAAGATGCAGATGTATCGGAAATATCGTCATCGAGGCTCAGCTTGACGGCGAGAAATATAAGGTCATAGGCTTTGAAAACCATGGCGGACAGACCACCAACGTCAAGTCACCATTCGGAAAAGTCCTCTCAGGCAACGGCAACGAGTTTGAAAGCAGCACCGAGGGCTATATGGAAAAAAGCGTTATCGCAACTTATCTCCACGGACCGCTCCTGTCTAAAAATCCAAAGGTCAGCGACTATGTTATCTCATATTGCATGAGCCGTAAGCTTGGAGAAAAGTATATCCCTGAGCCTATAAACGATAAGCTGGAAGAAGATTGCCGCAAACAGCTTTTTGAAAGACTGGGTGTGTAAAATGTTTTCACTTTTCAGAAAAAAACAAACACAGAGCGAACCTCCGCTGAAAAAGAAAATAAAGGACATGAAGTGCCGCAAGATAAATTACGTTGACGAGGGCTTTGATACCCTTGCCACGGAAATGTCCGCCGACCCGAAATCCATTCTCAGGCTCAAGCCTGTGAATTACTATGCCATAAAGAATAAATATATCATGGGAAAAGTTTATACGTCTGAGGACTATCAGGAGAACTATGTGCAGTTTTTCAGATACGAGTATGACCACGAGTGCGGAAAGACCGATATCTACCCTCTGTCTGCGGAGCTTATGTCAAAGGCTCTCGCAAAGGTGGGCATAATCATAGACCTGAAAGCTCCTGTCCAAGACCAGTGAGGAAACGAAAATGGCATCTAAAATTGACGAATTTGATATGAAAGCCCCTGTGGCTGACCTGCTTTATCCCTCTGTGGAAAAGCATAACGCAATGAAAAAAAGAGCTGCTGCCCTTGAACAGTTTCCAAGAGCGTTTGTAAACAATCTGGAACTTGAAAAGGTGGCTGATTTTATCACGCCCCATTACCAGTATCGTGTAATGAGGCTTTTTTGTGAGGTTTGCGACGATGAGGATGTAATAAACTACCGCCTTGATATCCTTGACGATTTCATAAGGCTGCCGTCATTGTCTGCCACCATACGCAAGGTCATAAATGTCATGGTGGAAAATGACAGAAAGAATATCTATGATCTCACCACCCCAGACAGCTTTTCACAGCTTGATGACGCCATAAGCGGCTTTGACGCTTACATACAGTGCATGGAGATCATGCACGATTTCTATGGCAAAATGAAAGATAAAATACGCTCAGAGGGCGTAAAAAAGCTCTTTGCGTTTTTTGAAGAGCATTACGGCGACAAGCATTATATATCCCTGAAAGGGGAGATAGAGGAGCTTAAAAAGGCTCTCTATGACCGTATACGCAGCGTAACAGTTGCCATAAACCTTGATGAAAGGCTCGTGCCTGTTTCCGCAGGCATCATAGAGCTTTCAAAAGAGCGTTACGATATAAAGCCGTCACTTGTTGACAGGATACTTTATCATGGTGCAAAGTTCAACGATAAGTCTGTTGTGAAAAATCTTAGAAAGAAGTATAATGACAGCGAGGTGTCTGACGATAAGCTTATCAACACCGTGGATAAGACCCTCTTTGAAGAGCTTAGTAACCTTACCGATACTTTTGTGAAAATGATAGATAAGGTGCTTGCAGAGTATCAAAAAGCAGGCATTGCCGATATGCGTTATATCGACTATCAGCTTGAGTATTATGTCGGTGCAGTGGCAATGATAGAGGCTTGCGAAAATCAGGGACTTAAAATGTGCCGTCCGAAAATATTGCCGTCAGGGGAACGCAAAGCCGTCATAAAGGATATCTTTGACCCCGTTTATTTCCGTGAGGCTAGGATATATAATCTTAACCATAAGGAGAAAAAATCAGTCGTCACAAACGATATCACCATGGGCGGAGAAAGCGAGGGCTTTTATGTTCTCACCGGTGCTAACAACGGCGGAAAGACCACCTTCCTCCGTGCAGTAGGACTTTGTCAGATAATGGCTCAAACAGGGCTGTATGTCCCTGCGTCATATTGCGAGATATCCCTTGTGGACTATATCTATACCCAGTTCCCGCAGGAAGAAAAAACAGGCATCGACACAAGCCGTTTCACCACCGAGATAAAAGAGTTCCGTGAAATAAGCGACACCATAACAGACCGCAGCCTGCTGCTCATGAACGAGTCTATCCAAAGCACCACTCCAAGAGAGTGCGTCGAGGTCGCCTGCGAACTGCTCAGGATATTCTGCAAAATGGGCGTAAGAGGAGTTTTCGCTACCCACCTTGTTGATATCGCATATAAGACCTCAGAGCTTAATAAAGACAGTACCCTCAGAACAAGACTGGCAAGCATAGTCGCCGACGCCGATAATGAAACAGGCGAGCGAAAGTATAAAATAGTCCGTGGTATGCCCCGTGACAATAGCTTTGCCCAGACTATTCTTAAACAGTATGGAATAGATATGGAAACAATAGAAAAGCGTATCAAGAATATGTAAGGCGTGACTATTACAAAATTGTAACCATACTTGAAAATTTCTTAGATGTGTGGTATACTTGAACATACAATTATAAAGATAGGAGATAAAAACATGAAAAAGATAAACAGAACAATAAGCCTTTTTGCCGCCGCCGCAATGTGTGCAGCACTTCTTTGCTCCTGCGGAGAAGTCACCGAAAGCTCACAGGCTGACAGCAGTTCAAAGGCAGCGACCACTACCACAGATACTGAAACCACCACAAAGGCGAGCGAGAGCAGCACTGCCCCTGTCACTTCTGCCGCAGAAAGCAGCACACCTGACAGTTCTTCAGCGGTTTCAGACGATAACGATACAAACAGTATCACTCCTGCCATGTGGAAGGTAACTTCACCTGAGGGCAATACGATGATAATGCTCGGCTCTTTCCATGCCTTGAAAGACGAGTGCTATCCGCTCCCTGAGGCGATAACAAATGCGTATAATAATGCCGATATCCTTGCCGTAGAGTGCGATATAACCGCAACTCAGGAGGACGGCGAGTATATGAAGAATCTCATGAAACAGATGCTCTATAATGACGATACAAAGCTTAGTCAGCATATTTCCGAAGAGGCTTATTCTGCTCTTCAGACCTATCTTGGCTATTGGGGAATGGATATCTCCACTCTGGAGGTCTATAGACCATGGGCAATATCCAGCACCCTCGATACACTGCTTATTCAGGACTCCGACTTTGATTCCGAAAAGGGCCTTGATAATTACCTCCTTACCACAGCCCACGCAGACGGCAAGGAGATATACGAGGTAGAGTCGGTGGATTTCCAGCTTAATATGCTCATAAACTTCTCTGACGATATTTATGACCTTATGTTCAGGAGCTATGAGGGCGAAACAAAGGACTCTCAGAAACAGTCACTTGAAGATCTCTATGCCGCATGGAAGTCAGGAGATATTGAAACATTCCTTGAGGAAGATAATGACGAGGAGCTTGCAGGCTATACCGAGGAGGACAAAGCCACCGCCGAGGATTACAATAACCAAATGCTCTATGACAGAAACAAAAATATGGCAAAAGCAGCCGAAGATCTTATGTCCGAGGGCAAAAACGTGTTCTACGTTGTTGGTGCAGCACATTATGCAGGCGAGGGCGGAATAATCGACCTCCTTGAAAAAGACGGCTATACAGCCGAGCGTGTGCAGTATTGATAGAGTTTCATAGGGGAAAGGGGTAAAATATGCCACATTCATCAGGCGGCGGCAGCCACGGGGGCGGCTCTTTCAGCAGTTCAAGCTCGTCAAGCTCTTCAAGCTCAGACAGTTCAAGCTACAGACATATCAAAAATACCAATTTTGAAGGTGCAGTAAAATACGTCTATTACGAGAACTATCACCCAGTCTACGTCTATGCGGATTATGATATCCGCAAGCAGACTGAAAAAGGCAAGGTGCTCAGTATCATCGGCAGTGCCGTCACCCTGCTTTTTGGTATCCTCCTGCTTGCTATCTGCTATGAAAAGCCGCAGAAAATGGATACCGACCCGTCTTATAGCTGCGAGATAGTTGACGCCGCAGGGGTCATTGACGATACTGATATGGTGCAAAGTGCCATTGACGATTTCTATGACGTCACAGGTATCCCGGTGGAGATATTGACAGTGAACAATGAGGATTGGCAGGACGATTATGCCGACCTTGAGGGTTATGCCTATGACGTCTATGTGTCGGAGTTTGATGATGAAGAGCATTGGCTCATAGTCTATTCCGAACCTATCCTGCCGGATGAGGACTTTAACGATTGGTATTGGCAGGGTATGCAGGGCGATGATACAGACGATATCCTCACAGCAGATAAAACAGATGATTTCAACGGCCTCATGCAAAAATATCTCACCGCCAATAGCCGCCATACCGTTAGCACCGCTATCGCTGCGGCTTTTGACGAAACTACCCCTGATATCATGGAAGGTCAGATAGAATGGATATTCGTTTTATGGGGATCGCTGCTTTCAGGCATCGGCGTCTATGAGATATATAAGACCTGTCTCTTATACACATCTGACGCTGCCGACGAATTAGACGGTG
>UQAR01000043.1 GCA_900539095.1 uncultured Ruminococcus sp.
CTCGGAGATGTGTATAAGAGACAGGTATCATATATGATAAGATATTATAATGACTTATAGGGAGGAATTCTAATGAGATTACTTCTTGCTGAGGACGAGGTGGAGCTTGCAAACGCTCTATCGGCGGTACTCAAACACAAAAACTATTCCGTTGACGCAGTTTACAACGGCATTGACGCTTATAACTATGCTATCTCTCAGAAATATGACGGCATAATACTTGATATCATGATGCCGGGTATGAACGGCATCGAGGTGCTTACAAAACTTCGTGAAAAGGGTATTGACTCCCCTGTTCTTCTGCTCACTGCAAAATCAGATATCGAGGACAGGATAACGGGGCTTGACTCAGGTGCTGACGATTATCTCACAAAGCCTTTTGCTATGGGCGAACTGCTTGCAAGGATAAGGGCAATGACAAGACGCCGCACAGAGTTCGCACCGTCTACACTAACTTTCGGAAACGTTTCTCTGAACAGGCAAAGTTTTGAACTTGAAGGCCCAAAGGGTACTCAAAAGCTTGGCAACAAGGAATTTCAAATGATAGAAACTCTCATGCTCAACCACGGAACACTTATTTCAACGGAGCGTTTCATGGAAAAGATATGGGGCTATGATTCTGACGCTGAGATAAATGTAGTGTGGGTGTACATATCATATCTGCGTAAAAAGCTTGGGCTTATCGGTGCGGATATCGAGATAAAAGCCACAAGAGGCGTTGGATACACCTTAGAGGAACATCACAATGATTAAGCGTTTACAGCGGAAATTCGTTATTATCGCCGCTGTGTGCCTTCTTATCGTGGAACTTGCGATAGTCGGCGGCATAAACGGCGTGAACATTTATCAGACAAACAAAAATGCAGACGAACTGCTGAACATGATAATCGACAATGACGGCAGATTTCCTGAGTTTGACCCCATGGGCATGAAACATGACAAGCCGCAGAACGATTCAGACAGCAATGTTCAGCCTGAAAACAGAAAGCCTGACAGGCACAAGGGATTTAACGAGGAAACAAAATATCAGACGAGATACTTTGTTGTCTATGCTGACGAAAGCGGAGAAATAACAAAGGTAGACACAGGACACGTTGCGGCGGTGACAAGTTCTCAGGCGATAGAATATGGCGAAGAAGTGCTCAAAGGCGGTAAAAGCTCAGGCACGTCGGGAAACTATCGCTACAAAACCGGTGACACTGATAAGGGCAAAATGATAGTCTTTATGGACTGCCGCAGTGACGCCGCAACTAAAAACCGTTTTCTTCTTGTGTCATGTGCCATAGGTGCAGCAGGATATATACTTGTATGTCTGCTTATCATAATCTTCTCCAAGCGTGCTATCAGACCTGTTGTGGAAAGCTTTGAAAAGCAAAAACAGTTCATCACGGACGCAGGGCACGAGATAAAAACACCGCTTGCTATAATCTCCGCAAACACAGAAGTGCTTGAAATGGTTTCAGAGTCAAACGAGTGGACAGCAAGCATAAAAAATCAGATAACAAGGCTGAACGGTCTGCTGAAAGAGCTTTTGAGCCTTGCGAAAATGGAGGAGGAAAAGCCTGCTCTAACCATGTCTGACTTCAACATTTCTGACGCTGTTTATGACGCTGCCTCGCCTTTTGCAACGCTTGCGGAAACAAAGGGCAAAAAGCTCACAATAGATGTTGCCAACGGACTTACCTATCACGGCGACGAGGGTGCGATAAGACAGCTTGTTTCTATCCTCACGGAAAATGCGGTGAAATATGCTGACGAAGGCGGCGAGATAGCCGTAAAGCTTTTCACTTCTCATAATGGCAAGGAAACTGACCTAGAAGTTTCAAACACCTGCAAAGAACCTCCCCAGGGCGATCTGTCAAAGCTTTTCGACAGATTTTATCGTGACGACAGCTCACGGTCAAGGTCAAAAGGGGAGAAAAAAGGCGGCTACGGCATTGGGCTTTCTATTGCTCAGGCAATAGTCAGGTCGCACAAAAGCAAGATATCATGCAAAGCCGAAAACGGCATGATGATATTTACAGCACAGCTAAAATAACTGCAAAGCAGAGTGGTCATGAACCGCTCTGCTTTTTTATATGACATTTGTCACATGAAAAAAGTGACTTTGCTCACTGGCTTTTTGCAGGATAGTGTTGTATAATGATAATACAAACTAAGGGAGGTTTTTCTTATGGCTGAAACTATAGTAAAAATAGATAGCTTGGTAAAAAGATACAAGGAGCTTATCGCTCTTGACCATTTCGACCTTGAAATAAAAAAGGGGGAAGTATTCGGACTTCTCGGACCTAACGGCTCCGGCAAGACCACCACGATAAACTGCCTGCTCTCACTGCTGGCATATGATAAAGGCGATATCGAGATATTCGGCGAAAAAATGTCCCCTGTGAACTACGGGGTAAAAAAGCGTATCGGCGTTATAATGCAGAATGTTGCGGTGTTTGACGAACTGACTGTATACGAGAACATCGACTATTTCTGCGGACTTTACATAACCGACAAGGCGACACGAAAGAAGTATGTCGACGAGGCGATAGAATTCGTGGGGCTTGAGGACTTTGTGAAGTTTCACCCTAAAAAGCTTTCAGGAGGTCTGCTCAGACGACTTAACATTGCCTGTGGTATTGCACACAAGCCTGAACTTATCATACTTGACGAACCGACGGTCGCCGTTGACCCACAGTCAAGAAACAAGATACTTGAGGGCATTTTGCAACTCAACCGTGACGGTGCGACTATCATTTACACCTCCCACTACATGGAAGAGGTGGAGCAGATATGCAGCCGTATCGCCATAATGGATAAGGGCAGAAAGATAGCCGAGGGCACAACGGAAGAGCTTAAACGCATGATAAAGAACACCGAAACTATCACCGCCGAGATTCTTCAGCTGCCTGAAAATGTCCGTGAAGAGATAGAGGCTCTTGAACACGTTTACGAGGTTTCCTATGCCGACAACAAGCTCACAGCACGCTGCACTGGCGGACGGCACAATCTTATCGAGATACTGAAAATTTTGCAGGAAAATCAGGTGGGCTTTGGCAGCGTTTATTCTGAGCAGCCTACCCTCAATGACGTTTTCCTTGAAATAACCGGCAAGGCTCTCAGGGATAAGGAGTGATAGAATGTTCTCACACATATTCAAATATGAATTTAAAAGCTGTCTGCGGCAAAAAAGCATACTCTTCTGGCTCATAGCCTTTCCTATAATACTGGGTTGCTTTTTCAAAATGGCGTTTTCAGGCATATACGAAAATGACGTTGTATTCAAGGCGATACCTGTTGCAGTGACGAATATAGAGGAAAACGATATACTTAAACAGGTGCTTGAACAGATATCAGAGGGTGATGAGGCTCTTTTCAAGGTGACGTATACAGACATTGACATGGCAGAAAAAATGCTTGAAAACGAAGATATCACAGGAATCATAAAAGCCTCTGACCTCTCACTTGAATTTGGCTCAACGGGTATCCAGCAGACCATTGTAAAGACTTTTGTTCAGCAATACAAAACTCAGGAAAAGATAATAACCGACACTGCAAAGAACGCTCCGCAAAAGCTTGATACTGTGATTTCTTCACTGTCAGAAAAGATAATTCCAAATGAGGATATACCTCTCCATGGCAACCCTGATATAACGATACAGTTTTTCTATAATCTTCTTGCCATGACAGCACTTTTCGGTTCAATGTCGGGTCTGTTCGTGGCACAGAAAAATCAGGGCGACCTGTCTGCACTTGGTGCAAGGCGGTGCTGTTCTCCAGTGAACAAGCTTACAAGCATAACGGCAACGCTCCTTGCTTTTCATGTGGTGGAAATGATATGCATGGTGATATCGGTGACGTTCCTGAGATTTGTGCTTAAAGTAGATTTTGGCAGCAAGCTCCCCCTTGTTTACCTTGCCGCAGTGCTGGGCGGAATAATGGGAATATCCATGGGATTTTTCGTTGGCTCTTTCCGCATAAAAGAGGGTGTAAAAATGTCTGTAGTCATGGCGGTATCAATGACCTGCTGTTTCTTCAGCGGTCTTATGTCAAACACCATGAAAGGCACTGTTGCAGAGCATTGCCCTATATTCAATGAAATAAACCCTGCCGCAGTTATCTCAGACAGTTTCTATTGTCTTAATCTCTACGAAGATTACAGGCGGTTCACGGTGAAGATAATTTCAATGGCGATATACACAGTGCTGTTCACCCTTGGTGGATATGTTCTTACAAGGAGGCGTAAATATGCAAGTCTTTAAGACCTTTATGAAAATACTCAAAACAAGGCTTACGTCTGCTTTATTATATCTCGTCATATTTATGGTCATAGCAGTAATAATGGCGGATACTGCAAAAGATAACAATGACTATGAGGACTATAAAATGTCCATATCCGTCATTGACCGTGACAACAGTGCCGAAAGCAAGCGTTTGCAGGACTTTATATTCAGCGGCAACAAAAAAGTAGAGCTTGCAGATGATGAAGACGAGGTCATCGACGCCGTTTATTATCAGCGTGCCAACTATGTTCTCTATATAAACAAGGGCTTTGGCGACAAGATAAACGCAGGGGATTTTGACGGACTTTTTGAGAATTTCAAAATGCCCTCCAGCTACGGCGGACAGCTTTTTGAAAGCAAACTTGACAGCTATCTTTCAAGCGTAAAGGCGTACATGGCGACAGGTGAAAACACAGAAAATGCCATGGAGCTTGCCCAAACGGCGGTTTCTCAGCAAGTTAATGCGGAACTGAAAAACTTTAACAACAATGGCGGAACAGGTATGCCGGCAATATTCGGCTACTATTTTCAGTATCTTGCATACGTTATGCTTTCCATGCTCATTGTTACTCTTTGCCCCGTTATACTGACGCTAAACAGAAAAGGCGTTCGTGAACGCACAATGTGTTCAAGTCTGACGTCAGCAAACTACAGCAGACAGACGGCTCTTGGGGCAAGCATTTTGGTGTTTAGCATATGGCTTTTGTTCATAATAGTCGCAATTATTTGGGGCAAAACGCTCAACGTGAAATTCTGGCTCGCCTGTCTTAACAGCTTTGTATATATCATTGCCGCCGCAGGCATAGCAATGATAATCGCACAGTTTGACCTGAGCGACAACGGCATAACTGCCCTATCGAACATAATCGGTCTTGGCATGAGCTTTCTTTGCGGAATTTTCGTGCCACAGGAATTGCTCACAGAGGGCGTTCTTGCAGTGGGAAGATTTTTCCCTGCATACTGGTACACCAAAGCCAACAATATGCTTTTCGGCATGAGCGGCGGAGTATTCAGCACAAAGGAATATCTTATCTGCATTGGTATTGAGGCACTGTTTGCGATAGCGTTTTTCGCTGTGGCTGCCCTGCTCGTGAAACAAAAGCGTGAAGGTGATGTTACTTCGCTTGCATAAGTTGACAATAATATGGCTGTGTGTTATACTCTTATTGTTACGGAGCTGACACGCAGCCTTTTTGTGTCAGCTAAAGAAGATCATAGACGAAAAAGAGGAAGAAATATGAAGAGATTACAGCTTGACAAAAATGCAAAGCTCACAGGCAGAGTATATTTTAAAGACGAGGTAATGTGGCTTGGCCTTTCAGGCAGCGGTGCATCATTCACTTTTGACGGCACAAAACTCGTGTTAAAGTTCAAAGGCGACAAGATAGCAGTTGGCGAAAACCCTATCGACTATGCAAGGATAGCCGTTTATGTTGACGGCAAAAGAGTAGTTGACGAGATGATCGACTGTGCAGAAAAAGAGGTCACGGTAATAGACCGCACGGAAAACGCTCAGTCAGTTGTGGAGATAATAAAACTTTCGGAATCTCCAATGTCAGCGATAGGCGTTGAGGCTTTTGCTGAGGGCAGTGCTGAGCCACTTCCTGAAAAGCAGCTCAAAATAGAATTTATCGGCGACTCTATAACCTGCGGCTACGGCGTTGATGACGAGGACGAAAACCACCAGTTCACCACTGCTACTGAGGACGTTACAAAAGCCTATGCCTACAAGACTGCAAAGGCACTTGACGCTGAATACAGTATGTTTTCAGCCAGCGGCTACGGTATAATCTCAGGCTATACTGAGGGTGACGAACCTATAAGCGAACAGACCATTCCGCAGTTTTATTGCAGCTATGGTTTTTCAAGAGGCGATTTTGCAGGCACTGCTCCGCAGGATATCCCATGGGGTTTCAGCAAATATGTTCCACAGATAATCGTTATAAATCTCGGCACAAATGACGATAGCTATTGCCGTGACTACAAGGACAGACAGGCGGCGTTCTCAAAGCTTTATGCTGATTTTCTTGCAGTTGTTCGTGAAAAAAATCCACAGGCTTATATTCTATGCACTGTGGGCATAATGGGCGAGAGGATATTCCCTGCTGTTGAAGAGGGCATAAAGATATATCTTAAAAGCCATGCAGACAGCAAGATAAGCTCAATGATGTTCCACGAGCAGGACGGAGCAAACGACGGCTTTGCGGCAAACTGGCACCCTACAGAAAAGACCCACAACAAGGCAGCTGCGGTGCTTACGGAAAAGCTCAGAGAGATAATAAAAAGCATATAAAAAGAACGGCAGTCGGTAAAACGGCTGCCGCTTTCGTTTTATTTTACGCCAATTCTCATTCTGTAGCAGAAAGAGCAGGAAAGCATGGCTAGTTTCAGAACTGTTCTTTGAAAGCTTTTTTCCTTATAAGAAAACATATTTCAGCACGAAAAGCACCGCCAGCACATACATGAGAGGAGTGATATCCTTACGCTTTCCGCAAATGAGATTTATAACAACGTATGAGATTATTCCAAGGGAGATACCCTCTGAAATGCTGTAGAAGAGCGGCATTGAAAGAATACACAGATATGCCGGTATCGCCTTTGTGTAGTTGCCGTCGTCAAACTTTATGTCAGTGATAGAACTGAACATAAGGAAACCTACAACTATAAGTGCAGGGGCTGTTGCAAATGACGGGATAGCCGTGAAGATAGGTGCAAAGAACATTGACAGTGCAAAAAGCACTGCTGCTGTGATCGAAGTCAGACCTGTTCTGCCGCCTGCCGCAACGCCTGCTGAGGACTCAACAAATGTTGTGGTCGTGGAAGTGCCAAGGACTGCACCTGCTGTTGTGGCAACTGCGTCAGCGAGAAGTGCAGGCTTTATCTGCGGAAGTCTGCCGTCCTCATCAAGCATATCTGCTTTTGAGCACACGCCGATAAGCGTTCCAAGAGTATCGAAAAGGTCAACGAACAGGAACGAGAACACCACAACGATAAAGTTGAAGATACCTACGCTGTGCATATCAATGTTAAAGCACTGACCGAATGTTTCGCCAAGCTTTGAAAAGTCCGTAAGTGACATGGTCGGAAAAAGCGAGTTGTAACCGCTCTCGGCGTCAGGAACATACAGTCCCACAAGCTGACATATCATGCCGATCACCCATGTTGCGACAATACCGATAAGGATAGAGCCACGGACGTTCTTGATATAAAGGATAATGGTTATGAAAAGTCCCACGATAGTGAGAAGTGCACAAATGCCTGAGGTGGTGAAATTCTTGCGGAAACCTGTTATGGTAACAAGGGTCGCAGAGCTGTCAACACAAAGTCCTGCATTTTGAAGTCCGATAAAGGCAATATAAAGACCGATACCGACAGACACCGCCTTTTTGAGCACCACAGGGATAGCGTTGAATATCGCCTCTCTCACGTTTGTGAGGGAAAGCACGATGAAAACTATTCCCTCGATGAACACCGCCAGCAGAGCCACCTGCCATGGGTAGCCATAGCCTGCCACAACTGTATAAGCCATATAAGCGTTAAGTCCCATGCCTGCTGAGAGCACGAACGGCAGATTCGCCATAAGTCCCATGCAAACTGTTCCGATAACAGAGGCTATACAGGTGGCAAGGAGCACGGCGGTAGGATCCATGCCCGTGCTGCCGAGAATACTCGGATTTATGGCAAGGATATATGCCATTGTCATGAAAGTCGTCACGCCCGCCATTATTTCAGTTTTCACGTCGGTGTGATTTTCTTTCAGCTTGAATAATTTTTCCGTCATATTTTATTATGCCTGCGTTGCAGACATTTCCTCCTTTCAATATGGGGATACTATCTTATTATACCGATTTTACAGCATTTTTCAACTATCATTTGTTAATTGAATAAAAATTAATCTTTTATTACCCACTGACTGTTGAGCCAGTAGATGCGGTTCTCTATCCAGTTGAAAAGGTCCTCCGCAGAGTCAGGACCCCACTCTTCGCCTTTTCTAAGGTCGGCGTCATATTCCTTGAGATACTCACGCTCAGTCTTTACACAGCCCTGCATGAGCTTATCTTTGTTCATATCCGTCCATTTTTCCTTGACCGTATCCATGAACCAATCCTGCTTGCAGAGAACTATGAACCATGGGTTTGAGCGGTCGCCGTTTTTGTTCACAAAATTCTGGTCTGTGAATGCAGCGGCGTAATATTTCTCAGTGCTGTCATTATAAGCCCAGTTAAAATCCCATGGAGAAGTAAATTTCAATTTCGGGCACTTGCTGTCTTTTGAAAGATCTACGCACATATAGAAACTTCCCTCGCCGCAGTCATAATCATGGACTATCTCATAGAGAATGTACATATCCCTCACGGAATCAATATCCATAACTGCACTTACAGCCTCCTGAGCAGAAGTCGCCTCAGAGTCCACAAGGTCATAATTTTCATCGAACTTGTAATACTTGCCGTTCTCGCAAGCCTCATAAACTATCTTGAAAAGTCCGTTGAGATACTTGTCGATAAAATCTATTTGATTTTGCGAATAGAGGTCATTCTTTATGGAATATTCAGCAGGCACGAACTGCCTTGTTTCACCGTTTATGTCAGTGACCGTGGCATTCTCATAGTCCATGCTTATATAATGATTGTCCTCTTCGCTTTCGGCATAGTTGTCAAGCTCAAGGTAGTAGCCGATATCGGTATCAGTATAGCCCTCCTCAGGCTCAGAGATATCCACTCTGTTAGGATTTATCTGACACTGCTCGCAAAGCTCATAGACACCCTTGAACTCCTCGTTCACATAAAGGTACACAAGCTGACCGTCAGAGCAGAAATTGCCGTCGCCCATGATAGTTCTGCCGAAACGGAATGCAATATCGTTTCTAATAAGATCCCAGTCAGATTTCAGCAGCACCCAGCTTTTGCACTCAGCACCGTTATTCAGTCCCAGCATATTTGTCTTTTTATCAAACTTTATCCTGTATGGCACTTGGTTTGACAGTATCTTGTTCACGTCGCCGTAAAAAGCACTGGAATTTCCCCTGACCTTGATGCCTGCCGACGCCTCGCTTATCTCCATATCATCGTCGCAGTTAAAAACGTCTACAACGCATGAGGTGTATTTCTCCCTTGACGCAATGAGGTCGTCAGGTGCAGTTGTGACGCTTATTACAGGAATCTTGCTTTGTGACTGTATCTTTTCCTTAAAGCTGTCTTTCTCCGTTTTGTCAGCACTCAGTCTCTCATATGTGGCAGGCTCAGGGTTTATGACCTGCTTTGTTGTTTCAGGCAACGTCACAACAGGTTCAGCCGTTGTGGTGACAGCCTGAGAGTCAGCCGAACTGCTCTCCGCCTTTGAACTTTCCCCGGTTTCCTTTGCACAGCCTGTCAGCACAGAACCCGTCATGATCAGTGCACAGGCAGCTGCGAATATCCTTTTATCAAAATTATTTTTCATAATATAGCCTTTCCATTCATTGTGCACAACGCACATATTTCCAACATACGGCTTATATAATTATAGCATATTGACAAAGATATTACAATGTGCTATAATCATAAAAGTTCATGTTATTATTTATGCACTAATCACTATCAGACAGGAGATTTTTACAATGTTCATACCAAATGACAAAAGATACGATAAAATGCTTTACAACCGCTGCGGAAAAAGTGGACTTAAACTATCGGCTGTATCGCTGGGATTCTGGCAGAATTTCAGTTTAAAAAACAATTTCGAGAACATGGAAAAAATGGTGCACACTGCATTCAACAGCGGCATAACACATTTTGACCTTGCAAACAACTACGGCAATCCATATAACGGCTCGGCAGAGGAAAACTTCGGCAGGATACTTGACCGTGGCATGAGAGAGTTTCGTGACGAGATGTGCATTTCCACAAAGGCGGGCTACGAAATGTGGGCAGGGCCTTATGGGGACAGGAACGGTTCACGAAAATATCTCACCGCAAGTCTTGACCAGTCTTTAAAAAGAATGGGACTTGAATATGTTGACATTTTCTATCACCATGTGAGAGATCCTGAAACACCTCTTGAGGAAACCGCTTTGGCACTGGACAATGCTGTAAGGCAGGGCAAGACTCTTTATGTGGGCATATCGAATTACAACCGTGCGGACACAGCCGAAATGCTGAAAATTTTCCGTGAGCTGAAAACGCCGTTTGTGCTCAATCAGCCTTCATATTCCATACTCAACCGCTGGATAGAGGACGACAAGCTTGATGAACTGGCAATTTCAGAGGGCTTTGGCATAGCAGTTTTCTCGCCGCTTTATCAGGGCTTTCTCACCAATAAGTACCTCAAAGGTATCCCGGCAGATTCAAGAGTAGGCAGGGGCGAAACGTGGATTGGAAATGAACTTGACAGCGAAATGATCGAACGGCTTGGAAAGCTTGGTAACATTGCACAGTCGAGAGGTCAGACGCTTTCGCAAATGGCACTTTCATGGGTGCTGCACAACAAAGCTGTTACAACTGTGCTCATAGGTGCGAGCCGTCCTGAACAGATAACGGAGAACATTGGCTGTCTTGATCGCCTTGATTTCACCGACGCAGAGCTTGCCGAAATTGACAGACTGGCAAAAAGATAACAAAGGCAACACCTCACGATATTTGTGACGCAAATAAAAAAACCGCTGAAGTTTTATACCTCAGCGGTTATTTTTATACTTTGACTGCATTTTCACGTTCAGCACGACTGTTGAACTCTTCAGGGGTGGTGAATGTCGGAACCATTTTGTGCAGAGCGTTTATCGCTATCTGCTCGTCATTTTTCTGTGCCGCTTTCGTTAAGCTGAAAAGCTGTTCGGCGAACTTTTCCTGATCGATATCTATCTGCTTGCCCACGAAAATAAGCTCATTGTCAGTTTTCTGCAAGCCTTCTTCGTTCATGAGCAGCTCTTCCCTTATCTTCTCTCCCGGTCTTAATCCCGTGAACTTTATCTCAACGTCCTCATACGGTCTTTTACCATACATTCTTATAAGGTTTTCTGCCAGTGCAACGATACGGACAGGCTTGCCCATATCAAGAACGAATATCTCGCCGCCCTTTGCAAATGCCGCAGATTCAAGCACAAGGCTCACCGCCTCTGGGATAGTCATGAAATACCTTATTATGTCAGGGTGAGTTACTGTAACAGGTTTGCCCTGCTCTATCTGACGTTTGAAAAGCGGTATCACAGAGCCGTTTGAACCAAGCACGTTGCCGAAACGTGTTGTCACAAAGTCTGTACAGCCCTCTTTCTGTTGTGAAAGATACTGTATTATCATCTCGCAGCAGCGTTTTGACGCACCCATAACGTTTGTAGGGTTCACCGCCTTATCGGTAGATATCATAACGAACTTCTTTACATTATGGAACTGTGCCAGCGACGCCACGTTGAATGTACCCACGATATTATTTTTTATCGCCTCCATTGGAGAGACCTCCATAAGAGGGACGTGTTTGTGTGCCGCCGCATGGAAAATGATATCAGGCTTATATTTGCCTATTATCTGATTCATTCTGTAATAATCACGAACAGAGGCGATAAGGGTAACGAGGTCAAGAGAATGACCATATTCCATTATAAGCTCCTGCTGTATCTCGTAGGCATTGTTTTCATAAATATCGACGATTATCACCTGTCGAGGCTCATATTTGGCTATCTGCCTTACAAGCTCTGAACCGATACTTCCGCCGCCACCTGTTACCATGCAGACCTTGCCGTGTATAAAATCACGGACATCCTTATTGTCAAATGTAACAGGCTTTCTGCCCAAAAGGTCCTCGACCTTTATGTCATGGACCTGAGCAAGAAGTTCAGGCTTATTTGAATCCTTAAAAACAAGGTCAGAAATAAACGGTATTACCTTTACAGGTATGCTTGTTTTTGAACAAAGGTCAAGTATTCTTTGGCGATCGTCCTCCATGCAGGAAGGGATAGCAAAAACTATCTGCTCGATATTCATTTGATTGGCATACTTTGCGATCTCGTTAGTCGTGCCCACGACCTCTACACCCTCGATATAAGAGCCTGTCTTTGAAGTATCGTCATCTATTATGCAGATAGGCAGATAGCTTACCTGATCCGGCTTTGAACGTCTTACCGTTCCGAGCATTTCCCGTATCATGGTCCTGCCCGCTTTTCCTGCACCTATGACCATTGTACGCTTTACACGCGAACCGTCATGGTTTACCTCTGTTATCTCAATAAACGTCTGCTTAAAAATAAACCTGAATAGGCACACGCCCAAAGCTGTTATCACAACCTGCAATGCTATATAAGCTGGAGGCAGATAATCCTGCGTCACATATATGAGTGCAGTCGCTATAAGCACGCCTGCAGCACTTCCAGTCAGGCATGATATGTAATCTCTTGCACTGAAATAACGCCACATTTTGCTGTATGCACCAGTTATAAACATCAGTGCCGCACAGCATACCATGCTATATACCGCAGATATAAACAGCTGTCTTGGCGTCAGAGAGACGTGGTGCAGTCCTTTGAGCACATAGTCAGAAAGCAACGCCGCCACGACAACTATAAAAGCGTCGGCAATGCCAAGCACAAGTTTTCTGAATCTGAAATTTTTCAGTAGACCCTTCATTTGTTCTCTTCGTCCTTTGATATTATTTGTCTGTCAATATCTGTAATGTTCTTTCTATACCTGTTTCGATAGTGTAAACAGGCTGCCAGCCAAGGGCCTTTATCTTCTTGCTGTCAAGGCGAGCCTTTGTTGCCTTGCTGTAGCCAAGCTGTTCAGTTTTGTCAGGCAGCTCGAAAACTACCTTTGCACCTGAAAATCCTGCAATAAGTGCCGCAAGGTCTTTAAGTCTGATATCCGACTTCTCGTCAGCGATATTGTAAGCCTCACCGTCAACGCCCTTGAGGATAACAGTCAGCAGACCGGTAACAGCGTCAGGGGCATAGGTATAGGAATAATACTGATTGCCCTCGCTCTTGAGGACGATATCCTCGCCTGCAATGCCCTTCTTGATAAACTGAGAGATAGCCTTTGTATCTGATTTGAGCATAGTTGCACCGTAAGAACGTGTAAGTCTAGGGATAACAACGTCCATATCCTTTGCACGTCTGTAAGCCTGACAGAGAGCCTCGCCGCATCTTTTGCTTTCAGGATAGCCTGCACGGAGAGTGTTGCAGTCGATATATCCGCAATATTCCTCATCAAAAAGCTCTGTATCTCCACGGTTCTCGCCGTATATCTCGTTTGACGATGCAAATGCAAAACGCTCTGTGCCATGTTCAGCAGCGAAATCAAGAAGATTTTTCAGACCGATTATATTTGACGCTATCGTGCCAATAGGGTCAGTAGAATAAGCTACAGGGTGGGTATTGCTTGCCAGATGCAGCAGAAAATCCACCTTTCCCTCATAGCTGTCCAAAGGCAGGTTGATATCATGGGACACGAAAGAGAAAGTGTCCATATCCATATATTCGCCGAAAACGGCCTTAGCCTTTTCCACACTTCTTCCCATAGCGATAACATGGCAGTTCATGCCGTTATTAATATTTCTGTACATAAGCACGTCGGTGAGAAAGCTGCCAATAAGACCGCTCGCACCTGTTATAAGAAAGCTTTTACCGTTAAGCTTTTCCCACGGAAGGTCGCAGCCAGCTGCTGCGGCAACGTCCTGCTTATACTTCAAATTATCTATCATTACTTGACTCCTTTACTTCAGCCAGTTATCCTTATCGGCTTTAAGATAAGCCTTGAACATCTCCAGGTCGTCCTTAGTTGTGAGCTTGATATTTTTATCAGAGCCTGCTGCAAAATAAAGTCTTTCGCCCAGTTCGACCATCATAGTGTTGGTATATGAAGAGCCGTAAATGCCTATTTCCTTTTCAAAAGCCTCATGATAAGCCCAATCGAGCTTGCCAAACTTATAAGCCTGAGGAGTAGAAACTCTTCTGAGTGTTTCACGAGGGATATACTTTGTAGTCGATATCTCATCGTCAACAACAAATATCTGCTCGTTATAAGGCATAGAAGTAACAGCGTTGCCGTACTTTTCGCATTTAAGGATAACGTCAGTAAGGACAGTTTCATCAACCAGCGGACGGATACCGTCATGGATTATAACGATATCGTCAGGGCCGCACTTATCCTCAAGGTTATAGACGCCGTTTCTGATAGACTCCTGACCTGAACTGCCGCCCTTAACTATCCATTTGAGCTTAGTGATACCGAACTGCTTTGCATAAGCCCACACAACGTTCTCCCAGCCCTCGATACAAACCAACTCGATAGCGTCGATCTGAGGGTGTTTCTGAAAACCTTCAAGGGTGTAGATAAGCACCGGCTTGTCATATACATTGATAAACTGCTTAGGGATATCCTGTCCCATACGGTGGCCGCTGCCACCTGCGATCAAAACTGCAACATTCATTATTATCTGCTCCTTAAAAATGATTTATTTAGATCAAACTCCACAAATTCGTGGAGAGAAACTCGTTTGTCCTCTGGCGGCAGCTGCATATAGTCGCCATAAATGTGAGTGAGATATGCGTCTGCGTCTTCGGGACCATAAAAATTCATGTTCTCAAACCTATAAAGCACAGGTTTTCCAAAGATATCTTTGTCAACTATCTCACGTTCATAATAATTTCCCATGAGATTTCCCACATACTTGCTGTCGTCATAATCATGCTCACGGCAAAGTCTGTATATCTCCTTTTGCAATTTGACTTCGTTAAGTATACTGTCAGGTATGAAGTCAGACAGCATTATTGCAGCATTTTTTACCAGACTTCTGCCGGGTCTTACAGTAGACTGCCTTGTATACAAAAGGCGTTCAAGCTTGAGTATCGGTTTATAGTTCTGCTTTACCTCGGCAGGAGTGTTTCCAACACCGTCTAAAGGAAAAACGTCAATGTACAGACCACGTCTTAATCTTATTTTGCCCTTTTGCACCATTGTTGTCTCTGTATCATATACCTTGCTCGCCAGATAAGCACACCTGTCCTTGAGATTGGCATTTTCCTCAACTATAAATCTGCCAAACTTTTTATGGTCGGTAAGTCTGAGAAATTTCTCATAATCTTTTCGTGGCATACCAACGTCTATATCGTCGTCCCAAGGAATAAAACCGCTGTGACGAAGTGCACCCAAAAGAGTACCGCCAAGCATGTAATAACGCAGTCCATTTTTTGAACAAAAATCATGGAACCATATCATTATTTCCAATATTCGGTTCTGACTTTCTTTTATATCAAACATATCGATGCTCCTTACAAAGTTATTTTCTGACAATACCTTTAACTTTATTCAGCAAAAGTTTCATCTCATTTATTTCCCACAGGAAGTTCACTGCAAACACTGCAACAAAAGTAAGTGCGGCATACACTATTCCATACAATACAAAAGAACCCCAGCCTGCTACATTACCGTTTATAAACCTGCTGAAAACAAAGCACATTACAACAGACACAAGCACATTTCTCAGCACTCTAAGTAAAGATTTCTTTAAAGTTCCATTTACAAGATGGCGAGAGGTGTAGACTATGCAGTCTGTAGTTCTGTAGGCATATGAGCATATAGTTCCTATTACTGCACCGGCTATGCCAAGCTTGAATATCAACACTATTGAAACGGTAAAGTTGATAATAGCCTCAGCAAGTGCACGATACTGTGTCTGTTTGTAGTGACCCGCTGCACATATCATTGTCAGTGATGGTATACGGATACTCTGCATCACTCCCATAACAACAAACAGCACTGCTATCAAAGGTCTTGAATAATCCGCATCTGTTGCACCCTTTGTGTATATCTCAACAAAAGGTAAAAACAGCATATACATACAAGAAAACAGCACAGCTATACACATCAGGAATATATACTCAAAAGTCGAATAGGCTCTCTTCAGTTCTTCATCCTTCTTCAAAGCAAAAAGTTCTCCAAATGTTGGCACTAAAGCATTAGAAAGAGAATTGAAAAGTGAAGAGAACGTAGTATTGACCAGGTTATAAACATAGTAAACGCTTGCCTCAATAAGAGACCTTGCACCAAGGCAAATGGTTATCAAAACAATGTCTGTGTTATTGCATATAACTCCTACCACCTGATGAAAAAGTGCATTCCACCTTTGCGGTATAACGTTGTTGGCTGCACCCTTTTCACAGGGATAATCAAAACTTATACGCTCATATTTTCTGCGAACGTAAACAATAACTATAACACTTCTCAACACATAGATAAGGGTTGCTGCACCTTTGACGATAACAACATTTTCCCTGAAATATATAAGCAGCAGTGAGACTGCTACGTTGAGAAACGTGCCAAGGGTCTGAACGTTATTGATAACATACAGCCTTTGATCCGCCGTAAGCAGGACACGATATTTGCCAAGCACATAATAGTCCACAAGGTTACTGCCTGCAAGTACAAGTATCATAAGTCTTGTTGTGATCGAATCTGCCTGCCCTTTGACTATTATAGGATAGACGATCATTAGAATTACAAGCAGCAGCGTGTAAAGTATACCTGAGTGAAAATAAAACTTCTTGGTATAGCTCAACATTCTGTTACGTTCGTCGATATCCCCATTAGCAAGCGGAACATAAAGTCCCAATACCGATGCAGCACTTATGCCTGCCTCAACAAGAGAGAGGTAAGACAAAAACTGCGTTACAGAAGAAATCATACCATTTATGGCTGAACCATAAACTGTGATAAAGAAATGAGGCAGAATAAATCCTGACACAGCCATTGCAAACTGCATAAGAATTACAGAAAATATGTTTTTTAAAGCCTGTTTACTTTTCATATATTCTATTTCCTAACCAATTCTTCAATAAGATCAAGCCATTGCTGTAGTATAGTTTGTTGACTGAACCTGTCAATATCACAATGTGCCTGTTCAGACATACTTGTCCTAAGCTCTTTGCTGTCAGCAAGTTCTGCTATACGCTTTGCCATGATATCAACATCATATGGTGGAACGAGATAGCCATTCTTTTCGTCAGTTATTATCTCTTTCGGACCAGAGTTTATATCAAAGCTTACCAGTGGCAGCTTATAACACTTGCCTTCCAGTAACACAAGCGGCATACCCTCACGGTATGACGGCAAAACAAGCAACGCCGCTTTTCTATACACTGACTCCACGTCATCAGTTCTGCCCATAAGTTTCAATTTATCATTAAGTCCAAGGCGATCTACCTCAGCAGAGATCTCATCAAAAGTTTCTCCGTCACCGTAAACCTCCCACGTCCAATCATCGTTACGCTCACTGAAAAACTTTTCTGCGACCTTTACCATAAGATCATATCCCTTTTCAGGGCCAAATCTTCCCAAGGAAACAATAGTATGCGAATCGCTGTCATATGAGCAATTCTTGCCCTTTTCAAACTCCTCTGCATCTATCCAGTTATAAATACATCTGCATTTTTTCTCACTGAGATGAAAATATTTCATATAATCATTTCTTGAAACTTCTGTCAATGAAATAGTTCTGTGGCAAAGCAAAGTAGCAATTTTCCTAATCATTCTAGCACTGTTATCATTATACTTGCCCATACAGGAGCTATGATCGCAAAAAATAAGTTTTGTTCTGCAAAAAAGTCTAACAAACGCTGACGGACCAGCCGGAGTATAGCCTTCAATAATAGCTACATCAATATGTCTTTTTTTGAAATAACTCGTTAAAAACTTAACAGCATATGGTATCTGCTGTCGTAATCTAAGGACAGGCAATTTAGCAAAATTTATCTTAATACCACTGTTTAATTTGTATGAGTTGTTTAAATGATCACCACATAGAGATACTATACTAACATGATAATATTTGCTCATATTGTTTGCAACTGTTATAGAAGCCTTGTTATCCCCAGCAAGCACAGATGCATCATATAAAACAAAACATACTTCTAACATAAAGAAATGCTCCTTCCCTATTGCTGTTATCTGTAATAACATTAATCACCATTTACATCAATGCTTTGTTGATTTTTTTTAATTGATAATAATATATGTCTTACAAACTCAAATCCATTTGTTATGTGAAGTACCTTTGCCGCAACAGCAATCATAATTACCGCTACCAATGTTCCACGTCTGAATGCCACGCCTATGATACCATCAAACTCACCTCTTGGTGCAAACAGCAGAGGTGATACCATGAGCATAAAAAAAGTTGATTTGATCGGCTTGGAATAGTGTATCTGATTTATCTTGTCCATCACATAACCGTATAAAAAGCTGCCTGCGGCAATTCCTATATAACCAAGATCATGGTAAAGCTCTGCAATGTAACTTGTGCCGATTCCATGACCTGCAAGATACGTATCCTCACCATAGACAAAGCACGTCATAAGAGCTGCAAATGAATGACCATTGTAAGCATACTCAAGGGTATTGCCTGAGCCACCCTGATTTAAAATATTTGACATTATACTGCTTATTCCATAAGCTCTGTCAGGAATAATATCTCTGAGATGATATCCATATTTTATAGGATTTATACTGCTGCCCTGCATACTGAAAAAGTCTGTCACTCCGCTGAATAATCCGTCTGTCTCTTATACACATCTCCGAGCCCACGAGACTAAGGCGAATCTCGTA
>UQAR01000044.1 GCA_900539095.1 uncultured Ruminococcus sp.
TCAGATGTGTATAAGAGACAGGTACTGTGGTGAACTCCGTTGGTGCAGGGGATTCAATGGTCGCAGGATTTATCGCAGGCTGCGAAAAAGGCAACTATGACTATGCCCTTAAACTTGGAACAGCCGCAGGCGGTGCAACCGCATTTTCTATGGGACTTGCCGAGAAAAAACTTATCGACGAACTTTTCTCTCAGCTGTGATAATCTTTCGGGTACTTGCAACGCGGATAAAAGTGTGCTATGATCTAGTTCGACGGCGTTTTTCGACATAGCTTACGCCCGAAAGGCATATGAACTCTATTGGAAAGATCTAACGACAAAAAAATACTGTTAGCTTTCAAATATGCGTTTACATATACCATACCGATATTTGCAGGGTTCTGGTTTCTTGGCATTGCCTACGGAATTTATGCAAATGCTTTTGTCTATTGCAAGTGGAACGGTGTGCTATATGCTCCTTGTGCAGCTTGTATTCAAATAAAAAATAAACGGTCAGCTTTTTGCCGACCGTTTTTCTTTTGCTAAGTTTTAGTTTTCAGATACATCGATAACAACGTATTCAGATTTGCAGCCTGTCTTGAATTTTATCGCCCAGTCTGAAATGCCTGATGTCACGATGAAGTTGGTGTCCTCACGCTTTTCGTATCCATATGTGCGGTCATTGCCGCCGATGAGAGTGCCAAGGAAGTTTATTGGTATGAGCTGACCGCCGTGTGTGTGACCTGACAAAACAAGGTCTACCTTTGACGCCGCCTGAGCGTCATAATCACAAGGCTGGTGATCCATTACAACTGTGAACTTCGAGCTGTCAAGATCCTTTGTGAGCTCTTCCATAGATGCTCTGTGACCGCCCTTTTCCATTTCCTCAGACCTGTCCTGTCTGCCTATTATGTAGAAACGATCGTCGATAAGCACGGTGTCGTCCTGTAATACGTTGACATTGTTCTTTTCAAGCTCCGCAATAAGATCGTCACCGCTGTAGCCACGATACGAAGGGTCATAGTATCCCTTGTCATGGTTGCCAAATGAGAAATAAACGCCGTATTTTGTTTTCAGCTTTCTAAGTGCCTCGCAGCACTTTACCATGTCCTCTTTTGAAGTGTCATCATCAACAAAGTCGCCTGTTATAAGCACAACATCAGGGTCAAGCTTTTGTATCTCCTCCATGTGCTCTGCAAAACCCTCCCAGTGGAACGTCGTGCCAACGTGAGAGTCTGCAAACTGAACTATCCTTATATCCCCCGACTTCTTGTCTGTCTTGAGAGTGTAGTCAGTTTCCCATACATTGCTGCAAAGATACCAGCCCACCGCAAGATACACCACCGTCAGCGGCACGGCGATAAAGCCTGCAAGGCATTTGCTTGCCTGTTTCTTTGATATCTTCTTTCCAATGAATACAAACAAGTCGCACAAAAGCCAGAATATAACAAGATGCAGTAGACAGATTATCACATTTATCCCGTCCCATATAAGCCATATTATGCCGCCTGTGAGTACTATAAGACCTGAACTTATGGCGTATTTAAGTACCTTTTTATCCTTTGAAAGCTTTTTTATAAAGCCAAAAGCTGATATTCTTCTTGTGAGATAAATAAAGCCAGCCACAGAGCAGACCGCCACAAGAATAGCTATCATTAACCATAAAAACATATTTTGCCTCCTGTAAAATTGCTGTAATATCATTATAAGTCCCCAAGTGGACTAATTTCAACAAGCTTTTTTTAACATTTCTTTACCTCTGTTAACATTTGTACCTATGTGCTGTTGAAAAAAGCGTGCATAAGTTGTATAATTATCATATAGAATGGAGGAAAGCATTATGTACGAAATGAAACGCACAGTTAATTGCAGCCAGATATGTTCGCAAGGAATAATACGAAACAGCTGCCTTGTTGACCTTTTGCAGGACTGCTCCGTGATACACCTTGACACTCACCCTGTTATGTCGCCCTTTTTTGAGAAAGAGAACTGCGTCATGTTTCTTGTGTCAAGACAGCTTGATATAGTCCGCAGACCTGAGCAAAACGAAAAGCTCACCGTTAAAACATGGACATATGAGCTTAAAAGAATGTATGGATACAGAAACACCGTGATATATGACGAAAAGGGAGATATCTGCGTTAAGTCCATTGCCTCAGGTGCTTTTATGGACAAGACCTCACAGCGACCTATAAAAGTTCCTCAGGAGCTTGTTGACAGAGTAAAGCTTTATCCAAAGCTTGATATGGAGTATCTCCCACGAAAAATAGCCTTGCCTGATTCAGAACCGCAGGTGTATGAAAATATCCCAGTGCTCAAATGCTATATAGATATGAACGAGCACGTCAATAATGCGAGATATCTTGATATAACAGACGAGTTTGCTGAAAACGAGTCCGCAGTAAAGCGTATCCGTGTGGAATATAAAATGCCGCTGAAACGTGGAAAGGCTGTCAAGGCTCTTGTTTACACCCATGAGGGCAGGAAATTTGTGGAGCTTTGCGATGAAAATAATAAGCCTTACTGTATCACAGAGTATGATTATAGGTGATAGTGCACAAATGCAGCTTTATGATAAACTATATTTGTTGTATAAAACGTAGAAAGCATATTAATCCTATTGACATAGTAGGAATAAAGTGATATAGTATAACCATAGCAAACGTAAGCGGTACAGAAAACCGCATAAAATAATTTTCATATCGGAGGTAGATTAAAATGTCAAAGATCTATAAGGGCGTTTCGGAGCTTATCGGAAAAACTCCAATAATCGAGGCAGTTAATTTTGAAAAGGTAGTAGAGGCTGACGCAACTATCCTTGCAAAGCTTGAATATTTCAATCCGGCAGGAAGTGTTAAGGACAGAGTTGCACTTGCAATGATCGAGGAGGCTGAAAAGAAGGGTGTTCTCAAAAAGGGTGCAACTATCATCGAGCCTACATCAGGCAACACCGGTATCGGTCTTGCAGCAGTCGGCGTATCAAAGGGCTATAAGGTAGTTCTTACAATGCCTGAAACAATGAGTATCGAGAGAAGAAATCTTCTTAAAGCATACGGTGCACAGATCGTCCTCACAGAGGGTGCAAAGGGCATGACAGGTGCTATCAAGAAGGCTGACGAACTCAAGGGCGAGATAGAGAACTCTGTTATCCTTGGTCAGTTCGTAAACCCAGCAAACCCAGCTGCTCACTTTGCAACAACAGGTCCTGAGATCTGGGAAGATACAGACGGAAAGGTAGACATCTTTATTGCAGGCGTCGGTACAGGCGGAACAGTAACAGGCGTTGGTCAGTATCTCAAATCAAAGAACCCTGACGTTAAGATAGTAGCAGTTGAGCCTGCAACTTCACCGGTCCTTTCACAGGGCAAGTCAGGTCCGCATAAGATACAGGGTATCGGAGCAGGCTTTGTTCCTGACGTTCTTGACACAAAGGTATATGACGAGATCCTCCCTATCGAGAATGAGGACGCTTTCAAGACAGGCAATAAGTTTGCTAAAACAGAGGGTATTCTTGTTGGTATCTCCTCAGGTGCAGCACTTAAAGCCGCTGAGATACTTTCAAAGAGACCTGAGAACAAGGGCAAGACTATCGTAGCTCTTCTCCCTGACACAGGTGAGAGATATCTTTCAACAGCACTTTTCGAGAGCTAATTTCTCAAACATAAAAAATCGGAAACGGGCAGACAGTCAGGTGTGCTGACGTGTGACCCAATGAACAAGCTTTCTTCGATCAAATCCGATATAAAAGCCGCAGGGCATACAGTGTAAAAGCTGTGTGCCCTGCGGCTTTTATGCAGAAAAAATTTTATCCCTTTGCATTTATCGTGTTTGTGGCGTCAGGGGTGAGCTGCGTGTCAAGAACATCTGAGAAAGCCTTTTGCAGTTTCTCATAATCAATGTTCAGTGCGTTGTCTGTAAGGTCGTCAGAATCTGACGGGTTGTCATAATATGATGTCACTGAAACGCTGAAACAAGCAAGCTTTCCGTCAGAGGTTACAATAACAGGCGACGGCGTGAAATAATATTTGTCTGAATAAAGCCCTGAGATTATGCCTGTTATCTGCTCTGCAACTGCGTCGCTGTCAACTCCCTCAGGTATTGCCACAGACATATATGCAGTTTCCTTTTTGTCAGTGATGACCGTTTTCAGTCGGTCAGGAATGTCATAAACGCTGTCAAGCTTTTGTGCGTTTTGACAGATGTAGCAGTCGTCAGTGGAAGTGCAGGCAGGGTAGTCGTCAGTGTCCCAGGGATAAGAGCCATCGTTTTTCACTGCGTCAGGAACGTTGAAATAAGCATAGCCTGGTGAATTTTCGCCGCCGTCAAACGTCACGTCAACGTGATACCACTTGCCGTCTATCTTCACAACATTCCATGCGTGCTCACCGTTTCTGGTGGAGTGTATAATTTTGCTGTCGATACCAAGCACATCGAAAAACAGTTTCATAGTCGTGGCGTTTCCAACGCAGATCGTTGAGTGGTCATGGAAAAAGCCATAAGGGTTATATGACTCATCGTCATCAGTGTCAGTTATTGCCGCCAAAGAATCATCATTGAAGTGCGTCTGTGAGAAAACATAATCATAAACAGCTTTCTCCATGTCATAGTCGCTCATGCCGTCTTTGATTATCTTGTCCACAGCCTTTTTCAGCTCTTTGAGTATGTATTTGTCCTTGTCGTCAGTAAGCTTTGAATCGTCGCCTGAATTGTATGCCTCCACCACTGCCGTGTCGTCATATACAGGGTGGATATCTCCTGTGATATTGTTTGTGCCGTCAGGGTCATAATCGTTGATATCCTCGCCCAGCAGGTCAGAAAGCGTGTTTTCAAGCTTTTCCACCTTGTCGCTAAGCTCTTTGATAGTTTTGCTGTCACTGCTCTCTGTCTTTGTTGAGCTTTCTGTGGCAGCACCGCTGCTTTTTGCACAGCCTGCCATGCTTGCTGTAACGCAGGTCAGGCAGACCGCAAGTGTGAGTAATTTTTTTGCTGTTGTCATTTTGTCTGCTCCTTTTTTTGTCACTTGGTCATTTCAACTATTTTGTCGGATATTTCGTCCGCTCTGTCTGATATCACGAGCACCCAGTAGTCCCCAGCCTGAAAAATTTTCGCAGCCTCTATTTTCTTTGTTTCTTCAGGCTTGTAGTTTTCATACTGGTTCAGTCTGTAGCTCAATCTGTCTGAAAGCTGACTTTTCGCACTGCTGCCGTCAGCCATTTTCAGTATCGAAACTTCATCGGCAAAACTGCCGTCAGCAGCATAGATTATTCCTCCGTCGCTGAGCTTGTCAACCTCTATGCCGTAAAGCTTTTCTGCGTTCTTTGTGAAACTTTCGTCACCATAAAAAGCCGAGGCGTCCATGTTGTCGTCCTCAATGGCTGACAGTATATCTTTTGCAGTCTTGTCATTGTCCGCCTTTGAAGTAACGGAGCTGTCGGCAGATTCAGACGAAACGCTGCTTTCTGAACCGCATGAGGTCATTGACAGCGTGGTAAGCACCGTCAGTGCGGAAGTTATCACGCAAAGTATTCTAAGAAACATATTTTTCCCCTTTCTTTGTCAGTTTCTTCTGACGGTTTAAATTATAGCACTTTCTCAAGGCTTTTTCAACTGTATTAAGAAATTTATAAGAAAAAAATATAAGAACAGCGAACCACGGTACTTGTGTGTTTTAGACAAAAAAATCCGCCCCATTTAAGAGGCGGATAGTGTTATTCTATTACCAAGGCTTAACAGTGCCGACTATCTCAGAGATGTTGTCAATGCCGTTGTCCTCGCAGAATTTCTGCATACCCTCGGCTATCTTCACAGGTGCATAAGGGTCAGCGAATATCGCCGCACCAACCTGAACAGCTCCTGCTCCGGCCATCATCATTTCAACTGCGTCCTCCCATGTAGCGATACCGCCCATGCCCATAACCGGTATCTTTACAGCGTTTGCCACCTGCCATACCATTCTTACAGCCACAGGGAACACCGCAGGGCCTGAAAGTCCGCCCACGTTGTTTTTCAGTATCGGACGGCGTGTCTTTATGTCGATACGCATACCGAGAAGTGTGTTTATCAGCGAAACAGCGTCCGCACCGTTTGCCTCAACAGACTTTGCAATGTCCGCAATGCTTGTGACATTCGGTGAAAGCTTTACCATAAGAGGCTTTTCTGTAACGTCCTTAACAGCCTTTGTTACCGCACCTGCAACGTTGCAGTCAGTGCCGAAAGCCGCTCCGCCCTGTTTTACGTTCGGGCAGGATATGTTAAGCTCTATCATGTCAACAGCCGTGCCGTTGAGCTTTGCGGCAAGCTCTGCACATTCTTCAATGGTAGAACCTGCTATGTTTGCGATTATCCTTGTGTCCTTTGTCACAAGATTAGGCAGCTCATAGTTTATGAACTTGTCAACGCCGCCGTTTTGAAGTCCAACAGAATTGAGCATACCGCTTGGAGTTTCCGCAACTCTAGGGCCTGGATTGCCCTCACGGCGGTGCAAAGTAGTGCCCTTTACGGATATTCCGCCAAGCTTTGAGAGTGGATAGAACTGCTCGTATTCTCTGCCGTAGCCGAATGTGCCGCTTGCAGGAATAACAGGGTTTTTGAACTCAACTCCGCAGAAATTCACATTTATCCTATTCATCAAACACTACCTCCTTGCTGTCGAATACAGGGCCGTCCTTGCAGACGTGAGAATTGAACTCCTGACCGTCCTTGACAGTGCGGCATACACATACAAGACACGCACCCACGCCGCAAGCCATTCTCTGTTCCAGAGATACCTGACAGTAAATGCCGTTTTCTTCACATATCTTAGTGATGTTTTTGAGCATTATCATTGGGCCGCAGGCATAAACGATATCAGGCTTTTCGCTTTTCAGCACATCAATAAGAGCGTCAGTCACAAAGCCCTTTCTTCCTGCCGAGCCGTCGTCAGTGCAAAGCTTGACGTCACAGCCCATGGCCTTGAAGTCCTCCTGCAAAATAACAGCCGCAGCGTTTCTGAAACCGCTTATAACAGTTGCGTTCTCGCCATATTCCTTTGCAATGCCCACCATTGGAGGCGTGCCTATGCCGCCACCGATACAGACAGCCTTTTTGCCCTTTTCAAGCACCTTAAAGCCGTTGCCCAGCGGAGCGATAATGTCAACAAGATCGCCCTTGTTAAGCTCGCTTATCCTGTCAGTGCCGTGACCTCTTACCTCAAAAACAAGGCGGATAGTGCCCTTGTCCTTGTCGATATCACATATTGAGATAGGTCTGCGAAGGAAAAATCCCTCAGCCTGCACCTGTGCGAACTGTCCTGCCTTTGCCGCCTTTGCAATGTGCGGACAGTATATCTCAATGTCAAAAATTCCTTTTGCAAGGGTCTTTTTAGAAACTATGGGGTATTTACCCTGCTTGTACATTAAAAAATCCTCCCTGTATTAGTTCTTTACTTCATTCGGAGCGTTCACCGCATCAAAAACGAGTGTGACCGAGTTTTCGTTATCAGTATAAGTAAGTTTCAGCGTGTAAGAGTCAGCAAAATAGCCTATCTCCTGCCTTTTGGACATATTCTCCCACCCGGCAGGCGGTGCAAAATCCACTCCGCTGTCATCAACAAAGATAAGATCGTCGCCGTCCATTTCGATAGTGCCTTTTAAGCAGGGATTGCCTGCTTCTGCGTCATACATGAGATAGTTGCCGTCTGAACGGATAATAAGGCTGAGATAGCCCGAATAAAGCTCGCTGTTGTCAAGGGGCGTTTCATGGCATTTCCACTCGCCTACGATACATCTTGGAAAATCGCTTTGCTCCTGCTGACTGTCCGTCAAAGAGCTTGTATCTTCGTTCTTTGCACAGGAGCATAAAAGCAATGCTCCCACCGCCGCTGTAAACAATATAACGCCCTTTGCTGTCATACTCAGTCACTCCTTTAGTGTTTATTCAAGTGTGATCTTAGGCAGATATGAGATTATATCCTCTTTCATTCTGATAACTTCACGTCTTGCAGCCTTTGCAAAATCGTGCTCGTCGCAGTTATCCTCTTTCTTGTATGCACACATTACGCCACGGGAAGAGTTCACTATAGCACCAAGACCGTGATCGTCAAATGCCTTTGATACGCCCTCAGCACCGCCGCCCTGTGCACCGTAACCCGGTACAAGGAAGAATGTGTGCGGCAGAGCCTTTCTCATCTCAGCAAGCTGCTCAGGATAAGTCGCACCCACAACAGCACCTACGCCGCTGTAGCCATACTTGCCCATAACGTCCTTGCCCCACAGTTCGCACATTGAGCCCATCGTGGCATAAACTGTCTTGTTGCCGATCATAAGATCCTGAAGTTCGCCGCTTGACTTGTTTGAGGTTTTTACCAAAACGAAAATGCCCTTGTCATATTTTCTGCACTGGTCAAGAAGAGGGTTGATTCCGTCTGAACCAAGATAGCCGTTTACAGTGAGAGCGTCAGCACCGAAAGCCTCAATAAGCTCGCCGCCTACATCAGTAAGACCGAGGTGAGCAGTAGCATAAGCCTCCATAGTCGCACCGATATCGTTTCTCTTGCCGTCTGTCATGACGAACATACCTTTTTCCTTTGCATACTGGATAGTCTTGTAAAGCGTTTTTACGCCCTCATAGCCGTACATTTCATAGTATGCAGCCTGCGGCTTGATAGCAGGGCAGATGTCATGTATCTCGTCGATGATAGTCTTGTTGAACTCCCATATAGCCTTAGCCGCACCCTTGAGTGTCTTGCCATATTTCCTGAACTTCTTTTCCTTGATGTATTCAGGAACATAGTCAAGCTTTGGGTCAAGTCCCACAACTGAAGGGTTCTGTGTTTTTACGATATTTTCAATAAGTCTGTCAAATGCCATTTTTCTCTTCCTTTCGGTATTGCGTATATTACAGCTCAAAAACGAGCTTTCCTCTGCATATTGTGTACAAGACCTTGCCTTTGAGTCTTGTTCCCTTGAACACGCTGTTTTTGCTCTTTGAGTTAAGTTCCGCAGGGATAACCTCCCATTCATAATCAGGGTCAAAGATACAAAGGTCGCATCTTTCGCCAACTGCTATCTTAATAGGCTCAAGTCCCATTATCCTTCTCGGATTTACCGACATTATCTCTGCAATCTTGTCAAGACCGCACTTGCCGCTGTGATAAAGCTTTGTGAGCGTTGCCGCAAGGGAAGTTTCAAGTCCAACGACGCCGTTTGGGGCTTTCTCAAAGTCAGCCTTTTCCTCAGCCGAGTGCGGAGCGTGGTCTGTGATTATGCAGTCGATAGTGCCGTCAAGCACTGCCTCCTCGACCGCAGCTCTGTCCTCTTCCGTTCTAAGCGGCGGTGACATTCTGAAATCAGCGTCACGGGACAAAAGCTTTTCGTCTGTGAACGTAAAATAGTGTGGAGCAGTTTCGCAGGTGACTTTCACGCCGTCCTTTTTAGCCGCCCTTATGATGTTCACAGAGCCTTTTGTGGAAACGTGACAAATGTGAACTCTCGCATTGCAGCTCATTGCAAGGCATATCTCACGGGCAGTGATATAGTCCTCAGAGGCTCTGTCCATGCCCTTTACGCCAAGCTTTTCGGATATCTCGCCTTTGTTTATTATGCCGCCGTTTATTATCTTCAAGTCCTCGCAGTGAGAAGTAACGATAAGACCATTTTCATTAGTTTTTTCAATAGCCTGACGCATCAGTTCAGCGTTTTCAACAGGTCTGCCGTCATCAGAAATGGCAGTAACGCCTGCGGCTTTGAGTGCGTCATAGTCGCAAAGCTCCTGACCTTTCATGCCTTTTGTAACGCAGGCGATAGGGAAAACGTCGATACCGGTTTTCTTCGCCTTTTCAAAGACATATTTAACGCCCTCAGGAGAGTCGATAGGCGGTTTTGTGTTCGGCATACAGGCAACTCCGGTAAATCCGCCGGCTTTTGCAGCGTTCGCACCTGTGATTATGTCCTCCTTGTAGGTAAGACCAGGGTCACGGAAGTGAACGTGCATATCGAAAAGACCCGGCAGTGCACAAAGCTTGCCCTTTGCGTCAATAACTCTCTGAGCAGGCTCGTCAGTTTTTCCAAGGCTGACTATCTTTCCCCCGTCAATGCCTATGTCCGTTATGCCGTCAAGCCCTGTCTGAGGGTCGCAGGCACGGATATTTTTGATCAGTAGCTCCATTTTTACTCCTTTTTATACGGATATCCGTTGATTCAAGTTATCTGCTTATTTCACAATATCATACAAAAGCTGCGGCTAAACACATTGTCTAGCCGTAGCCCTTGAAAATTCGTTATTTGCCATCATAGAACGAGCCGTCAGAGTTTTTTCTCTCGCATGAGTAAACTCCGTCGGAGTTCTGGAAGATGAACTTGCAGGTAGCGACCTTGTCGCTCTCGTCCTCAGACGGAACAGAAAGGTCCTTGTAGGAAATAGTTGAGAAGAATTTCATTCTCAGACCGATATCCACCGTGTTGTCCCTGTCAGAAGGATTTACAAGCAGCTGGATCTTACCGCTGCCCTTGTCCTCTTGTATCTTGAACCAGCCCTTTGCGATAACAGAATCATCATCAGTGTGAGTGATAGTGAAATCACCCTCGTCAGAAAACTCAAATGTGATGTTAGCGTCCTTATCAGTCCATGTTCCTGAGATAAGCTCTCTGGAATCGCCTGATCTTGACGGCTGATTGAATACATATGTGCAGATGAATATACCCACTACTACGAGAACTACAAAGAGTATTCCAAGCAAGCCTGAAATGAATTTTTTCATATTTTTCCGCCTTTCTCCCTTATTACCTATTATATCGTTTCGGACATTAGTCCTTTATCTGAAGTATAGCTCCTCTGTTTGCTGATGTTACAAGTGACGCATATCTTGCAAGATAGCCTGTTGTTACCTTAGGCTGTCTTGGTTTCCAGTTCTTTCTTCTCTCTGCAAGCTCCTCGTCGGATACCTTCAGAGTGATAGAGCAGTTGTCGATATCTATCGCTATCATGTCGCCCTCTTCGACCAGTGCGATAGGACCGCCTACAGCAGCCTCAGGTGAAACGTGACCGATAGACGCACCTCTCGACGCACCGCTGAAACGTCCGTCTGTGATGAGTGCAACAGTTGAGCCAAGACCCATGCCTGCGATAGCAGATGTAGGATTGAGCATCTCTCTCATTCCAGGGCCGCCCTTAGGGCCTTCATAACGGATAACCACAACATCGCCCTCAACTATCTTGCCGCCTCTGATAGCAGCGATAGCGTCCTCTTCGCAGTCAAACACTCTTGCAGGACCTTCATGAGCCAGCATTTCAGGTGCAACAGCAGAACGCTTAACAACGCAGGTGTCAGGTGCAAGGTTGCCTCTCAGAACAGCGATTCCGCCTGTCTGAGAATATGGATTATCTATTGGTCTGATAAGCTCAGGGTTCTTGTTTACAACGCCGCTGATGTTCTCGCCTACTGTCTTTCCTGTGCAAGTCATGCAGTCTGTGTTGATAAGGTTTTTCTTGTTAAGCTCATTGAGAACTGCGTAAACGCCGCCTGCCTCGTTGAGGTCTTCCATATATGTGTGACCGGCTGGAGCGAGGTGACAGAGGTTAGGTGTTCTCTTTGATATCTCGTTTACAAAGTCAAGGTCAAGGTCGATTCCGCACTCGTGAGCGATAGCAGGCAGGTGGAGCATTGAGTTTGTTGAGCAGCCCAGTGCCATATCAGCTGTGATAGCGTTTATGAAAGCGTCCTTTGTCATGATATCTCTTGGTCTGATATTGTTCTTGTAAAGTTCCATTACCTGCATACCAGCGTGCTTTGCAAGCTTGAGTCTTTCAGAATATACAGCAGGGATAGTGCCGTTTCCTCTAAGACCCATGCCGAGAACTTCTGTAAGGCAGTTCATAGAGTTTGCAGTGTACATACCTGAGCAGCTGCCGCAGGTCGGACAAGCTTTGTTCTCAAATTCCTCAACATCGTCAAGTGTGAACTTGCCTGCGTTGTAAGTACCAACAGCCTCGAACATACTTGAAAGGGAAGTCTTTTTGCCCTTAACGTGACCAGCCAGCATTGGACCGCCTGATACGAAAATAGTTGGAACGTTTACTCTTGCGGCTGCCATGAGCAGACCAGGAACGTTCTTGTCGCAGTTTGGTATCATAACAAGAGCGTCAAAGTGATGAGCCAAAGCCATGCACTCTGTTGAGTCAGCGATAAGGTCACGGGTAACGAGAGAATACTTCATTCCCATGTGACCCATAGCGATACCGTCACAAACAGCGATAGCAGGGAATACAACAGGTGTTCCGCCTGCCATTGCAACGCCCATTTTAACAGCCTCAACTATCTTGTCAATGTTCATATGACCAGGAACTATCTCGTTGTATGAAGATACGATACCAACGAGCGGTCTGTCCATTTCTTCCTTTGTCATACCCAGAGCGTTGAAAAGCGATCTCTGAGGAGCTTTGTCAACTCCGTCACAAAAATAATTACATGCCATTTTTTTATTACCTCTTTTGAAAAAATATATCAGCGAGGGCGAAATTATTCTCCGTCCTCATTTTCTTTCGTTTCAGCCTCGTCTGAGTTCTCCTCTGCCTTTGCAGGGTGCAAAAGCTTTCTTATGCCGTATGCAGAGCAGTATTCGCAGACGATATCCAGTGCTGAGAAAATAATGAGCATCATGTTCATTGAGAAGATACCCGTAAGGAGCACAGCTGCCGCCGGGATAATGAAAAGCGGGATACCGGTGCCGTAAAGATCTTCAAAATGATTGCCATTTTTATACTGCCTTGCCCAAAGCACCCAGTAGAGTGCGATAACAATCAGCATTATTGCCGCCCATATTATGAAAAGCAGCTTGCTTGAAAAGCCTACCTTATAGCTGCCGATACAAAGGCACATATAGCCTATGCAGCCGAATCTGCCCACGCACTTTGCGATAAACACGATAATGTTCTCGTCCTCAAGCTCAGGCTTGTCGGCAGGTGTCTTAAAGCAGGCGAATATCACAGGTATCAGCAAAAGCAAAGTAGGTATAAAACCTATTATACTGAACTTCATTTCGTTTTGTCCTCCTTAGCGGAATGGTCTGTGCTCCACTTCTAATACTTCTCTCTTCATTGTGCGGACAGTCTCATCAACAGCCGCCATAAGCTTTTTCTCAAGTGGAGTACCAACAACATTTTTAGGGTAGCTTACAGAGAAACAGGTCTTGGAGTTAGGGATATAGTCGTAAAGTCGGCAATAATAGAAATATTTCACCATACCTCTGCTTTCGATCTTTGCCTTAAAACGCACTCTTGGATCCATGTCATGGATGGGCAGGAACATCATTGCATCGTCAGGCACGCCGCCATTATCAAATTTCTCTGCCATGTTATAGATTATTTCTTCATCTGCATCATAAACTCCAAAAAGCGGAGTATTTGAGTCAGAGTAATCTGAATCATAATCGTCATCAATGGTCGGAAGATATGACGCCAGATAGTGTACATCTCCGCAAGTTTCAAGAAAATCTCCGCTCAGATCAAATGTTATCTTCACTCTTATCTCAGCGTCTTCACCGTCATATATCTCAAATTCTATTTCTCTTGACGGCTTTGCAGGAATGCTTGCTGTGTCAAGTACCTCCTGCGGTGCAGAGTATGTCGGTCGTGTATAAGCGTAATTGCTCCTCTTACTTGAACTTGTGCTTGAAGTGGCAGTGCTTGGTTTGCTTGAAGTTGTGGTGCTTGAAGAGCCGTTTATAGCCTCGTTTTTCTTGTCCATAGCCTGATTGAACAGGTCTTTAAGTCCTGTCGGGCCGTTTCCGTTCTTTGCCGCAGCGTTGTCTATTGCGTCAACTGCACCCTTTAAAAGCTTGTCAAATAACCCCATTGTAGTTACTCCTTTCCTTTTGTTTGCTTTTTATTTTTTGTGTGAAAGTCCAAGGAATGCCGCACCGATTATGCCTGCGTCATTTCCAAGCTTTGCAATAACTATCTCAGTGTTCTTTGCTGAGTTCTTTGTGTAAATTTCCTTAGCCACAAGCTCTTTCAGCGGCAAAAGCAGAGGGTCGCCCTCGTTGCATACACCGCCGCCGATACAGAGGATATCAGGCTGGAAAATGTTTATTGTGTTTGTGATACCGCAAGCAAGATACTTTATGTATTTGTCAACAACTTCCTTGCCTGCCTTATCGCCGGCTCTCATGGCGTTGAACGCAGTTCTTGCTGAGACCTTGCCGTCCTCTTCGTTCATTTTCCACATGATAGAGTCCTTGTCCTCGAACATAGCCTCTTTTGTCATTCTTACAAGACCTGTTGCAGAAGAGAATACCTCAAAGCAGCCGTGTCTGCCGCAGGTGCACTGTGGGCCGTTAGGGTCGATAACAGTGTGGCCTATCTCAGCACCGGCAAAGTTAAAGCCTGAGTATATCTTTCCGTTAATGATTATTCCTCCGCCTACGCCTGTGCCCAGAGTGATACAAACAGCGTCGTTCGCACCCTTTGCCGCACCGGCAACATACTCACCGTATGCCGCAGCATTTGCGTCATTTTCAACATAGCAAGGCTTGTCGATGAACTTCTTCATAAGGTCAACAACGTGGAAGTTCAGGAAACCGAGGTTGTTTGAATACTCGATAACGCCTGTGTCAGAGTTTGCAGTACCAGGTGTGCCGATACCTACAGATTCTATCTGCTCTATCTCCAACCCTGCGTTCTTTACAGCCTCCAAAGCGACCTTAGCCATGTCCTCGCATATCTCCTCAGCAGGTCTTGGCAGATTGGTCTTGCAGGTAGCCTTTGCGATTATCTCAAACTCGTCGTTCACAACACCAGCCTTGATGTTAGTGCCGCCAAGGTCGATACCAATGTAATACTTCATATTAATTTCTCCCTTTTATTTTACTGAGCGTCATTGTCCTCAGTATTATCGTCATCATATTCGTGGAAGTTTATCTCTTCCTTTTCTTCTTTTGGCTTTTTAGCCTCCGCCTTTTTGGCTATAGCGTCATATACAAAAAGATACACAAGTTCCAGCACCACAAAGCTGATAAGACCTATCCAAAATGAGCTTGCCGCAAATCCGATGATAAGAGCAAGCACAAGAGCACACAGCTCACCGATCTCCTTTTTCAGGTCAAGTTTAAGCATTTATCTCACCTTAGTCTATCTTTGTGAGCACGAAAGTGCACTTGCCCTCAACAGTGTACTTGCCGGTGCCTGCTGAAACAAAAATGCTCTCGCCTTTCTTTGCAGATACAGTTTCGCTGCCGCTGATAACAGGCTCGCCCTCGAGAACGAGGATACTGTTAAAGCTGTTTTCATCAGCCTCAAGCTCAGCCTTTGTTTCAACGTTCACTCTGTATGTTGTGAAGTATTCGCACTTTGAAAGGAGCTTGATGTCATAGCCGTCCTTCTTCTCAACAGGTGTTTCAGGATACTGCTCAGCAGGAGCAAGCTTTGTTACGTCAAGAGCCTTGTCAACGTGGAGCTCTCTAGGCTTGCCGTCCTTGCCAACTCTGCCGTAGTCATAAATTCTGTATGTAGTGTTTGAATTCTGCTGTATCTCAGCAATAAGGATACCCTTGCCGATAGCGTGAAGAGTGCCGGACTTGATGAAGAAAACGTCACCCTTTTTAACAGGAACAGCGTTTGTTACTTCAAGCAGTGTGTTGTCAGCGATCCTTCTAGCGAACTCGTCCTTTGATATCTCGTGCTTGAAACCGTAAAGCAGGGTAGCACCCTCGTCACAGTCAACAACATACCACATTTCTGTCTTGCCGTATTCGCCCTCAACTCTCATTGCGTACTCGTTGTCAGGGTGTACCTGTACAGAAAGATTGTCCTTAGCGTCAATGAGCTTGATAAGGATAGGGAAGTTCTCAAATCTCTCACAGTTCTTGCCAAGAACGCCCTTGCCGGCCTTTTCGATATACTCGTTGAGTGTCAGACCCTTGTATTCGCCGTCAGCAACAACGCTCGGACCGTCCTTGTGACAAGAAAGCTCCCAGCTTTCTGCCACCTTGTCATAGTCGCACTTTTTGCCGTATTCATCTCTGAGTCTTGTGCCGCCCCAGATGTAGTCCTTAAAAGCAGGTTCAAGTTTAAATATTGACATTTTATATAGCCTCCAATTATTAAATATACCTTTTAATATAATACCATAACTCCGTCTATAAGTCAATATTTCTCCATGAAAAAAAGCAGGGGAACGAACACCTCGTCCTCCTGCTGAAAGTTATAAAATATTCTGTGACTGCTAGAACAAGTCACTGTGAGTGCCTGTTCTGTATAAAAGCAGTATAAGCTCGTCGCTGCGTCTTTCATAGATCAAAAGCCAGTCAGGCTCAATGTGACATTCAAGGAAACCCTTGTAATTGCCTGTCAGCGAATGTTCTCTGTATTTTGCCGGAAGTGGCTGTTCCTCAGCGAGCATGGTAATGACTTTGTTAAGGCTTGACATATCAAGGCCACGGCTTTTGGCTTTTTTGAAATCCTTTTTAAATTTGTTGTGATAAGTTATCTTAAGCATTCAGACTCTCCCAAAGCTCGTCTACTGAGTTAAACGGACCAACAAGATTTTTTCCTTCTTTTGCATCGTCAAGAACCTTCTTGGTCTCTTCGTTAGGCTCTTCTTTCTGAAGTCCCTGTAGGATAACTATAAGGGCATTGAGCTGTTCTTCAGTGAGATTGTCGATCATACTGTATGCAAGTTCTTTGGTGCTCATAGCTTTGCCTCCTCACATGATCTGATCCATAGTTTGATTTGTTCTTGCTTTTATTATACCACATGAAACCAAGTTGTCAAGCGGTTTTACGTCGCATTTTGACAAAAAAGCAGGAGAACGAACACCTCGTCCTCCTGCTGAAAGTATCAATTATTATTTCTTTTCCCCGTCATCGTTCTTTGACTCTTCAAAAAGATTTTTCTTGTCAACGAACTTGCCGGTGCTTACATCAAATGCCTCGCTGGACTTCCTGTTCATGATAATGACGATGACCACAACGGCGATAGCGATACCTGCGATGACCGCAATAACGATAACTATCGGATTTGTTCCCTTTGAGTCTTTTTCTTCCTTTTCTGCATAAGTCTTTGTCTTGCAGTTTGTTACCGTTATGCCTGTTACTGTTATCTTTGCCCTGTCAGTCGCACCGATTACGATGTTGTATACCTGACTGAAATCGTCAGTGCCGTATGCAGTTGCGATAGATTCAAAATCATATGTAGCTGATGAATCGTCAAACTTCACAGGTGCTATCTTTGCCCATACCGCACCGTCCTGAGCGGCTGATGTAGTGGTGTTGTCCCAGCTCTGGAAAATAAGCTCAGCATTGTATTTGTTTCCTGCCTTTTCGTTTATTTCCTCGCTCTTGAATGTGACGATTATCTCTGAATCCTTTGTAAGCCTTGTTGCGTTGAAAGTTGCCTGATCGACAGTGATAGACTGACCCCAATTGCTGCAAGCCTCTGCGGAAGAGCAGTCGATAGTAACGTCTTCTGTTTCTGCCTTTTCAGCAAATGCTGTCAGTGTGCATGAGAATATGGACGCACAAGCAATGATAGCAGACAAAGCTGCTGATAAAAATCTCTTCATTTTCTTTTTCCTTTCAAATTCTTATAAAATATAATTTTGCACAAAATCTAGTCCTCATATTTGTGCATAACCTCTGATAATAAAGCATTATAACATAATTAAAAATAAAAATCAATAACCATTATGCACAAATAATAGCCGTATTTCAGGAACTATTTTACTTTTTTTTGAAAGGCAAAAAAATATCCGCACCGAGCCTTGCTCAATGCGGATATTGAAATGCTTATTTCTTATCTTCGTCTTTGTTTTCGTCAAAAAGATTTTTCTTGTCAACGAACTTGCCGGTGCTTACGTCAAACGCCTCGCTTGACTTCTTGTTCATTATCACAACGATAACGATAACTGCGATAGCAACGCCTGCGATTATTCCTACAATAAGGAGTATCGGGCTTGATGAGCTGTCTGATTTCTCAGCGGCTGAAATTGTTGTGGTAGCAGCTGTAGTTTCTGCGGCAGTCGTTTCGGCTGTAGTTTCCGCTACAGATTCGTCCTTAGGTGCCTCTGTGGTAGTTGTTGTTTCAGGGGCTTTGTCGTTGCAGTCTGTGATAGTCATTGAAGTGCATTTCACAGCAACGCTTGACGGTGCGATAACGTGCAGAAAATCTACTGTAGTGAAATCCTTTGAGGTGTAAGCCTTTACAAGATCCTGATAATAGAATATCGCACTGTTTTCATCGTATGTAGTAGGCGTTACCTCAGCCCATACAGCACCCTTGTCATCTGCAAGAGCGTTGTCAGGATTGTTGTAGCACTGAAGAGCAAGTCCGATAGGCGAACTGGTTACGTCTTTAGCCTGCTTTTTGTCTTTGTATTCAAAGGTGACAACTATCTGCGTCTTGTCTGTTATTCTCGCAACGTCAAAAGTTTCCTTTGAGACAGAAAGGCTTTTGCCCCATGTGCTTGCGTCCTTTGCCTTTTTGCAGTCTATCTTCACGTCTGAAACGTCAGCCGACGCCACCAGTGAAAAAACGCCCATGACTGCCATTACTGCACAAAGGAGCATAGAAGTAATGATCTTTTTCATATAATATATCTCCTCTTAAATTATAAAATTTTCCACTTTGACTTTATGATTATAGCATATTGTTTTGTTTATTTCAATAAACATTTTGTTAACCTATTTTCAAAAATACGTTTCATGGGGCTTGTCTTAAAGACGGCAGTGTGTTATAATAGAAAAACAGTTTGAAAAAAGCAGTATATAGACTGTCTCTTATACACATCTGACGCTGCCGACGAATTAGACGGTGTAGA
>UQAR01000045.1 GCA_900539095.1 uncultured Ruminococcus sp.
AGATCCGAGTTGCCGTTATTTTCGGCGGAAAATCCAACGAGCACGACGTATCTGTTGTTTCTGCAACTCACGTTATTAAGAGTATTCCCAAGGACAAATATGATGTTATCTGTATCGGAATAACAAAAAAAGGTCACTGGATGAAATATATAGGAGATGTTGACGATATTGCGTCAAACAAATGGGAACAGCACCCTGACAATGTTCCATGCGTTCTCAGCCCTGATCCACTGCACAAAGGCTTTATAGCTTTGGGCGAAAACGGTGAATATCAGAAAGTAAAGGTAGATGTTATTTTCCCTGTTCTTCACGGCAAGAACGGCGAGGACGGCACTATTCAGGGACTTTTCCAGCTTGCTGAGATACCATTCGTAGGCTGTGACTGTATATCCTCTGCAAACTGCATGGACAAGGGACTTACACACACTGTTCTTGACGCCAATGGCATAAGAACAGCAAAGTGGGTGGGCATTATCACCTCAGAGCTTTCACATCTTGATGAGAAGTGTGACGAAATGGAAAGCAAGCTTGGCTACCCAATGTTCGTCAAGCCTGCAAACTGCGGTTCTTCTGTGGGCGTTTCAAAAGCTAAGGACAGAGATGAACTTAAAGCTGCCATAAAGCTTGCTTTTGCACATGACGGCAAGGTAATAGTTGAAGAAACTATCGTCGGCATGGAGTGTGAATGTGCAGTAATGGGCAACGAAGAGCCTTTCGCATCTACAGTCGGCGAAGTATGTTCCGCAAATGATGAATTTTACGATTTTGACGCAAAGTACAATGACGCTGCGTCAAAAACTCTTATTCCTGCTAGAATGAGCAAGGAAAGCATAGAAGAAATAAGAAAGACTGCTGTCAAAGCTTACAGAGCAATGGGCTGCAGCGGACTTTCAAGAGTAGATTTCTTCCTTATGAAGGACGGAACTGTTATCCTTAATGAGATAAACACACTGCCGGGTCATACTCCTATAAGTATGTACCCTCAGCTTATGCAGTATGAAGGCATGACCCCTGAACAGCAGGAAGATAAGCTCATCAAGCTGGCACTTGATAAGGCGGAGGTCGATTATGAATAATGCCGCCATTGGAGTTTTCGATTCGGGCGTCGGCGGACTTACCTGCGTAAAGGAACTTATACAGCTGCTGCCCCGTGAGAATATCGTCTATCTGGGTGACACAGCAAGAGTGCCATACGGTTCAAAAAGCCGTGAAACGATAATGAGTTATGCTCAGCAGGATATTGAATTTCTCAAGCAGCACAACGTCAAGATGATACTTGTTGCCTGCGGCACGGTTTCGTCTGTGCTGCCTGCAATGGATATAAAGTCGGATATCTCTATAAGCGGAGTTGTTGAACCTACTGTAAAGGCTGCCTGCTCTGCCACAAGAAACAACAGGATAGGCGTTATTGCCACAAGTGCCACCATAAAGAGCGGCATTTACGGCAGAGCAATAAGGAGCATAAATCCAAATATAAAGGTAGTGGGCAAGGCTTGCCCTATGTTCGTTCCGCTTGTGGAAAACGGCTATACCGCTCCTGACTGCGTACCTGCAAGATATATCGCTCAGGAATATCTTGAGATCATGAAAAAAGAGGACGTTGATACCCTTATTCTTGGTTGCACTCACTATCCTCACCTTACTGAACTTATCTCGGACATAATGGGCGAGGGAGTTGCACTTGTGTCGTCAGGTGCTGAACTGGCTAAATATGCACTCAACACTCTTTCATACAGCGATGATACCGCAAACAGGGAAGAGCGTGAAAGCCTTGAACTATACTGTACAGACAGCGTTGAACTGTTTTCAGAGAATGTTGAGCGTTTTCTCGGAAACAATATCAATGCACAAATATCAAAATGCAGCCTAAAGCTGTAAACTGGAGGATTTTATTTGACAGGCAAGGAAGTATCCATAAAACTTGTTAGCCGCCAAAATGACGGCAATTCAAAGGAAGAAAGCGAGCTTATTTCAACAGGTCTGTATGAACCGACTGAAACAGGATATCGCATTTCATACGAAGAATCAGAGGCAACAGGATTTGAGGGAAGTATCACAACTCTCGAAACTGACGGCTGCCGAAAAGTAACAATGACGAGAACAGGTGCGGTAGAATCCAATCTTGTGGTCGAAATGGGCACAAAGCAGCACTGCGTTTATGGCACACCATACGGTGATTTCATGGTGGGCATAACTGCAAAGTCCATAAGATCTGACCTTGATGAAAACGGCGGTCTGCTATTCTTTCACTATGTGATAGACGTAAATTCAAGCTATATCGGTGATTTTGAGATCACCATAGAAGTAAAAGCGGCAAATGTTGTCGCATAATTATAAATTCGGAAGGACGGAAAAATAATATGACCAATCTCATAAGCGACGCATTTATTCAGGCTAAGGAGCTTGTAATGAAAGCTATGGGCGAGCTTGTTGCAGACGGAACTTTCCCTGCTGAGCCTATCCCTGCATTCAATACAGAGATTCCTGCCGATTCTAAAAACGGTGACGTTTCCACCAATGCCGCAATGGTATGTGCAAGACCTTTCAGAAATAATCCAAGAAAGATAGCTGAGGCAATCGTATCTAAAATTGACCTTAACGGCTCATATTTTGCAAAGTGTGAGGTAGCAGGTCCTGGATTTATCAATTTTTTCTATTCGCCAGAGTGGTATGCAACTGTAGTTGCATCTGTTTTGGATCAGAAAGAGAAATACGGTGAAACAGATCTTGGTGCCGGCAAGAGCGTTCTTGTGGAATTTGTTTCAGCAAACCCTACAGGACCTATGCACATAGGCAACGCAAGAGGCGGAGCTATAGGCGACTGTCTTGCCTCAGTTCTTGAAAAGGCTGGCTATGACGTTGCAAGAGAATTTTATATAAATGATGCAGGAAATCAGATAGAAAAATTCAAGACATCTCTTGAAGTAAGATATCTTCAGATATACAAGCCTGAAACTGAACTTCCTGAGGACGCTTATCAGGGTCAGGACATAATCGACCATGCAAACGCTTTCAATGAGATATACGGCGACAAGTATGTGAACGCTGACAGCGAGGAACGCCGTCAGGCACTTTGCGATTTTGCACTTCCTAAGAATATTCAGAAACTTCATGACGACCTTGGCAAATACAGAATACAGTATGACAAGTGGTTCAACGAGAGCACACTTCACAAGGACGGCTCAGTTCAGCGAGTTATCGAGCAGCTCAAAGCAAGCGGTCACACCTATGAGCAGGACGGTGCACTTTGGTTCAAGACAACTGATTTCGGCGACGAAAAGGATAGAGTCCTCGTGCGTGAAAACGGCGTGCCAACATATCTTGTTCCGGATATCGCTTATCACTATAACAAGCTTGCCGTAAGAAAGTTTGACAAGGCTGTGGATATTTTCGGTGCAGACCACCACGGCTACATCGCAAGAATAAAGGCGTCCATGACAGCTCTTGGCGTTGACGCTGACAGACTTGATATTGTTATAATGCAAATGGTAAACCTCGTCCGCAACGGCGAAAAATATAAGCTTTCAAAGCGTTCAGGAAAGGCTATCACACTTTCTACTCTTCTTGACGAGATACCAATAGACGCAGCAAGATTTTTCTTCAATCTTCGTGAGCCTAACTCTCACTTTGATTTTGACCTTGACCTTGCCGTATCTCAGACAAGCCAGAACCCAGTTTACTATGTACAGTATGCACACGCAAGAATTTGTTCTGTCCTTAAAAAGATGAACGAAGAGGGTATTGAAGTAAAGAGCCTTGACAAGGCGGCTCTCAGCGTGCTCACAGCCCCTGAGGAGCAGGAGATGATAAAACACCTTGCTACTCTGCCAAACGTTATAAACGAGGCTGCAAAGGCTTATGACCCTGCTAAGGTAACAAAGTATGTTATAGACCTTGCTACAATGTATCACAAGTTCTATAACAACTGCCGTATCATGGGTGAGGACGAAAGCATCATGCAGGCTAGATTGTCACTTTCACTTGCAGTAAAACAGGTAATAAAGAATATTCTTGATATGCTCAAGATAACCTGCCCTGAGTCAATGTAATATAAAAGATAAGACCTGACCGTGGAGAATTTCACGATCGGGTCATTTTTATTTCTGTGTGTTTCTTATGTAATGGAAGAGATATTGCTGTGCAATGCCCTCAACGCCTTTAACACAAGCAGGAAGTCCGTTTGGATACCACTGTGCAAGCACTCGCTTTACCCACACATCTTTCGGAAAAGCGTCCGTTTTATAAAAACCAAAAAGCAGCGTGCAGTCTGCAACTTTAGGTCCAACGCCTTTGATCTTCATAAGCTCGTTTCGTGCATCGTCAAGCGGCAGAGCCTTTATCTTGTCATAATCTATCTCACCACTCAAAACCTTTTCAATGGCGTCAACAAGATATTTTGCTCTGAACCCTGAACGCAAATACCCAAGGCTGTCTATAGTTTCATCTGCCATATCTTCAGCAGAAGGGTAGCCGCCGTAATGCTCACACAGACGTCCTATAATACCCTTTATCCTTGGGATATTATTGTTCTGGCTTATTATAAACGATGATAAAGCCTCCCAGCTGTCCTGCCTGAGTATCCTTATACCGCCTGCAAAAGCACAGGCTTTCGCCAAGGTCTCGTCCTCAGAAAAGCGGCGTTTTAGCTCGCCATAGTCTGTGTTAAGATCAAAATAATCTGCCCATATGTTTTCAAAATCCTGAACAGTGGTATTATGCAGCCTGAAAACGCCTTTTTCCTCTTCCTCGCTGATAGTCAGCCTGTTATTGAGAAATGCTCCGCTGTAAGTGTTCTCATCAATCTTTTCCCAGCGAAAAGCCTGACCGCAGTCAAGAGTATCGTCAAGCCCAAAATCAGGCTGCTTAAGCAGTATATCGCTGCCGCTTTGTGTATAATCCATAAAATACAACTCCATTATATGATAAATTTATCGAATCGACTTGCAAAATCCTACAAAAGATATTATACTATAAATATCAGTATTTTTCAAGCGGATAGATCAAACAGATTTCAGAAAGGATACATAAAATGAGAGAAAGTATTTTGACCATTCCGGTCACTGATATATTTGAGCCGAAATGCGGCTGCCCTATATGCCGACTGCGTGATACACTGGAGCAGAGAACCGTTGAATACATAATGGGTGCGGCAATGATGGAGCCTGACGTGCGTATGGAAACAAACAAGCTTGGATTCTGCAAAACGCACTTTGAACAGATGAGAGCCTGCAAAAACAGACTGTCGCTCGCACTTATGCTGCAATCTCATTTGCAGGATATGCAAAAACATATTTTCACACGAAAGAAAATGTTTGAGGGCAAAACTGCCAAACAGAAAAAGGTCAGTGCAGTGAACAATGAATGTTTTGTGTGCAGCAAAGTAGACTGGGGAATGTCAAGAATACTTGTAACGCTTTTTGAGATGTATGACCAGCAGCGTGATTTCAGAGAACTTTTAGCTCAGCAGGAAATGCTTTGCCTGCCTCACTATGACCTGCTCGTATCAATGTGCACTGAGAATATGGATAAGAAGTATCAAAAGCAGTTTATCGATGCCTGCGGAGAACTTACAAGCAAATATCTTGATTCTCTTGAGGCTGACGTTTCACATTACTGCAAGATGTATGACTACCGTAACACAGGTGCGAATGCTGACTGGGGAAACTCCAAGGATTCCATAGAAAGAGCGATAAAGTTTCTCACAACAAGATAAGAAAATTTCGTTACTTTTCGTTACAATAATTACAATTTGATTTTTATGCAACGGATTGTAAAAGTACGATTTAATGTACAGAAAGACTGTCTTTGTTGATTAATGGCTGTTTGCACATTTAAAGGGTCATTTTTTGTACTTTGACCTCTGAATTGTAAATTTATCTTCAAACAAATTCAAAAACCCTGTAAACTGCGGCTGTTCCAAAGCTTGCAAAAATCTTTCAACAACCACGCACTTGTCTTAACATATTAGTAATATTTATCCCTGCATTAGTTGCTATATGTTAGTAGATTTTCGCATGAACAGTCGATTTTCGTTGAAATATAGAGTTTTCAACAGCTTGTAAACACCGATAAAACCATGAGTTTTCAACGTTTTCAACATGGTTTTCAACAGAAAATGCCTATATGTATGTTGAAAACTTTTCACTTTCAACATTTTTGTGTTGAAATGTTGAATATTGCTCCTCTAACAAGCCAATAATCAGTAATATAATCAATTAATTGGCATTTGGAGGAGTTTTAGATCATGCTCAAGGGAATTAATAAACAAATCATCGAGATAAAGTGTACAGGTAATGAATGTTTTGATAAGATTTTGTTATTTGTAAATTCAGATAAAAGTCATCTGCCGCCTGAGATTTTAAGAAAAAATGCTGTCGAAATAGCAAGTATAATAACGGGGGAGCAAAGACCATACGAAAACAGAAAGTACAATCCTGCGATGCTGACATTCACTTTAATGGGTGCAGCAGTGCTTGTTATGCTGTTGATCGCATTGTGTATGTGAATATCATAAATATCATTGATAAAATTTGTGTAAATCGTCGAAAGTCTGTATAAAAAGCCTGTTTGCTATTGGCATTCAGGCTTTTTTGTGGTATAATGACAGGTAGTATATTTTTTTGAAAAGGAAATTTCAATGACTAATTATCAGGATAAAAAGAATAATATCGACGAAGAAAATGAACTTCAGCTTATAATCGGCAGAAACCCAGTTATCGAGGCTCTAAAGGCGAATAAGCTGATAGATACTATCTATATCAACCCAGAGGCTAAGGGCTCTATCACGCTTATTTGCAGGCTTGCAAAGGAAAAAGGCATAAACGTTAAGCGTGTCACTGAGGTCAAGCTCAATAATATGAGCAGGGGAGCGTCACATCAGGGTGTTATTGCTATGGGTGCTTGTGCTGAGTACGTTACACCTGAGGATATTCTGAGCATTGCACATGAAAAAGGCGAAGATCCTTTTATCATCATCTGTGATGAAATAGAAGATCCGCACAACCTTGGTGCGATAATCAGAACGGCTGAGGCTGCTGGTGCTCACGGTGTTATAATCCCTAAAAGAAGAAGTGCATCGCTCAATGCCACAGTTTTTAAAACGTCAGCAGGAGCAGCAAGCTGGCTGCCTGTTGCAAGGGTATCAAACCTTGCGGCTACTATCGATATGCTGAAAGATAACGGCGTGTGGATCTATGGAACTGACGGTGAGGGACAAAGCTATACAGAGGTAAAGCTCACAGGTCCTATGGCTTTGATAGTCGGCTCTGAGGGCTTTGGTATGGGACGTCTTATAAAAGTTAAATGTGATTTTCTACTTAGTCTGCCAATGGTGGGCAAGGTCAATTCTCTGAACGCTTCCGTTGCGGCAGGCATTTTCATGTATGAGGCCGTAAGACAGAGAAATCTATAAAAGAGCAGGAGGTTAAAGCTTTGGCTGAAAAATTCTCAATAGATGATATAATTTCGGAATACAGCGAAAAAGTTGAAAACGATCTGAAAGCTGACGAGTCGGAAGATACCGACGAGGTAGCCGAGGAAGATAATTCTTCCCAGCAGGAGGCTGAACAGGATAATGAAATAAATGACTCAGATCATGACGATTATGATCCTATAAAGGCGGTAGATTTTGACGACGAGCTGGCGGCAGATCAGGCAGAAGAGAAAAAGCGTAACGAAGAGAACGCCGCCCTGATAAATAATCTCACCAAGCATAAAAAAGGCAAGGCCGCTAAACAGAGCGTTCCGCCTGTGAATAGGGCAAGCCTTAAAGATATAAAAATGGGACTTACCGGAAAGATAATCCCTAAAACAGAAGAATTTGACAAGGCACTTATCCCTGATGACGCAACTTATGAGGAAAAGTCATCTATACTTTCACAGCACAGAAAAAAGAAAGTCGAAAACTTTGTTCTCAAAACCGATGAGCAAGACAATGAGCCTACAAGTGAGGAATCGGAAGATAAGAGCAGAACAGGTCAGACGGAGTTTAAAAAGTTTGACGATGCAGAAAAGGTCTTGGGTTCTATAATACAGGTAAAGAGCAATCTTGTACTCAGACTTTGCGTGCTGCTTTTCACTGGCATTTTCAGTACATTTATTACCGTTGCCAATGACCTTGAACTTCCGCTTATCAAAACTTTTGACAGAACTATCACCCCTGCGGCTTACCTGTTTACAAATACAGTGCTTGGACTTATATCTATTGCAGTTTGCTATAATGTGATGCTTGCGGGAATAAAAAGCCTTTTCAAGCGAAAAGCTGACAATGACACCATAGCTGCACTGGGCATTTTTGTGACAGTGATAGCGGGAATAATCAATCTGTTTGACCCTGAGTCCATTCGTGACAGCGTGTATCATGTTTATATATCCGCCGCTATAGTCGGGCTTATATTCAACACACTGGGCAAACTTATGATAGTTAAACGTACTGAGCGTAATTTCAGATATGTTGCAGGTGATTTTGAAAGGTATGCTGTTACATCTGTAGATGATGAAGAAACGGCAGAGAATTTCACAAGAGGTTCAGTCGCAGAACCTAAGATCGCAGCAATGAGAAAGACCGAGTTTGTTGACAACTTCATGAAAAACAGTTATACTGCTGACATTTCGGACGAATATTCAAAGAAAGTAAGTCCGTATATTCTCATTGCAGGTATTGTTATAGCACTGCTTTCACTTATATTCGACAAGGGTGCAGCCAATATGAAGGAACGCCTTTTCATCGCTTTGGCGGCGTTCTCAGGCACAGTTACAATGTGTTCTTCATTCGCTGTAATGCTTATTGTAAATGTACCGCTGGCAAGAGCCACAAAGAAGTATCTTCAGTATTCAGCAGTAATGCTTGGTTATTCTTCAGTTGATGAGTTTGCCGATACCAATTCGCTGCTGGTAGACGCTGAACAGCTTTTCCCTAACGGAAGTATCGAACTTGCAAATCTCAAACTGCTTTCTGCTATTTCTATCGAGGACTGCATTTTAATGGCCGCAAGTCTTAGCTGTCAGTCGGGAAGTGTCCTCAGGTCTACATTCTACAAAATGTTAAGAGGCAAGACCGAACTGCTTTACCCTGTAGAAAGCTACATTTATGAGGACGGTCTTGGTCTTTCAGGCTGGATAGAAAATAAACGTGTGCTGCTTGGTACAAGAGAGCTTATGGAAAATCACTCTATTGACGGTCTGCCGTCTGAGGCTAAGGAGAAGGAGTACACCAAGGGCAATGTTGCGGTGTATCTCTCGATTTCAGGTATCACGGCTGCAATGTTTGTAATTGAGGTATCACCTAATCTGTCAGTCACACGCTGGCTGCAAGAGCTTGAACTTGAAGGCATTACCACAGTGATAAGAACCGTTGACGGATTTCTATCACAGCGTTTCCTTTCAGATCTCTTTGATATCGAAAGTGACAGCGTTAAACTTCTGAGTTTCAGATATCATAAGGATTATGAAAGCGAAACAGAGTACGTTCCTCGTCAGGCATCGTCAATGCTTTGCAGCGGACATTTTCCGTCATTTGCAATGCTTGTTATCGGTGCAAAGAGGCTTAAATTCACCGCAAAGCTCGGTGCGTCAGTGATGTACGGTGCGACGATACTTGCAGGTCTTATAGCACTTATAATGATGCTTGCAGGCTCGTTTGTACAGCTCACGCCAACGTTGGTGCTTGTTTACAATCTTGTTGTGACAGGTGCGGCACTGCTTGTTCAGCATATAAAGAGATTATAAAAAATAAAACCTCGGCTTGTGTTCAAAACAAACCGAGGTTTATTATTTTACTTATTGCTGATAGTCCAGTCTATGGGCTGGATATTGTTGCTTGCAAGGAAATTATTGACCTGAGAGAAATGTCTGCAACCGAAAAAGCCGTTATAGGCTGACAGAGGAGACGGGTGAGCCGCCTTGAACACAGCGTGTATAGGGTTAGTTATCAACGGTGCTTTAGCCTTTGCATTGCCGCCCCACAATATAAAAGCAGTAGGTACATTGCGTTCATTGAGCTTTTTTATAACGGCATCAGTAAGCTGCTCCCAGCCCTTGCCCTTATGAGAATTAGGCTGACCCTGACGGACAGTAAGGACAGTGTTCATCATGAGCACTCCTTGTTTAGCCCAGTCAGTAAGCTCACCATTATTTGGGATAGGCACACCCAAGTCAGCATTAAGCTCTTTGAAAATATTCTGCAAAGACGGTGGGGGATTAACACCAGCCTTAACAGAAAAACAAAGTCCATGAGCCTGTCCCGGACCATGGTAAGGATCCTGACCTATAATGACAGCCTTAACATTCTCATATGGCGTATACTTCAAGGAATTGAAAATATCATACATATTAGGGTAGACAGTATAGTGTGAGTATTCATATTTAAGAAACTCACGGAGCTTTAAATAATATTCCTTTTTAAATTCATCAGCAAGGATATCGTCCCAGCTATTACCGATATGAACCATTACACAGCACTAATGACAGTTCCAACGATCAGTCCAAGTATAAGTGCGGCAACCAGAGCGAGAACCAATATCCTCATGACCATAGGTTTCTTGTCGTTCATCAACTATCGTTCCTTTCATAAAATATATTATTATAATTTTATCACATTTTCGCTCCAAAATCAACCGTTTGGAGGAAATTTATAAAATAATTGTTCTGAGCATTTTGTAGCATAGCTTGACAGCCCACAAAGTAGGGTGTATACTTAAAGCAGTGCACAACGGAGAGAGCCGACAAAGCGTAAAAGAGCCACAAACAGCCCCTCGCACAGCGTGTACAGAAAGTTTCACTAAATAAAAATTTAGTGAAACTTAGAGAAGTGATAAACAAGGAGAATAAATATAAATGAAACAAGCATATGTAGACGATTGCCCTTATTATCTTGACGATTTTCTAACTAATATGAAAGTAGTAAAAGACCGTTCAGATCGGACCGAAGAGGCTTATTTTATTGATATCCGCACATTCCTTAGATATCTTAATGTCAAGCACCGTGCAGTATCAGCTGAAACACCGTTCAATAAAATTAGTATAAAAGATACGCCAATAGAATGGCTTGAAAGTTTCACTCTCAATGACGCTTACGTTTATCTAAAATATCTTAAAGATGACCGTGGAAACTCTACAAAGACCCGTGCACGCAAATGCTCGGCTTTGAAACAGTTTTATGTTTATCTTTCAAAGAAAGCCAAGCTTATCTCAAACAACCCACTTGATGACCTCGAGCTGCCACATATCAATCAGGCTTTGCCAAAATATCTTTCTCTTGAACAAAGTCTTGAACTGCTACGTAATATCGAATCTAAAAATCAGGTCCGTGATTATTGTATCATTACATTATTTCTTAACTGCGGTATGCGTCTGAGCGAGCTTGTGGGCTTGAATTTAAGCGATTATAGCCGTGATAACAGAACTCTGCGAGTCCTCGGTAAAGGCCGTAAAGAACGCATTATTTACCTTAACGACGCTTGCGTTTCTGCCCTTGATGAGTATATTGACACTACCCGTCCGCAAGTGGAACAAACTGCCATTTTCTTGTCAGCTAACAAAACAAGAATAAATAAACGCCGTGTTCAGCAAATCGTGGAGGAACAGCTCCAGCGTGCAGGACTTAGCAATCTTGGCATAACGACCCACAAGCTAAGGCATACAGCAGCTACGCTAATGTATCAGCATGGCGGTGTTGATACCCTTGTTTTAAAGGATATTCTAGGACACAAAAGCATTGCGACCACTGAGATATACACTCATTTGTCAGACGAAAACATTAAAGCTGCAATGAACTCAAATCCACTGTCAGAAGAATTTGACGAAAAGAAAAAATAGCAAAAAGCCATGTGAAGAAAAATCACATGGCTTTATTCATTATTTCTTCATGCGGATTATTGAATGTTCAGGGAAAACAAAATCTGATTTGATCGACATCTTCATAGCTGCATGATTTGCAGTTTCTATCTCGTTTCCATACTCATCGAACATTTCTTCAACTATGAACTTTACAGGACTGCCCACTGGTGAAAGCACTTCGACCTCGTCGCCCTTGTTGAACTTGTTTTTCTGGGTGCAGTATATTTTTCCACCGCCGCAGCCGTCAACCACAGCCACAACGTCATATTCACGGATATATCCGCCGTTTTCATAATACTGGCTCTCCTTAGGGTGACCAAAGAAAAATCCCGTACAATACGCTCTGTGGCTTACCTTGAAAACCTCGTCCTTGAGCCACTGCGGCAGTTCAAAATGCTCAGGGTCAGCCTTATAAATGTCCATAGCCTTTCTGTAGGCGTTTGTGATAACAGATACATAATATGATGATTTAGCTCTGCCCTCAATCTTAAAGCTGTTTACGCCTGCCTTGGCAAGCTTGTTTATGTGTTCAAGCACACACATATCCTTAGCATTAAGGATATAAGTTCCCTTTTCGTCCTCAAAAACCGGATAAAACTCGTTGGTGCGTTTTTCTTCCATAAGATGATATCCCCAGCGGCAAGGCTGAGCACATTCACCACGGTTAGCATCACGATTTACAATATACTGAGAAAGCAGACATCTGCCTGAAAAGCTCACGCACATTGCACCGTGCACAAAGCACTCTATCTCAAGATCTTTAGGTGTCTTATCCCTTATCTCTGCTATCTCTTCCAAGGAAAGCTCTCTTGCGAGCACTACCCTTTTCGCACCCATATTGTAAAATTCATTAGCTGTAACATAGTTGACAATACCTGCCTGAGTGGAAACGTGTATCTCCATATCAGGTGCATATTTCTTTATCAGTGAGAAAACGCCGATATCGTTGGCTATCATAGCGTCTACACCAGCTGCAACAGCGTCGTTTACAAACTGTTCCAAATGGACTATCTCGTCATTGTGTGGCAGTGTGTTGCAAGTAAGATAAACACGCTTTCCTCTGCTATGAGTCTCATCACACGCCTTCTTTAGAAGTTCAGCGTCAAAGCTGGCAGAGGCGGCTCTCATTCCGAAAGCCGTACCGCCAAGATAAACTGCATCAGCACCAAAATCAAGTGCAGCATACAGACGTTCCATATCCCCAACTGGAGCAAGAACCTCCAGCAAATTATTTTCAGTCATTAAAAATTCAATCCTTTATTACTTTTTCTTTGCAAGACCAGCCTTAACAAGGTTTTCTTCATGCTCGTCAAGCGTCTTTGCATAGAATGTTTCGCCAGTTTTAAGATTATTACAGAAGTAATAGTAATCAGTCTTTTTAGGATCAAGAACAGCATTTATTGCAGCCATACCAGGGTTGCATATAGGTCCTGCTGGCAAGCCCTTGCACTTATATGTGTCATAACATTCAGTATAATGCTCGATAGATGCCGTATTGTCAGCCTCGACCTTTATAACATCGTTGATATAATTCGTTGTCGTATCAGACTGGAGCATAGGGTAAGTGTCAGGGTCGTCAAGTCTGTTGAGGAATACAGACGCAACCTTTGGCATCTCGCTTTCTGACGCAGCCTCAAGCTGAACGATAGATGCAAGTGTCATGACCTCGTTAAGGGACATTCCTGAGTTCTTTATCTTAGACTTCACAGTTTCATACTTCTTTTCAAACTGCTCTCTCAGTTTCTTAGTAACGTTACTTGCACTGTCCTCAACGTAAAACTCATATGTATCAGGATAGAAATAGCCCTCCATGCGATAGAACATATCGCCGTTATCGTCAATATCATTTTCAAAGTCATAGCCCTGATTTTTGTTGAATTCAAATAGGAAGTCCTCAGCGGAGCACACTTCGTTTTTCTCAAGCTTGTTAGCTATTTCAAGAAGGCTCTCACCCTCAGTGAACGTAATGCTTACAGTCTTATAAGATTCTCTCATCTGTGAAAGATTTTCGATTATCTCAGAATATCCGCTTGACGGCTGGAGCGTTATATCTCCCGGATAAATAGCCGCAGGTTTCTCTATCTTCAAAGCAAGCATAAACAGCTTTTTGTTCTTTATTACGCCTTCGTTCACAAGGATATCGGCGATCTCGCTGTTGGTCGAACCTGCCGGGATATTGAATCTTATATCCTCGTCAGTTTTACCGATACCGTAATATTCCATACCTATAGAAATACCGCCCACAGCAAGTACAAGAGAAACCGTAAGTATCACAACAACAAGGATAACGCCGCCGAACAGCGAATTATTTACCTTGCCCTTCTTCTTTCTTTTCTTTTTCTTCTTTTTGCCGCCTTTGTTCTTAGGCTTAGGCGGTTCAGGCTTTTCTTCAACGCTTTCCTCTTCTTCAGGCTCTTCCGATACATCCTCAGACTCATCATCAATGACCTCAGGTATCTCCTGCTGCTCCTCTACAGCGTCACCAACCGACTCCACAGGCTCTGAAACCTCGACAGTATCAGCGACAGCCTCTGTGTCAACGCTCTCTGCGTCTGTTTCTTCCTTGTCGTCAGACTTCATTTTTGCGTTGACATCATTTATGATATCATCAACATTAAAATTCAGATCGTCCATTGTTTACTTCCTTTCCTATTTGTTTATAGTATATATATCCTTATCTGTAAAAATCTTATCCACAGGTATGTCATAACTGTCATGCACAAGGCTTTCAGACAAGCAGTTTTCATAACACAAGCCAAGTTTCAAACCCTTGAAATCAGCCAGAAATCTGTCATAAAAGCCCATGCCGAACCCCAGTCTGTAGCCATTTTTGTCGTAAGAAAGAGCAGGCACTATACACACAGCATTTTCAAGATAACTGCACAGCTCACAATTTTCGTCAGGCTCAAAAATGCCGAACCTGCCCTCTTTGAGATCGTCAGTGCTCTCTATTTTATAAAAGTGCATAACATTGCCGCTTTTTTCACATCTAGGACAAAGCACCGTCTTGCTTTTTAGTGCCTCGCTTATGATCTCCGCCGTGCTTACTTCAATATCAGAAGACACATAAGCCAACACCATGGAGCAATCTTTGTACTCACGGCTGCTTAGCAAAGCCTGCTGAACGGCTTTATCAGCCTGTTTCCTTTCGCTCAAAGACATACCGCTGCGGATATCTTTAAAATGCTTTCTTAAAGTTTTTTTATCTGTCATTTGCTCTGCATACCCAATTCAAGTGCCTCTGCCTTTTCTTTTGAAACAAGCAGTTCAACAAGTTTCAAAGCAAATTTCATGCTGCAGCCTGCACCCTTTGCAGTAATGAACTTGCCGTCTACAGCAACAAGTCTTGCTGAATGGATAGCACCTTTTAGGTCTTTTTCATAGCCCGGAAAACAGGTAGCATATCTGCCGTCAAGCAGTCCCTTATGACCGATTATAGACGGAGCGGCACAAATAGCTGCGATATATCTGTTGTTGTCAGCACAGTAATCAACAGCACCAAGTACGTCAGGGCTTGCCTCAAGGTTTACAGTGCCAGGCATACCGCCAGGAAGAACTATCATTTCAAGCTCATCATTAAGCACTATTTTGTCTACTGTTATGTCAGCTTTGACGGGAATGTTGTGTGAGCTGACCACCACGTCAGAACCCACGCCCACTGTATTGACTTCTACCCCTGCACGTCTTAGCAGATCTACAGGTGCAAGAGCCTCCATTTCCTCAAAACCGTTGGCAAGAAATACATAAACCATAACAAATGACTCCTTTCGATCATCTGAAAGTAATTACATTTTTATTTAAAAGAAAAGCAGGATTATAAGAAAGCTTAGACTTTCTCAGTCCCTCGATTCCAAGATCTTCTTCCCTGTTGATATAACTCAGCTTATCGGCATTGTGTGCCGCAAACTGACTGCAAAGCATAGGGTATGCACCCTGAACGTCGGCAAGTGCCTTTTCTATATGCACCACAAAGGTATCTGAATTAAGCTGCTCACCCACTGTAAAGCCTGTCATCTTATCATTTCTGTAAAGCACAGCACCTTTAAGCCCAAGCTTATCCATATTGGTAAGAAACAGATCTATGGCATACTGCTCGACCACTGCTGAAAAATCATCAGCACTGTCATTTTTATTATAGAACTCAGCCGAAAAAGCAAGACAGCTGTCGATCTCTTTTGGCGTCAGCTCTCTGTATTCCCACGGCTCGTCCATAAAACGCTTTATATGATTACGCTTGCCATGATATTTTTTGCCTTTCAGCTCTATAAGATCAGCGGCGTTATAAATATAATCCGAGCTGTCCCTATCATACTCACAAATTATCTTATCGCCGTAATACTCTTTTATCCAGCTAAGATCATCGTCTGTGACAGAAGATATAACAAGCGGCTTTCCCTGAGCAGAAACATATTCTTTAAGCTCTTCAAAAAGCCTGATGTATTTTTCCCTGCCCTCAGCGTCTGTCTTAACACCTGCCGGAAAGGTGAAATACGGCTGACCGTCCTCAAAAGAACAGCTTATATAAAAGTCACCATGATGAGTTATTACCGTGTCATTAAGTCTGTGCCACGCCAGATTGTTTGCAAAGCAATACTCCGCACCTCTGAAATCTGACACCGCCAGACATTCTGTTATCCATTCTTTGTCCTCAAAACTTATTTTTCTGAAATCAAACATTAAACACACATTACTTTCTATTGATTAACCCCAGAATATCTCCGAAAATTTTATCTTTTGTATAAGGCTCTGTACCGCCGCTGCATGAAACGATATCCCAGCCCTGTTTCTCTGCGGTAAACAAAGCAGCCTCACGGCATTTTATCAGATACTCAACGTTAGCCTCATGAATATCCTTTTTGCTCTCATCGCCGCCATATCTTCCTGACATCAGTTTTTGAGATATCTCTATCGGCATATCAAGGAATATCACCTTGTCAGGTCTTGGCAGGCCGAGCTTATCATACTCATAATCTTCGAGCCAGCCTATAAAGTCTTCCCACTGCTCTTTTGGCAGTTTGGTCATCTGATAGATGCAGTTTGAAGTAACATATCTCGCTGCAAGTATAAGACTTCCCTCTTTATAGTCATGCTCCCAAAACTGCTTATAACAAGCGTATCTGTCCACAGCATAAAAGCTTGACGCCGCATAAGCATTCACGTCAGCAGGCGTTTTGCCTATCTCACCGTTCAGATACATTTTTACAAGAGCTGACGAGGGATTATCATAATCAGGAAAGCTGATAGCCTTATGCTTTATACCGTTTTCACTGAAATAAGCTGAAAGCCTTTCGAACTGGGTGGATTTTCCACTGCCGTCAAGTCCCTCAAGAACTATAAGTCCCGATTTATTCAACATTATTCATTTCTCCGTAAATTTTCTTTACTTCAGCCATTTTCCCGCAGCTCATTGCACCCTCAGGACATCTGCCTTTCATCACACAGGACGGACCTGCGTTCTTGAAAAGTTCAGGTGCGGCCTGCTTGCAAAGTCTGAGCATTTCATCAGCAACAGCCTTAATCTCCCACTGTGCTCTATTGCAGCATCTGTGCTGGAAGAAGTTGAACAGTGTTCTGACGTTCATGGTCACAACTATCTTTGTTTCACAAGCATTAGGAAGAACGAATCTTGCGTCCTCATATGCTTTTTTCTTAGCCTTGTTAAGTGCGTCTTTTTCAGACATACCCTGCTCTAAAAATGCCTTCTCATGAGTTTTGGTAAGTATGTCAGCTATCTTGTTATAGCTTTCCAGCAGCTGATCCATTTGTTTGTCAAATTCAGCCTTAGCCTCAGGCACAGCCTCTATTGACGGAGGTGTGATAAAATCAAAGCCGCTTTCGTTTACATAACGCTGGCTTTTCTGCGAATAAGACGCAATTCTGTGTCTGACCAGCTGATGAGAGCAGGCACGGGATATCCCTTCGATGCCAAAGGTGAAAGAAACGTGCTCCATAGGGCTTTCGTGACCGATAGACACCAGTCTTTCAATAAAGCTCTTTGTTTTTTCTTCCGTCAGACCGTCCCTGAGCGAAGCGATATCACTGCTTGAATAGCAAAGCTTTGCAGCAGTAGCGACGACCTTTTCAGGCTCAGGCGTATGGGTAATAAGTTCAACTCTCATCTTACATGATCCTTTCCACATATTTATTATATTATACCATTAAATAGCCCACAAGTCAACAATTTATTTCAATATACACCACTATGCTTTTTACGAACATAAAAAAGGCAGCGAAGTTATCTCGCTGCCTTGAGATCATTCAATTCAAGCCTATGACTGTCAAAAGAAAAAGTATCATCATGACCGCCGACACACCGCTCAAAACAAGCCCTAAAACTATACAGCACACTGCATTAAGGTCAAACACTTCATTACGCCTGCTGTCATAACGCAGTCTGTAAACCTTGTCGGGTATATAGAGCTTTGATCGCATCACGATCTCACATGGGAAAGCATTTGAACATTCCCTGTCATCTATCCTATAAAACGCCGTATCAAATTTCTTGTCCTCTGCCATGCCGATACGCACGAACTGTCCTTTGACGCTCTTTGTTTTAGCAAGTCTTACCGCCGAATAAACAAAAAATCCAAAAATAAGCAGCAACAGCAAGACAAGTAATACCATAAGCATTATGGGCACTATAGCTATATCAGCACCAAGGCACAACGCTAAAGCCACTACAACGGCAACTATGACCAAAATTTCCATAACTGCACCTTACAAAAGACTTCTATAATAATCACTGAGCCGCCTGTCTCTTATACACATCTCCGAGCCCACGAGACTAAGGCGAATCTCGTA
>UQAR01000046.1 GCA_900539095.1 uncultured Ruminococcus sp.
ATCTACACCGTCTAATTCGTCGGCAGCGTCAGATGTGTATAAGAGACAGATCAATTTCACTATAATTATATTAACACACCCATATTTATTTGTCAACAGCGTACATAAAATTTGTTTCTCAAATCTGTTTTTTTAACAAATAAACTTATTTTGTTTTGTATAAAACCAACAATTATCAGCCAAACAAGCATAAAAAAGCCGTGGAAACACTGCTGTTCCCACGGCTTTCGGTATGTTAAGAGAGTGTATAGCTTTATTACTTTGTCATAAGCTCACAAACGAGGTTTGCAAACTCAACAGGGTTATCGATAGACATTCCTTCGATAAGCAAAGCCTGATCGTAAAGTAACTTTGCATAATTCTTCAGCTTGTCCTTATCGTTTGCATAAAGGTCTTTGAGCTTTTCAAAGATAGGGTGGTTTGGATTTATCTCCAGTGCCTTTTCAGCCTTGACCTTATTGCCGTCATTCTGAGGCATAGCGTTGAGGACTTTCTCCATTTCGATAGTTATGCTACCGTCTGATGAAAGGCAAACAGGGTGAGTTTTCAGTTTCTTTGAAAGACGAACTGTCTTTACCTTGTCGGCGATAGCCTCCTGCATGAAAGCGAACATATCCTTGTTCTCTTCGTCAAGCTTTTTAGCCTCTTCCTTTTCTTCCTCTGTATCGAGATCCAGGTCGGCATCACTTATGGACTTGAAAGGCTTGCCGTCATAGTTTATCATGACCTTGATAGCGAACTCATCAACGTCCTGTGTGAAGTAAAGAACTTCATAGCCCTTATCCTTGATCTTTTCAAGCTGAGGGAGCATTTCGATCCTTTCCTTTGTTTCGCCGCAGGCATAGTAGATCTCCTTCTGATCTTCCTTCATTCTTGAAACATACTCTTTGAGAGTAACGTTCTTTCCGTCAAACGATGACGGGAACATAAGAAGGTCTTTCAAAGTCTCGTTTGCTGCACCATATGACTGATAAATGCCGAACTTGAACTGAAGTCCGAACACGCTGTAGAACTTCTCGTACTTCTCACGATCGTTTTTCAGCAGCTTTGCAAGCTCGTTCTTTATGGACTTTTCAAGGTTCTTTGCGATTATTTTAAGCTGTCTGTCCTGCTGCAAAAGCTCACGGGAGATGTTCAGTGAGAGATCCTCAGAATCAACAACGCCCTTTACAAAGCTGAACCAGTCAGGGAGCAGGTCTGCACACTTTTCCATTATCATTACGCCGCTTGAATAAAGCTGAAGTCCCTTTTCATAGTCCTTTGAATAGTAATCAAACGGTGCACGGGCAGGTATATAAAGCAGTGCGTCATATGTGGCAACGCCCTCGTTCTTTGAGTGGATATGAGTTACAGGAGGCTCATAGTCGCCGAACTTCTCCATATAGAAGTTGTTATAATCCTCGTCTTTAAGCTCGCTCTTGTTCTTCTTCCAGATAGGGGTCATGCTGTTAAGGGTCTCGATAGCCTTGTGTACCTCAGGCTCTTTGCCCTCCTCTGTGTAATGAGTATGCTCGACTTCCATTCTGATCGGGAATCTGATATAGTCAGAATATTTCTTTACAAGGGACTGTATCTGATACTGTTCAAGATATGTTGAATACTTCTCGTCATCAGTATCGTCCTTGAGTTTCAGTGTGATAGTTGTACCAACACCGTCAGGCTTGTCACACTCTTCGATAGTGTAACCCTCAACGCCGTCAGATGTCCACTTATATGCCTGATCGCTGCCGAAAGCCTTTGTTACGACTGTGACTTCCTTTGCTACCATGAATGTAGAATAGAAACCTACACCGAACTGACCGATGATATCAACGTCGTCGCCAAGGTCATTGTCTTTCTTGAAAGCGAATGAACCTGAGTTTGCGATAGTACCAAGGTTGTTTTCAAGATCTTCCTCTGTCATACCGATACCGTTATCGGAAACTGTAAGAGTTCTGTTTTCCTTGTCGATAGCGATATTGATAGCGAAATCGCTCTTTTTCATTCCCACAGAAGTGTCTGTCAGGGACTTGAAATACAGCTTATCGATAGCGTCGCTGGCGTTTGAGATTATCTCTCTGAGAAAAATCTCTTTATGTGTGTAGATCGAATTGATCATCATATCAAGCAGTCTTTTTGATTCTGCCTTAAATTCTTTTGTCTGCATAAAATCTCGACCTTTCCTTATTTTTTTACTTTTCAGTATTGTCAGCAATATAATTAGCACTCTATCTGTTTGAGTGCTAATTATATTATACAACAAGGTTGATAAAATGCAATAGTTATCACAAAATTTCTCTTATTTATTTACAAATCCATAACATTTCATCACATACCTGACAAAATACCATTTGCAAAAGCATGATACTATGTGTTATAATATAAAGGATACAGACAAAGACCCCAAGGGAGGAATTTTATTTTATGAATGAAAAGTCCGTTTCCATGCTGACCCCTGAAAAGCAGCAGGAAAAGAAACTTCTTACCATAGACTGCGTGAAGATCTCGCTGCTGCTCATTTTGTACAATCTGCTAAACAGGGTATTTGCGGTGGTGTTCTTTTACGTTGCATACACCTATCACTCAGGCAAATTCACCCTCAGCTATTCAACTGCCCTGAACTATCTAAGAAAACAAACTGCATTTATCAACTCCACCTCATTTTCAATGACCGCAAACCTTTTTATCACTCTTATGAGCGTTATTATCTTCGGGATAATTTTTGCGGTACTTTTCCGAAAGCGTGCAAAAAGCTTTGTGAAACCTAAAAAAAACACGGCGGTAAAAGGGCTTATATGGTTCCCGGCCTGCTTTGTGATAAACATTCTGCTTTCCCAGCTTGTGTCTATCCTCACCGGCATACTTGGTCAAAACGGCGTAACAGTGCCGTCAAGCGATTTTTCCATTCATCAGCCCTCGGTGCTTGCCATAGCAATGCAGTTTTCCTACGTTGTGATAATAGCACCTATCGTGGAGGAATTTATCTACCGTGGAGCTATCCTCACCGCTCTCAGCCCATACGGAAAGGGCGTGGCAGTGCTTTTCTCGGCACTTGCTTTCGGACTTATGCACGGAAATATACCGCAGGCGGCGTCAGCCTTTGGCACAGGACTTGTTTATGCTATCATCGCCGCAAAGTGCGGTTCGATACTGCCGACTGTTATAATACACTGCCTGAACAACCTTATTGCAAACTTCTCGTCCATATCAGAGGCGATAGGGCTTGAACATTATGAAACTTTCCTGAGCATTGCCGAGATAATAATTGGTCTGGTGGGCTTTATGGTGCTTTTCACAAGCCTGAAAAAGCTTATCATTGATGACAGCGAAAATGTACTCACGCCGAAAGAGTGCCGCAGATATGTTTTCACAAACCCTGCCACACTGATATATATGCTCTGCCTTATCGTGCCGATAGTAAAGAGCCTTATCCAAGCAAACAGCTGATAAAACAAAACGGGTGACTGCCAACACTAAGTTGACAGCCGCCCGTTATTTTTATATCCAAAAGTTAATTAGTATGCCTTGCCCCAAAGTACCATATGCTTTGCTGGTTTGCCACAGCATACGCAGGTATCTGTTATCTCCTCCTGCTCAAATGGGATACATCTTGAACCAACGCCTGTGATCTCTTTTACCTTGTCCTCGCAAGCCTCATCGCCGCACCACATTGCCTTAACAAAGCCGTCGCCCTTTTCTTCAAGAGCCTTTGTTATCTCGTCAAGGGTCTTGCACACATAGGTGCGTCTTTCTCTGTTTTCAAGAGCCTTTGCATAAAGACCGTCATGAACAGCCTGAAGTCTTTCCTGAACAGTTTCTGTGAGCTTGTCAAGCGGACAGATGGTCTTTTCTCTGTCGTGTCTTGTAACGAGCACGCACTGACCGTTCTCAATATCCTTAGGTCCGATCTCAAGTCTTACCGGAACGCCCTTCATCTCATACTCAGCAAACTTCCAGCCCGGTGACTGCTCTGAATCGTCAAGCTTTACTCTTACGCCTGCTGCTTTAAGTGTGTTATAAAGCTCGTTAGCCTTGTCAAGAACGCCTTCCTTATGCTGTGCGATAGGCACGATAACTACCTGAACAGGTGCAACTGCCGGCGGCAGAACAAGACCGTTGTCATCGCCGTGCGTCATTATGATAGCACCGATCAGTCTTGTTGTAACGCCCCATGATGTCTGGAATGGGTGTGCAAGCTTATTATCTCTGCCTGTAAATGTGATGTCAAATGCCTTTGCAAAACCATCGCCAAAATAATGTGAAGTTCCTGCCTGCAAAGCCTTTCCGTCGTGCATAAGAGCCTCGATAGCGTATGTTGCCTCAGCACCGGCGAACTTGTCGCTCTCTGTCTTTCTGCCCTTTACAACTGGCATAGCAAGCTGCTGCTCGCAGAAATCAGCGTAAACATTGAGCATTCTCTCTGTTTCTTCGATAGCCTCCTCAGGAGTTTCATGAAGAGTGTGTCCCTCCTGCCAAAGGAACTCTCTTGAACGCAGGAAAGGTCTTGTTGTCTTTTCCCATCTTACAACAGATACCCACTGATTGTAAAGCTTAGGAAGATCTCTGTAGGAATGAACGATGTTTGCATAGTGCTCGCAGAAAAGTGTTTCGGAAGTTGGTCTGACGCAAAGTCTGTCCTCAAGCTTTTCGCTGCCGCCGTATGTTACCCAAGCTACCTCAGGAGCAAAGCCCTCAACGTGATCCTTTTCCTTCTGGAGCAGGCTCTCAGGAATAAACATAGGCATACAAACATTTTCATGACCAAGCTCTTTGAACTTGCTGTCCAGTATATGCTGGATATTCTCCCAGATCGCATAGCCGTAAGGTCTTATTACCATACAACCCTTTACGCTTGTGTATGAAATAAGCTCAGCCTTCATACATATATCAGTATACCACTTTGCGAAATCCTCGTCCATTGAGGTGATCGCATTGACCATTTTCTTATCCTTAGCCATTTATAAAACCTCTTTCTTATATCATTCAGGCATTGTCGTCCTTTTCGCTGCTGTTCGCAGGAGGAGCGGCACTGCCGTTTTTCTTTTTCTTCTTAAAATTAAAGGCGTAAATATCCTCATTATATATTTTATAGTTTGGATCCCAGTCATCAAGGTGGGATCTATCAAACACGCCATGCACCTTATAGTTTTCAGGGTCATTCCCTGTATTCTCGCCGTCCACCCTTTCGGGATCGTCCTTTTCTGCAAGTTCAGGGTGACGTTTTTCGATAAAGCGTGCTATTTTCGGAGTGATAAGGCAGGCGATAACGATAAAAGTCATTATGACGATACAGCCTGCTGCCAGCTTTACAAGCAAAAGCAAAAGCTCTTTATTCAGATAAGTCACCTCTTTTCACAAACATAGAAACATTATAGCACACTTATCCTTTAAATTCAAGGGGTGAAAAATGAATTTACCGCCATTTCCGCCCTTTTGCAGCAAAAAAAGGCGGAACAAAGTCCGCCTTAAAGCATTTTCTTTCGCTTGAAAAAGATTATGCACACTATTACCACTATGATACTAAGGGCGATAACTCCCGGATAGCCCTCTTTTAGCTCAGGCATATTCTGAAAGTTCATTCCATACCAGCCTGTGATAAGTGTCAAAGGGAAAAATATGGTGGATATCACAGTGAGAAATTCCATGTTCTTGTTCTGTTGTGCGTTGACATGGGACTGATAAGCATCACGCACCTGCGTTGCATATTCAAGCAAATGCACTGTCCGACCCATGAGCCTGTCAGCACGGTCTGAGATAGTACCGAAATACTTTTTCTGCTTTTTCTCAAAAAAGCCGTTCTCATCCTCTTCAAGCTCTCTTCCCAAGTCCATTATCTCGTCATAATAGCTCCTTAGTATGAGCAGCTCTTTTCTGATAGGGGTTATGGTTTCAAGAAATCCCTCCGTCCTGCCGTCATTGACCTTTTCTTCAAGCTCCATAAGCTTTCTTTCATGTTCGGCAAGCAGCTCGGTATCTCTCATCATAAATTCGCTGAAGAAATTATATATGAAATGTTCTCGGCTCTCTCCCTGATTATGCCTGCTGCGTTGGATACGCTGAACCAGCCTGAGGGAAAACTCCTCGTCATCTATGATGACCATATTTTTGTTGTCAATAAAAAACTGTATCCTGTGCCTGCTGCCCTTTATGTCAAGAAGTTTTGGTATCGAAAGCGTACCTGCAAGGCAAAATGGCTGTGACTCTATTTTACAGAACACAACGTCCCTCAGGGATATCGACCCCTCATAGGTTATATTCGCCATTCTAAGAGCCTCCTCGGCGTGTGCAGAGTCGGTAATAAACACAGCCGAACAAGTCTGTTCACTTAGCTGCTGCGGTGTTATTTCTTCAAGCGGACCTTTCAGGGCAAATATTGTCATTTATTCTTCCGCCTCCGCCTTTGACGCTCTCTCATAGGCAAGGTCATAGAAAAGCTCCTGTGAGTTGAGCGGCTCTTTACCGTCAGAAACAAGGGTATACTCGCCGTCATAATCAAGCTCTCTTGCCTGACAGTTGTCTGCAAGCATCTTGTCAAACATCATGCTTATCTGAGCCTTTATATCCTTATCAAGTATAGGTGCAGCCACCTCAACACGCCTGAGAGTGTTTCTTGTCATAAAATCAGCCGAGGCAATGTATATCTTTCTCTCCTCGCCCTTGCCGAACATATAGATACGGGAATGTTCAAGAAAACGTCCCACAATGCTTATTATCCTGATGTTATCAGTTTCGCCCTCCACCTTTGGTATAAGGCAGCATATGCCTCTCACCACAAGGTCTATCTTGACGCCTGCTCTTGACGCCTCGATAAATCTGTCGATTATCTTTTTATCCGTAAGAGAATTTATCTTCACGCCGATATAGCCCTCTCCGCCTGACTGTGCAATGGCTATCTGCTCGTCTATCATATCGAGCACCTTGTTTTGCAGACAGTTAGGTGCAACAAGCAGCTTGTCAGTGCTCTTGACGGTATCGTCCGCAGCAAGTGCGTTGAAAACGTCTATAGCGTCCTTTGCGATATCCTTATTGCAGGTCATTACAGACAGGTCAGTATAAAGTCTTGAGGTTTTCTCGTTGTAGTTTCCTGTACCTATCTGAGTGTAATACTCAGTAGTCGAACCTGAACGCTTTGTGATAAGGCACAGCTTTGAATGTACCTTATAGCCCTCCAGACCATAGATAACCGTACAGCCGGCCTTTTCAAGCCGACGTGACCACTCGATATTGTTCTCCTCATCAAATCTTGCCTTCAACTCCACGAGAACAAGCACGTCCTTGCCGTTTTCAGCCGCCTCGCAAAGAGCCTCGACCACCTCGCTGTGCTTTGCCACACGGTATAATGTCATTTTTATAGAAACCACGTTTTTATCATCAGCCGCCTCACGGAGCATTGTGATAAAAGGCTTTATGCTGTCGAAAGGATAAGAAAGCAGTCTGTCTTTCTTTTTTATCTGCGGCAGTATAGGCTTGTTATCATCAAAGGCTGTGAACCTCTGCGGCACTCTCTTTTTATAGAAAAGCTCAGTTTTCTGTCTGAGGATATCCTGAATTTGGAAGAGGAATGACAGATCAAGAGGGGTGCTATTTCTGAAAACGGATTTTTTATCCACCTCAAGCTGTTTGCAAAGCAGGTCAACTATGCTGCTGTCAAGCTGTCTTGAAAGCTCCAGTCTGACAGGTGCAAGGCGTTTTCTTTTCTTGATAAGGTCAGCCATGAACTCACGGTAGTCAAGGTCCTCATCATAAAGGGCGTCTGCGTCGATATCTGCATTTCTTGTTACTCTTATAAGTGACTTTGACTTCACAGTATATCCCTTGAAAATTTTCGGGACATAGTGGAGTATAAGCTCCTCAGAGAGCATATATTTGCCCGTTGAGCCCACTTTTATAAGTCTTGGAAAGACCTCACTTCCGCAGGAAATAACGCCAAGCTTGTCCTTTGCATTTTTCCTGCCCAGCACGACTGCGGCATAGATATCCTTATTTTTCAAAAACGGGAAAGGCTGTCTTTTTCCCACCACCATAGGTGAAAGCAGCGGTGCTATCTGATTTAGAAAATACTGCTCAAGCTGAGTATTCTCCTCAGTGGTAAGCTTTGAGAAATCCACAAGCTCCACGCCCTGCTGAGCTATCTTCTCCATAAGGTCAGCATACACCTTGTTTTTACGCTCGTTAAGCTCGCCGACTCTTGCGATAACGGCTTTGAGCTGTTCTTTGGCGGTCATTTTCGTTTTATTTTCCCTGCTGTCAGGGTCTACCTCCATTTGGTCAGTGAGCGAACCCACACGGACCATAAAGAACTCGTCCAGATTGCTCTGATAGATAGAGGCAAAAGAAAGTCTTTCGCAAAGAGGCACGCACTCACGTTCCGCCTCTTCAAGCACTCTTTCATTGAATTTCAGCCATGACAGCTCTCTATTCATAAACACGTTTTTCATTATGTTATTCTCCTTGGAATTTGATATTATGATTTTATGTACATCTATACTATCCCATTTATTATAACACAAAATAATAAATTGTTAAAGAGTTTCAGGAAAAATTCATGTAAAATATTCTTCTTTTATGCAGTATTGACCACATCGGCACACTCAAATTATGCAAAATGATAGATTTTCGCAAATTTGCAGACGAAAATACTGTACAAAAGAGCAAAAATCGAAAATATCAATATTTTTTATGCAAAAAAGGTTGACAACGGGGCACAAATAGTGTATAATAATCAAGTCGCTATGAGAAACATATTTGGCGGTATAGCTCAGTTGGCTAGAGCACTTGGTTCATACCCAGGGTGTCACCGGTTCAAATCCAGTTACCGCTACCATATTTCTCATAGCGAAAAATCGGCCCGTTGGTCAAGAGGTTAAGACGCCGCCCTTTCACGGCGGAATCATGGGTTCAATTCCCGTACGGGTCACCACAACAAAGTCTCGGAAACAGCGTAGTATCGCGGTTTCCGAGACTTTATTTTTTCCTAAAATCTCCTCAACCACTTATCTGCCACTTATTTTGAAAATAACCGCTTTCGACTACCTCTTAGCTGTGTTCTATGTACCCCGCAAGGCTTGCGCCCTGCGGGTGTTTTTATGCCCCGAAAACTTGTCCGAACTGTTCTTCTTCCTGCTCGTCCTCATCTTCGTAGGTGCCCTCTGTGCTGTCCTCGGAGTGCTTTTCTTCTTTCACTTTAACCTCGTTCGTGAAGCTTAGAGCGTTGCTTATCGCATCGCAGTTGCGTGCTCTCGCCTCTTGGAACATATGGGAATATAAATTTAAGGTCGTTCCAACAACGCTATGTCCCATATCTTCTGATACCGCTACAACATCCACGCCCTCAAAAATCAGAAGTGAGGCGTGCAAGTGACGTAGAGAATGAATATTTCTAAACGGTATTCCTATTCGCTCGCAGTAGCCTTTTAGCCACTCAAAAGGAGTCTGCGGATTCATGGGTGCGCCGTTCCATTTGGTGAACAGTCGGTCGTGACCCTCCCATTTTGTACCGAGCTGTTTCGCTTCCTTGGCCTGCTCTGTCCTGAACTGCTTTAGCAGATTCATTATAGACGGCGGAAACTTTGACACACGCTTGGACTTTCGCGTCTTAGTGGTATCGGTGTATATGCCTTTTTCTTTTGTATACTGAGATGTTCTGCGGACATGGATCAGGCTGTTCTCAAAGTCGATGTCTTTCCATTCCAATCCCAGCATTTCGCTGCGCCTGAAGCCGCTGTATATCGCAAGCAGCAGATACACTTGGTATTTCATAGGCTCGTCCTTTAAATGTTCGTAGAGTGTTTTTACCTCGTCCAGCGTATATATCTGCTTTTCCTCTTGCTCGGATCTTGGAACAACCACCCGTCTGCAAGGATTGTCAGTCAGCATTCCCATACGGATAGCGTAGCTGAACACATCGCTGATAAGGCTGAGATGATGCACCGCCGTTTTGCGTGACAGCGGCTTTCCGTTGTTCATGTTCTTGCCGTTAACCAGAAGGTCGGTGATGAATTTCTGAACATCTCGACTAGTTATCTTATCAAGTCTTTTGTGACCGAGTGCTGGGTATATGCGTTTGGTGAGTTGTTTCATTCTTGAATACGATGTAGGACGAAGATTGACCTTTGCATATTCTTCAAACCACTGTTCGGCAAATGTCTCAAACTTGACTGCCGCTGTTATCTGTCCTCGCTTGCAGTCCTCCTCAAAAAGTATTGCTTGACGCTGCACCTCCTTTTCGATCTGCCGAGGTGTCATACCAGGCTCAGGTTTGTAGCTCTTGTACTGATTGTGCTGCTTACCGTCTACGCCATAACCGCATGACACCTTTATTTCGTAAGTCCCATTGGGACGCTTTCTAATAGTCGCCATATATATTAAAACCTCCGTTTCAAAACTATGGCGCATTTCTACCGACAACATTTTACCACATCTCGGTGGAAAAGTCCAGAGAAATGCGCCACCGTATACTCGTATCTTTCCTATGAGCTAATTTCTTACGATGTTTTTCCACGGAGATAGTTCAGAAAAATATCCTTGTTGATGAGATACTTTCTGCCGGCCATTATGTGCGGAATTTGATCGTTGATGCACATCTGACGGACTCTGTACTCGGTCATGCCGTTTACAAGAGCAGCCGCCTCCTTGATCGTAAGCATGATGATCTTTGTTTCGTTTTTGTTTTCTGCCATTGTATTATCACTCTCCTTGTTGTTTTGGTAATTCTGCTTATGGTATGTGTGATGTTCATTTTTACATCTGTCCTTTCACAGTGTTTTCAAGGGTACAGTGAAATGTTGTACCCTTGGTATGTCGGAAATATATTCCGTGTTCTCTTGTCAGTAAAGCTGACATACAGTAACGTTTTGTTACACAACTTAATATGAGGTAAGGATTCGTCCCCTCATCGGAGACCTCGTCACGTTCCGTTACTCTATCGATGCTTGTTCAGATTATTCATCATCGGCTATACCCTCATCAAAGTTTCTTGTTATCAGATCATCAAAATTGATCTTTCCTCTTGTGCGTCTGACATTGTTCACCGCCTCACGCCTGATGTCCTTCAACTCGTTCTTGCTGAGCTCAAAGGTGTCTACGAGAATAGCTATCAGCATTTCAACCTCGACTGCATATCTGAACAAGCCTTTTGATATTTTTGTTATGCCTTCATCGCTTGCTTGAGCAATGCACTCCGCAAGCTCCGGAACAAGAACATTACTCTTGGTAGAGATAGCTCTTGTTGCAAGAAACAATTTCAGCGCCTGCTCTATCAGTTCCGAACGGCTGATGTCCTGCTTTGTACAATAATCATCACACTCTGCAAGCACATCACCGGACACATAAATCCCTGTTCTGATTTTATCCAAGGTCAATCCTCCTTCTGATATTTGTAGGCATTTCTGAAATCAATAATGCCGTTTGTCCTGCGCACATCTTCAGTACACATTCCGTACAGCTTACCGACATCGGTTTCATCGACATCTGTCACCGCCGCAAGTATGTGCGACTGTATTGCAGACTGCACCGCCAGCTTGAACAATGCTCTGCTGATACGCTGCTCACTGCCTTTTACGATCCCGTCAATGACAGCTGATACCGTTTCGCCGAGATACTCCGTCATATTCTCCGAATTACAATCAAGATATCCTGCATAAAACCTGATCGCTTTTTCAATAAAATCGCTCTGCGACATTGCATTTGCTGCCGCCATATGAGTGGTCAGCAGTTCTTTTACTTCCGGGTAGAGCCACACCGCCTGTTTTTCTTTTTTCGCCATGAAAACGCCTCCTTAATACTGTTCGACTTTGTCCTTTCGCTGATATTTCGGTCGTGATTTCGCAGCGTTGCCCTCTTATGGTAACACACCCCAAAACCACAACCCCCTAAAATACTGCACAAGACCTTGCCCAAACGCTCGCAATTGCGGTCGGCTTTGCCGTCCGCTGTGAATGCGGCGACCCCGCCGCTTTAACCTGCAATCTTATTCCTCTACGTCATAACCGCTTGGAATTTACCCGGTCCGTGCAATATGCCGACAGCCGATTTTACTCCATTTTTCTCATCTTCCTTCTGCAAAAAATATCTTGCTGTACTTCGCTCACAAACGCCGACAAATCGCTCACAGCGGCGTTTTGTTGGCTCGTTGGTTAAACTATCCGACCTCGGCTGTGGGGCGGTACAAATCGTCCGATAGCCGTTCTTCCATCTTTAGCTTATTCAGCATCGCCACATTCACTACTGTGTTGGAGTTGTCCCTGACCGAGACCGTGTTGCGGCTTGTCCTTGACAGCAGCAAGCCCTCTTTACGAAGCTGACGAAGTAGCTCATTTTTGCTAATAGAAAAATGCTCACCCTGCTCGGCACACAGCTTTCGCACCTCGGAGTGTGTTGTGTCTGCGAACAGGTAGTAGTGCTCATCGTCCTGCAAGCCGATGCAGTTTCTCTGACGGGGCGGGGAGTCAAGCCCTTTTGTTTCTACATAACACCGTCCGCTGTCCAGCAGACTTTTAAGCTTTTCACAAAACTTAGTTGTCGGATTTTCAAGCTCGATGATTTCTGCGTTTGCAGACACAGCTTTCAAAACGATCTCGTCGAACACCTTTTCAAATTTATCAAGCTCCGACTTGTTGATTTGATTTTTCGATTTAAGAAACACAAGCAGAAATGCAAACCCGATTTTCAAGTGTGCAAGCATGTCGGGTGTGCGGTTGTGAAACTTAATTCTGTTTGCACACAGCCTGTCCAGATAAAACTTGCGGTATTTCAAAAACACATCTTCGAGTGTTTTTACAAAAGCACTTTCATCATCAAGATACACATTTTTAATCCACTCAATGTAGCTTTGCATAATCCCACACAGCACTCCGTCATTTGCTAACTGCTGATATTCTGACAGATCATCAAGCTGAACATCGTTTTCATTAAGTTCAATATTGAAGTATCTCGCCGAACCCGACACGGAAATTTCAGGAGTGTACTCCGCTGTGATAATTGCATTGCCTGTAGGCGGTTTTGAAGATTGTAACTCCGCTTTTGAATTTAGTCGTGCACGACCAATTCTATCACCGTAGTATCGCGAAATATTCTGCGCAATGCTTTTCATCTCCTGCTCGTGAAACATTCCGCTCGGATGAAAATCGTCAATGCAAGTCAACACGTCTTTTAAATAGTATATGTTGCTCAAAATGCTATTCGCTGTGTCGTGGAATGACATCGGTAGGTCGCTTGCTGAAAACTTTCCGAAGAACGAAAGGAACAGCGCTGCAAGTGTGGATTTACGACTACCCGTCTTACCAATCAGCGCAGTCACAAACTTTGGCTCGTAGCCTGCACTTTTCAGAAAGTGATTGAGCGGACACAGAAACGTTACCGCCAGCAGCGGTAGCATAACACACTGCGGTGCAAAACTGTTTTCAAGCATTGCAGACAAGTAAATCAAGTCCTCCTGCGAACCCTTTTCAGTGAAAGAATAGTTTTTCAGCTTGCCTTGCAGTTCAACGGTAAACGGACTGTTCTGCGTCGGCATCAGGAACACATACTCACCGTTTATCTTCTTCCAACCAGTTTGGAGATACATAGTTTCAAATTTCACCTCACCTTTCGTTAACATAATTGCGTGGCAGATTTTACTTAGCACGTTTTGCTTAGGCTGTGCAGCACCCAATGCGCCCCAGCGGTTTAAGAGCCATTTCATGTTTTGCATTTCGTCTGCGGAAACAATCTGCTCCGACAGTTTAATTCCCGATTTGTGAACCGCACCGACCTTGAACATTTTCTTTTGCTCTGTGCCGTCATCTCTGGTGATTTCCGAAATAAGTGTGGGAACAAAGTCTGCAAGTTTCATTGGAACGACCTGATCTTTCACCTGAACCTTTTCATAAAGGCAATTGCTTTTAACAACGTAGGGATCATTGTAGACTGTTTCATCAATCAGTTTTGCTTTTTTTCCTTCTGTCATGATTTCTGACATTGGCATCACTCCTTTTTTAATTTATGTAGTTGTTGTGGTGTGTCCTGCGCTTTCAAACAGTAGCCGAACGCCCGACAGCTTATCAGGCTCATAGAGCAGCGTTTCTATTGCTTGCGACGGTTGGTATCACGCTTGAGAACGTGCAATGTCAGCAAGCTGAAACGTAAGTATCCGTTTCTGATTTTCATCGCCAACTGCAGTTGCTAGATGCAGGTTGAAGATTGTATTTGTCGCTCGTTTTGAAATACAAAAGTCATGGCGTACATCTTCAGTAGCTGGAACAGTTCATCACCCCTCCGTCAGAAATAACGTATTCGGTTACCGATTATTCAATTTTCAAGATTCCGTCGATCATTCGCTCTGTATATTAATTAGGCGATTTTTTTCTAATTTATCAAATCGCATTACAGGCAAAAAATCCATTCACTACATGGTTTCAAATGTTTATATCAATTGTACAATAAAAGTTACCACAAATCTGAAAAAGTGTGATATAACAAATATAGGTCACCGCTAAAAACCTCCACCGCACATCTGCAGCATAGGATTTTAGAGCTGACCTATAGATACACTTTTGAGGGGTACTTGACATGAACAATGCAATTTCAAACAATCCGAATTACGATATGCCCGACGACAGTTTTTTTAATTTCTATTTTCTGATTCACAAGAATAGAATTTTCACAACAAAAATAGCCTTGAAGGTTGGCGAAATCACAACGGCTCTGCTGAATATGAAAGCTGAGGACATGAAAAAGATTTATGACTTAACCGTCTCTTTTGCGCGGTTTGCAGATAATAATATGGCGATGAAAAACGAGCAGACTATGACGGAATTTGTTGACCGCATAATCGAAATCGAACAAATTGCGGTGACTTTACCACCGTACTGCTATGTGAATATTGACCTGAAAAAAGAAAAACAGCGTGCCGAAATAATGAAGAGCAAGGCTTTCTACGGCAAGCTGTATGATATGACGTCGGAGGAGTTTGCGGAGTATGAGAGGTACAAAAAGTTGTTTTCAGGGTACGGGATCGGGCTTTACATAATCGCCTGCTGCATAGCCGAAATGTCAGATGAATATTTTACACGGCTTAAGAAACGTGACGAAAGCAACTATGCGATTGCGTGGGGTGCGTTTAACGAATATTCTACACTTTCGAGTGAGCTGATGGCGAGCGTGCCGTACTATGAAAAGGCAAGAGTTCGTGAAACCATGGACGTAAATATCGGCGTTTCGGGAATGATCGACCCCGATGATAAAGACAAGACATGGGTGGTTGATACCTGCGAATTTCATAATGCACAAAGCGTTATTCAGTACGATTTTTTCAGAGGAATGCAGTATGGCAGAGCGCCTTTTCGCTGTCACCACTGCGGACGTTTTTTCCTTGCGACTGACAGCTACAAGACGTTTTACTGCAATGAAAAGTCTCCCGAAAATCCCAACAGAACCTGCCGTCAGATTGGCGCGAAAAACAAGCACAAGGAAAAGGCTGAGAACAATCCGATTATCCAGACCTACCACAAGGCAAGGAACAAATATTATCAGCAGAAATTCCGAGGAAGTATTTCGGATGCGGATTACGACAAAATTCTGCACTACCTTGAAACCATGCGTGACAAGGCAATTCGGGGCAAAAGTGACGAGAATGGAAATCTGATAACGTACAAAACGCTCGAACAGCTTTTTGAAAAGCACACGCTTTACAAGACATTAAATATCGGGGGAGAACAATGACCAAGAACACAAATGAACAGCTGATTCAGGATAATTACCGCAACGTATACGCACTTGCACATTCTCTTGCAAAATCATACAATCTTGCATTTGAGGCTTTTGAGGACTTGCAGAAGGTCGGCTACATTTCACTGATTGAGCAGTCGAAGACCTTTGACGAGAACAGCGGTGTGCCTTTTTGGACATATGCCTGCAAGGGTGTTAAGTTGAAAATGCTCGAAGAACTCCGCTTTATTCTCGATACGGTGAGTATTTCGCCTTATTTGAACAAGCAGATAGGAAAGGTGAGGAAAATCGTTTCTGCCAATGCCGAAAGCAACGCATCCGAACTTATTGAAATCGTAAGTCAAATACTCAAAATATCAGCGGACAAATCCGAGGAGTTGCTGATTTTAAGCACAAAAGAGAAAACAAGCATTGATGAGTACCAATCAATGCTTGAAAGCGGTGAGGGTATGCAGGATGACAAGCTTGAAGATAAGCTTAAGTCCGATTGTCTGAATCCCGAAGATCTAATGCTGGAGCAGGAAAATCAGGCTTTTGCCATGCTGTTGGCGGACAGTCTGGACGACATTCTAAGTCATCGGCAAGCGGAATATATCCGAATGTATTTTGGCATCGGGTGTGCTCCGCAGACCTTTGAACAAATTGGGGAGGAGTTCTGCGTTAACGCCGGCACGGTGGAAAAGGGCGTTAAGTCGGCTCTGAAAAAGTTGAAAGAGTATATTGACTGACCTATGTTCTATCGAGTTTCCAGAATGGGAATTCAGGTAGTATGCGTACTCCATTTTTGCTCCGTATTACCGCATTACAAAGAGCTATTTGCCCAGTATTTTCAGCGTTTTGCGAGGTTTCGGCTCGCATTACATTTGCATAACACAAAACAAACAAGCATATTACAACGGAGTGGCTGTAGTACGCTTGTACGCTATTGTATGCTTTTTTTGAGACGTGGTATTACTCATAAAGTGCGGGTTTTACGGCATTTGCGAGGATGTAAGCTTTGTACGGCGGATTTTGACGGAGAGCTACACCTTACTCAGATTTTCATTCTTGCCGAGGAGCACGTCAATCATCAGCTTTGCACCGTCACGGAATCCGGCTGAGTAGTTATCCACGGACATTACATCGTTAAGCTAAGACTGGGTGTCACACATCTTTTTGAGCAGTTCACCTTTTTCATCTCCGAGAATTTTGATTATCCGGTCATACAGATCAGCCTCGGTTTTCATCAGCTTGGCATACTGCGAATTGTCCCGAATTTTTGCGTCGAAAAGCCTAAATTGCCGTAGTAAAGGTCTTTTATATAGTTCATTTTTGATACCTCCGTGATTGGTTTGGAAGTACGGTATATCACAATTATTCGTGGAATGGTAGTGGCAGATGTGATGAAAATTGAGGGGTGGATTTGGGGAGAAGTGATAAATTAGAATCATTTTACTGATTAACTGGCGTTTTATCCACTGTTAAAGGCAGGTGTGTGTTACATTTACGTAAATTCCACAGTAGGAAAGGGCAGAATTTAGATTAAGAAATGGGAAAAATAGCAATCAAGATCCCGTAAAAGCCAATAATTTGATAAAGAAAATCAAAAAAGGGCATAGCAAAGCTAGCCTGAGAGCATAATTTCTCAGACTAAATTCAGGTATAGGTGGAATTTACCTGTGGCATTTTAGTCCAGTAGGCTCTGCGAAAAAATCTCTGTAAATTAATCAACTGTGATAAAAACGTTAGTTGGGAATGGCATAAAATTTGCCACTCTAATTTTTTTACAGTACACAATGCACTCTATAGACTAACTTAGATTTTCTCATCCGCTCTATAGAGTTGCTTGGACTTTATTATACACCAAAGTTCAATTGTTTGGAAGTCGTGGATTTATTTTACGCTTACATAAAATCAACACATAATGTCCCAAAAATACAAATAATTTGTTTGCTTATTTGTAAAAAACACCATTGACAATTGCCGACTTTTGGAATACACTTAATGAGTTAGACAATATAGTGTCTCATTTAATGCTTATTCTGTTTTAAAGGTGATAAAATGATAAAATGTGAATTAATGCGAATTTTCAAAAGTACAAAGGGCAGATTAATTATTTTATTGATGTTTTTGCTGCCATTAATAGATTTTATTCAACATATTTATAATGACATTATTTTATTTGGTTCTTTTGACCCTGAAAATCACCCTGCTTTTACAAGCTTTTTGTCAGGTTCAACAATGGGGCATTTTACACAAATACTGCTTTCTTTTATATTGCCATTATATTTCTTGCTTTTATATGCGGATAGTTATACAACCGATAGAAACAGTGGCTATTTAAAATGTCTGATAATGAGAGTAGGAAAAAAAGAGTATTACAAAACAAAATTTAAAATTGCAGCAATTGTTCCGTCTGTAATAATGTTTTTCTCTCTGCTTTTGAATTTCTTATTGTGCATAATTTTTTTTCATAGCGGAAGTTCGTTCGGAGGCATGGAGGAATACTATCATGATATGAATAAATGGTTTATATTTGGCTATAACCACCCATATATTTACTATTTTATTTATAT
>UQAR01000047.1 GCA_900539095.1 uncultured Ruminococcus sp.
GATTCGCCTTAGTCTCGTGGGCTCGGAGATGTGTATAAGAGACAGATGTAAATGCCGCACGTTCTCCCATGATATCGCTGCGGAGAAGTCCGTAGATGTTAAAATCTGTATAGATATTCACAAACTTTGCCTGACGTTTTGTGCCCTCACAGGTAAAGCCGCATTTTTCCATTACTCTGTTTGACGCCACGTTCACCGTCATGACCTCAGCCTCAAGCCTTTGCACGCCTGTTTCCTCAAAGCAAAATCTTATGACACGCCTTAGAGCCTCGGTGACAAAGCCCATATTCTGATACGCTGCCGAAATTCGATAGCCTATCATTGCCTGACGGTCATTCTCGATATTGAACAGGTTCACCTCGCCTGCCAGTCTATGATTTTTCTTCAGCTCTATACCCCAGCTTATATGGTCTTTTTTACCGCTGTTTATAGTCCGCCCAAAAAACAGCGACGGCTCACGCTCCTGCCTTGTCATGTTTCTTCCCCAGTATTTATAAAGACGCTCGTCAGCCATATAGGTTTTCATATCTTCTGCGTCTGCGGCAGTTTTTGCCCTGAGGATAAGTCTGTCCGTTTCCAGCACAGGAAAATGAGAAAAATAATAATCCATATCCTGCAAAATAAACACTCCCTACGATAAAAGGCAGCTCCGCACATTGGTGGGTCTGTCCTAAAGATTTCCCAAGTCTTACTTTAAAGTATACCATAAAGTCTATCAAAAATCAAGCGTTTTTAAGCAAAATACACAAAAAAGCAGAAAACGCCCCGAATCAAATTCGCGACGCTCTCTGTTCTATAATCTGGAGAATTAGAAATCAACTTCTGTATCGTAGTAGCAGCACTTGAGGAGCTTTTCCATTTCTTCCTGTGAAGGCTGACGTGGGTTAGAACCTGTGCAAGCATCTGCGATAGCGTTCTTAGCGATCTCAGGGAGTCTCTCAAGGAATACGTTCTCAGGAACGAATCCCTGCTCACATGGATAGCTGTCTGGGCCATAGTTCTTGATGCAGTGAGGAATGTTCAGCTTGTCGTTCATGCCTCTTACATACTCGATGATGAGTTTTACCTTCTCGTCGTCATTTGAGCCGCCCAGGTGCATATAATCAGCGATAACGCCATATCTCTTCTTAGCTGTTTCGTCCTTAGCGTTGAATGCGATAACCTTTGGCAGATACATTGCGTTAGCTGCACCGTGAATAATGTGTGCACCGTAATCAGCAAAAGCAGCACCTGTCTTATGAGCCATTGAGTGAACGATACCAAGCAGAGCGTTTGAGAATGCCATACCTGCAAGACACTGAGCGTCATGCATTCTGTCTCTTGCACCCATATCGCCGTTGTAAGAATCAATGAGATTCTTCTGGATCATTTCGATAGCGTGGATAGCAAGTGGATCTGTATATGCACAGTTAGCTGTTGAAACATAAGCCTCGATAGCGTGTGTCAAAGCGTCCATACCTGTATGAGCTGTCAGTTTCTGTGGCATTGTTTCTGCAAGGTCAGGGTCAACGATAGCTACATCCGGTGTGATCTCAAAGTCAGCGATAGGATACTTGATACCCTTGTCATAATCTGTGATGATAGAGAATGCTGTTACCTCAGTAGCTGTGCCTGATGTTGAAGAAATTGCACAGAAGTGTGCTTTCTTTCTCAACTCAGGGATACCGAATACCTTACACATATCTTCAAATGTGCAGTCAGGATACTCATACTTGATCCACATAGCCTTTGCAGCGTCGATAGGTGAACCGCCGCCCATTGCTACGATCCAATCAGGCTCAAATTCGAGCATGACTTTTGCACCGTTCATAACTGTTGTTACAGAAGGGTCTGGCTCTACGCCCTCAAGAAGCTTAACTTCCATACCAGCCTCTTTCAGATAATCCTCAGCTTTCTGGAGAAAACCGTTTCTCTTCATTGAGCCGCCGCCGACTACGATGATAGCTTTCTTACCTTTCAGTGTTTTCAGGTTCTCCAGTGCTCCCTTTCCGTGATAAAGGTCTCTTGGTAATGTAAATCTCATTTCTAATTCCTCCTATATGTAATGTAATAATGTAATCCAAAGAGGTTTGTGTAAATCTCACACAAATTCTCTCTTTGCTTGCTTTTAATTATACAAAATGTCAATGAACTATTCTAACATAATCTATGAACATTCTATTAATTATTAACTTTTACATAGCGTATATCTGTTAGTGCATACAGCTAAATGTACATATGAATGTGTAAAACAGGTGTAAAAAATATCACAATTACATGAAAAATCACGATTTTGTTTGCACTATATGGAATTTTGTGGTGCTTATTTCGTTTTCTTTTGTTAATAAATTATACATTTATGAGTGTGAAGATATTCCTGTTTATGAAGATAAAAAAATTCATAAAAAATTTGCGTAAGCTATGGAAATATGCGAAAAAATATGCTATAATATATTGGTATTGTATTGTATCCTCCCACGATGGAGGAATAATAACAAGGAGGAAATTTAATATGAAAACAAAGGTCAACACGAAATCATTGGTGATACTGGGTTTGATGACAGCTCTTACAATGATCTTCTCATTTACCCCTATCGGTTCTATACCGATCGGACCGCTGGTAATTACCCTTAATGTAATTCCTATTGCGATAGCGGCTGTAACGGTAGGTCCTGTGGGAAGTGCGGTCATTGGCGGAATATTCGGACTACTCAGTTTTTTGCAGTGTTTCGGAATTGGCGTACCAAGCGGAATGGGTGCAGTTTTAGTATCGATAAACCCTATTTTGGCTTTCGTTCAGCGATTTGTACCAAGACTTCTTGACGGCATTATCGTAGGATTTATTGCAAAAGGCATGAGCAAGGTAACAAACAATTATGTTTCATATGCTGTTACGGGCTTTTTTACTGCGTTTTTGAACACTGCGTTCTTTATGAGTGCACTTGTTTTGCTTTTCGGCAACACCGATTATGTAAAAGAGCTTATGGGCGGAAAGAATATCATAGTATTCATCTGCACCTTTGTAGGCATAAACGCTTTGGTCGAAATGGCTGTATGCACATTTGTTACAGGTACTGTAGGTGCTGCACTCTACAAAGCAAAGTTCATACCTAACAAAAGTAAAGCACAGGCATAATACCACCGAAAGGATAACATACAAATGGTTTTAGCAGTCGATATAGGAAACACAAACATAGTCATGGGTTGTTTTGAAAGCGACAGGATACTTTTTGTTGAAAGACTTTCTACAAATCAGCAGTCCACGGCACTTGAATATGCAATAATGCTCAAGAACATTCTTGAGATACATTCCATAGACATGAACGACTTCAAGGGCGGTATAATCTCGTCCGTTGTGCCTTCTGTTACGCTTACTATGAAAGAGGCTATGGAGAGGCTCATAAAAAAGCGTATCATGGTGGTAGGACCGGGAATAAAAACGGGACTTAAAATAAACCTTGACAATCCGGCCCAGCTTGGCAGCGACAGAGTTGCTGACGCAGTTGCGGCGATAAATCTTTATCCTGTACCTATTATAATGATAGACATGGGCACTGCGACCACCGTATCGGTGATCGACAAGGAAAAGAATTTTATTGGCGGAATGATAATACCGGGACTGAGGACTTCCCTTGACTCTCTGTCAGGAAAAGCCTCACAGCTGCCTTTTATCAGCCTTGTGCCGCCTAAAAAGGTCATAGGCACGAACACTATCGACTGCATGAAGAGCGGTATAATCCACAGCAACGCTGCAAGCATTGACGGAGTTATCGAGAGGATAGAAAACGAGCTTGGAGAAAAATGCACGGTGGTTTCCACTGGCGGCGTGGCAAAGATAATAGTGCCATACTGCAAGCGTGACATCGTCATTGATGACGAGTTGCTGCTCAAGGGACTTATGATAATCTATAACAAAAACAAGTAACAACTAAATACAATACACACGGCGTCGGGTAGTTTTATCCGACGCTTTTTTATATCAGAATAGACAAACAGGCAGTGCCTAAACAGTGGCAAATGCCGAAAATGCGACATTTCTATTGCTTTCACGGCTTTGTTATGGTACAATCATAGAGATATGGTAAAACGTTTACACAAAACAGAAAGCAGGAAATATATGAACACAAGAAAGATACTATGCCTCATGATCGCAGTGCTTATGCTGACAGGCTGTTCAAAAGGTGGGGACAGCTCGCAGGTTTCATCAAAGGCGGCTGGTAGCTCAAGCAAGGCAGACAGCAGCGTTTCAGACTATGATAGCACCACCACTGAGCCTGAAACAGACAAGCCTGACCTTGTTATCAATGACAGCGTGGTAGAGTTCTCACAGGAGAGCGGTTTTTATGAAAGCGGTTTCAGCCTTGAACTCTCTGCAAACGAGGGGGATAAGATATACTACACCACCGACGGCACAGACCCGCATACTTCTGCCACAAGGATAGAATACACCGCACCTATCGAGATAAAGGACAGGAGCAACGACCCAAACGTTGTTTCAGCAGTACCAACTGAGATGATATCAGGCAATTTCAATGAGTTCAGCGTTGGTGATGGGGATTTTTGGTGCATGGCGAAAGCCCCTGCTGACAATGCGGTAGACAAGTGCACTGTTATAAGGGCGGCAAGCGAAAAAAGCGACGGCAGTGTTTCAAAGGGATTTTCAAAAAGCTTTTACATAGGCAGTGCCGAAGATCACATAAAGGGACTGAAAGAAAGCTGCGAGGCGGCTGGGCATGACCTTGCGGTGGTGAACATCACAATGGACTATAGCGATCTTTTCGACAACCGCAGGGGAATTTACGTCAAGGGCGATATTTTTGACAAGGCACTGGAGGACTACAAAAAGAGCGGTGAGAACATCGAGGGTGAAACTGCAAGACAGCTTGACGCAAACTACAAACAGCGTGGCAAGGAATGGGAACGTGACTGTCATGTGGAGCTTGACGAGATATCTGCGGAGGGTAATGTGACGAACGCTTTGTCACAGGACTGCGGAATAAGGATACAGGGAAACTATTCACGCTCTGACCTGCAAAAGGGATTCAGGCTTTATGCACGAAAGAAATACGGCGAAAAGAAGTTTGACTACGAGGTATTTGACGGACTGAAAAACACGGCAGGCGAGGCCATCGACAGCTATAAAACGCTGACGCTCCGTGCTGGAGGAAACTGTGCTTTTACAGCGAAATTCAATGATACCTACTGGCAGAGCCTTATGAAAGAGCTTGACTGCTCCACAAAGGCGTCACGTCCATGTGTGGTTTATCTAAACGGCGAATACTGGGGACTTTATGTGCTGGAGGAGGACTATTCTGACCGCTATTTTGAAAGTCATTACGGCGTGAACAAAGATGATGTAGTGGTATACAAAGGCGATGCTGAGACTTATGACAGCGGTTACAAGCTTGATGAGGGAAAACTGCCTGAGGGGGAAACTGACGAGGGATATTTCTTCAAGGAGCTTACAGACTTCTTCAATTCACACAAAGACCTTTCTTCACAGGCGGACTACGATGAGTTCTCAAAGCTTGTTGACACGGACAGCGTGAGAGATTATTTTCTTGCAGAGGTTTGGATAAACAACAAGTGGGACTGGCCGGGCAAGAACTGGTCAATGTGGAAAGTTCAGAACACAGACAGTTCCAATGAATATGCAGACGGCAGGTGGCGTTTCATGTTCTATGACGTTGAGTTCGGCGGAGTGAGCGGTGAGAGCGACGCTTGGACCAACACAATGAAAGAGGATAACTACAAGCCTAAGGGACTGCTTGACACGGACACGAAAAATCCTGCGGTGCTGAGTTTTGCTTATCTTATGTCAAACGAAGATTTCAGGAACGATTTCAATGACAGGCTCTTGAAAATGTCGGAGGGCACTTTCGAGAAAGATAAAGCACTTGAAAAGCTTGCTGAGTTTGAAAGCGTTTACTCCCCTCTTTATGAGCAGTTTTTTGAGAGATATCCTGAAACAGGCTCGGCTGATGAGGCTCTTCACGGGGATTACGCATCTTCTGACTGCATAAGGGCATTCATAGATAAACGTGAAAAATCTATCCAAACTATCGTGGACTGGACAAATTCGCAGTTCTGATATCTCGTAAAATATGTCGATCATTTGTAGGGGCGAACACTGTTCGCCCGCAGTCTATCGCAAAAGTATGATATCAGTGGGCGACCTCAGGTCGCCCATAAATTACTAATAACGTATTTACGCAAACTAAAACGGCAGAACAGCTTGATGCTGAACTGCCGTTTTTATATTGCTTAATTTATGCCGCAGGAGCGTATGTGAAAGTTATTTCAAGGGTGTTTATTTTTCCTGCATAATCGAGGATAGTCGGTGCTGCTTTTGAAAGGTCACCGCCTGCTATCCTTGCGTCCTCAGGCGGTGCGGATACCCACTGGTTCACAAGGTTCACTCTTGTGCAAAGCTGGTCGTCAGAGGTCGTATAGCCCTCTGCGGTAGTATCGACTGCCTCGCCGTTTATCTTTATCTCGTCAAGGGTAACGATATATCCGGGATAAAGCTTTTCGCCGTTTGCGATACCCAGAGCCGAGAATGCGATACCGTTGGCGTTGTTTGATGACATATCAAGGCTTACTGTGTAAGTTCCCTCACCGTCTATAACTGCGTTTTCTGCGATAACTCCGTCGCTCTTTGAAACCGGGTCATACTCGTCACCAACGCTGTAGCATACGGAAAAATCTGCACTCTGATACATTATCCATGCCACCGCTGTGTTCTCGTCAGCCTGCGGTGCGGTATCATCTGTTAGCTTTTCAGGTGCAGCCGAAAGAGTTTCATCAAGTTTCTTTACAGCAGTGGCTCTTTCCTCTTCCATTGTCATAGAGGACTGGTTATCACGGCGTCTTTCATCAAATATCTTTGCCACAGTTTCATCACGCATTTTAAGCTCTGAACGTGAGAAGAAATCACTGCAATCCCAAAGGAATGGTGCAAAGCCGTAGGCGTCACAGTTGTCAAGGAGGTTGTCAATAAACTTGTCAGTGCCTTTCTTTAGGTCACCGTCGTTTGTAAGCACTGCATACTCGCCTATTATTATGCCATAGCCCTGCTCGGAATACTTTGTCATGTTCTTGAAAAGTCTGTTCTGCTCTTCATAGTCAGCCTTTGTGCCCCAATAGGAACGGCCCTTTGTTCCGCAATAGTCCCAAGGTGTATAGTAGTGGACGGAAAGCAAAAGCTTATCCTTTGCGGTATCAGTTGGCATTTGGAACTTGTCTGAGCAGGTCATTGTGATATCGGTATTGTAGCCTGCGATAAGAAGAAAACGCTGCTCGTTGTTGCCGCCTGTTGCACGGACAGTGTCAACAAAGGTCTGATTTATCTTGTTGGCCATTTCATAGCACTCGGCTTTTGAAAGCGAGCCTGAGTTTTTGCACACGTCTGTGTCATTGAGTCTGTCACCAAGTTCTTCGTTTGCACCCTCAAATATAAGTCTGTCGGAGTATTTTTTATATCTGTTCGCTATCTGCGTCCACATGGACTTATACATTTCAAATGCCTTGTCAACGTCACTCTGCTCAGAAGAGCCGAACATTCCCCACCAGCTGCCGTCCCAGTGGTCATTGATGATAACATACATATCATTATCCAAAGCGTAGTTTATTATCTCCTCCACTCTGTCGAGATAGGCTTCGTTTATGGTGTAATCGCCTTTTTCATACTCCATTGCATTTGTCCATGCCACAGGCACACGGAGAGAGTCAAAGCCGCTTGCTTTCATGCCCTTTATCATCTCTTCCGTTGTGACAGGCTGACCCCAGAAAGTTTCAAAGCTTTCAGGGTCGGTGTCGGCAGAATAGCTTTTATGACCGTATGCCTCCATTGTGTTGCCGAGGTTTGTGCCGTTGCCGAGAAGTCTTGCAAGTTCTGTTGCGGTGAGGTCTTTATTTATGCTGCCGTCATCAGAGGTCTTTATGCCCTCCTCTGCCTTAGATGAAGAGCTGTCACTTCCCTTTCCGCAGCCTGCAAGCAGTGCTGTGCAACCCATGACCGCTGCGGTAAGAAGTGGGATAAGCCTAAACTTTTCCATGTCATTTCCTCCTATTTCATAAATACAAATTCTTCAAGTTCAAAAAGCGGCTTGGTTTTGAAATAACCTGCTATCCAATCGGCAAGTTCATCTGAAAAAGCTGTGGGCACGAAGTAGATAGAATGTCTGCCTGTGAGTGACTTGACTACTCCTGTGTAAACTCCGTCGCCTGTGCCGATATCAACATAGCCTATAGGCTCGCCGTTCTCATAGCTGTCGGCATAGACTGCAACCTTTGTGACAGTGCCCATGCCCCTGACTTTAAGGGCTATCTTCATGGTCTTTGAGGAAAAGTCCTCGCCAAAGTCAAAATACTTATAGCCGATAACATTGCCCTCGGTGATGTTCACGATACTTCTCGTGAAGATATCCTTTTCGGTGATAAAACAGCCGCCTTTCAGCACGCAGGCGATATCCGCAGGATAAGGCTTGAAAGGGTCAAGGCTCTCTTCAAATCCCAGAGATGTCATTTCCACTGGCGGTATCGTTCCGTCAGGAAGTATCTCTATTTTCTCGACGCAGGCACGTCTTGACATTATGGTATTGTTTGTCATTCTGTGATAGAAGATATACCACTGACCGTTTATGTTGCACACTGAGCCGTGGTCATTTCCACCTGGGAAATCCACGCCGTTGTCAATTATATATCCACGGTATTTGAACGGACCTTGTGGTTTATCTGAGGTGGCGTAGGCAAGCCTGCTGCCAACGCACGGGGAATATATGAGATAGTATGTATCCCCTATTTTTCGTGGGGAGCTTGCCTCAAAGAAACGCTGCTCCTGAGGAGCGTTGTCGCTGTCGTCAATGACTGCCCTTTTATAGCTGCCTTTTTTGATCGTATACATATCCGCAGGGTCTATCTCATTGAAGTTGGATTCAGTAAAGCCGTAATAGATATACACTCTGCCGTCGTCATCAACAAGCACGCCTGCGTCATTATAGATGCCGTCATCGCCAGCATCCGCAGGGTCATACTTATACTGCGAAAGCAGCTTGAATGGTCCTTCGGGTCTATCCGACACGCCCACAACGCCTTTTGAGCCGACTATATAGGCATAGAGGTAATACTTTCCGTCCTTTTCTATAACGTCAGGTGCGAAAAGTTTATGGTCTGTAAGGTCTTCCGTATCGGACTTATGGTCACGGTCATCACGGGTATGAAAGCTGTGTCCGTGGCAGACCCAGTTGTTAAGGTCGTCAAGGGGTGCTGACCACACTTTCAGCTTATAGTCGCAAAAGTCGCTTTGTGCGGCTCTATCATGTGAGCCGTAAAGATACACACGGTCGCCGAAAACTCTCGGCTCACCGTCAGGGATATACTCCCATGCAGGCAATATAGGGTTTGGCATTTTATGACCTCCTATGGTTTTCTGTTTTGTTTTCTTAAAATAATTATAAAGCATAGTATCATTATTTTCAATATCCTAACAAGCTTTTTAAGGTGAATTTTTGTGCAAACTGCAAAATCGCACAAGCTATCCGAAGGTGCAAAAAAGCCCTTTTGCAGCCTTTTTCGACCTTGACAAAAGGGGGCAAATCGTGTATAATATTAAGTTGATAGTACCCGCATAAAATATATTGATATAGGAGTGTTTAATTATGGCAGCTATTTCTAAGACTGTTTCAAAAGCAGGTTATGCTAAATTGCAGGAGGAACTTGAATACCTCATTACAGTAAAAAGACGTGAAGTCGCTCAGAAACTTAAAGAGGCACGTTCTTTCGGCGACCTTTCTGAGAACGCTGAGTATGACGAGGCTAAGAACGAGCAGGCTATCCTTGAGTCAAGGATAAACGAACTGGAACTTCTCATCTCAAACGCTACAGTCGTTGAAGATGATGATATCTCTGTAAACGAGATAGGCGTTGGTTCTATCATCAAGATAAAGGACATTGAGCTTGACGAGATCGAAGATCTTCAGATAGTAGGTTCAACTGAGTCTGACCCTGACAACGGCAAGATCTCTGACGAGTCACCTATCGGCAAGGCAGCCCTCAAGCACAAGGTGGGCGATGTTTTCGAGGCTGAGACACCTGCCGGTCTGCTGAAATTCGAGGTTCTTGACATCTCAAAGTAAATTATCCACATAAAAGAGGAAAGGAAAATATAAATGAGCGAGGAAAACCGCACAAACGCTCCTGAGGAAGAGCTTACTCAGGAGGACATAAACAGCTTAAAGAAGATAAGAATAGACAAGCTGGAGGAACTGAAAGCCAAGGGCAAGAATCCATTTGAGATAACAAAGTATGATGTTACTGCAAGCTGTGCTGACGCAAAGGCACAGTATGAAAAGCTTGAGGCTGAGCTGAAGTCACAGGCAGGCGAAGACGAAGAAAAGCTCAAGGAGCTCCTTGAGGCGAACCGCATAACAGTTAGCGTTGCAGGCAGAGTAATGTCAAGACGTCTTATGGGCAAGGCAAGTTTTTTCGATCTGAGAGATAAGACTGACAAGGTTCAGGTATATCTGAGAATGAACGAGATCGGCAAGGAAGAATTTGACGATTACAAGAAGGGCGACATTGGCGATATCGTTGGTGTTGAGGGCTTTGTATTCAGGACAAAAATGGGTGAGATATCCATTCATGCACATAAGTTCACACTTCTCTCGAAGTCACTTTTGCCGCTGCCTGAGAAGTGGCATGGTCTGAAAGATCAGGACACAAGATACAGACAGAGATACACAGACCTTATATGCAATCCTGAGGTAAAGGACACATTTATAAAGAGGTCACAGATAATATCATCTATCAGAAGATATCTTGACGGACAGGGCTTTATGGAAGTTGAGACTCCGATGCTGGTATCAAATGCAGGCGGAGCTGCTGCAAGGCCATTTGAGACACACTACAACGCACTTGACGAGGACGTTAAGCTGAGAATTTCTCTTGAGCTTTATTTGAAGAGGCTTATTGTTGGCGGACTTGAGAGAGTATACGAGATCGGCAGAGTATTCAGAAACGAGGGTGTAGACGCAAGGCACAATCCTGAGTTCACTCTTATGGAGCTTTATCAGGCATACACAGATTACTACGGCATGATGGATCTGACGGAGAATATGTTCAGGCACGTTGCACAAGAGGTATGCGGCACGACTTGTGTACCTTACGGTGATGTAATGATAGATCTTGGCAAGCCTTTTGAGAGAATGACGATGATCGACGCAGTAAAGAAGTATTCGGGAGTTGATTTCTCACAGGTAGCCACAACAGAAGAGGCAAAGGCACTTGCAGACGAGCATCACATTGAATACGAGGCAAGGCACAAGAGGGGCGACATACTCAACTTGTTCTTTGAGGAATATGTTGAGGAGCATCTTATACAGCCGACATTCATAATGGATCACCCTATCGAGATATCTCCGCTCACAAAGAAAAAGCCTGAAAATCCTGATTATGTAGAGAGATTCGAGCTTTTCATCACAGGCAGAGAGATGTGCAACGCATATTCAGAGCTGAACGATCCAATAGATCAGCGTGAGAGATTTGCGGCACAGGAAGAGGCATTAAAGCAGGGTGACGAAGAGGCGAACCACACAGACGAGGACTTCCTGAGGGCTTTGGAGATAGGTATGCCACCTACAGGCGGTATTGGTTACGGCATTGACAGACTTGTTATGCTGCTGACTAACTCACCGGCTATTAGAGATGTGCTGTTGTTCCCTACGATGAAGACGTTGGAGTAAGAAAGCACCGTAATTACAGGGTTTTCGGGGCATTAAGGTCACATTATTTTGCACCAATGCACCAAATATGCACCATTTTAATGAGGTGCAGCGTAAAGATATGATAAGTTATCACCGATATGGCTTGGAGCTGTATCGGTGATTTTTTATGAAGATATGGTCGAGCTATTGATTTATTTGTAAAAAAATGATATAATTGTTCTAAGGTAAACCGTCTGTGATAAAAGTGCTGTTATTTTGATTTGATAAGGAGGAAAAATAATGTATGCAGTAAATACATATGAGCAGATCGAACGTCAGGAAAGAGAATTGAATGAGAATCATATTATTATTTTACTTTTTGTTAGACCAACTTCAGTAGGTGCCCAAGAGATCATAAACGAATTCTCATATCTTCATCATGATTCAAGGGAATACTGCTCAATTTATGCGGTTGGATATACCGATGGTCCAAATGAATTTGGATATTCTCGTAAGGTTGAGGGTGTAGATGGTGTAGCATGGTACTATAGCGATAAGGAATTTATTGACTTTAAAGAGAAACTTGGAAAACGAATAAAATGGAGATATAGTGGAGAAAATGAACTAATAGTTTTACAAAGTAATATAGATGGGAAAAATATATTGAACTTTCAAAATTATGTAGCTATTAATATAAGCGAAGGTTTAAGACAGGAATATATCTGTTCTTATCAGAATTTTATGGAAAGTCTTATCGAAAGTTCAAAATCAGAAGTAGAGGCTTCAACCGCAATCAACAGAGCAACAAGATTAAGCATAAAGAAAGTAGCTATTGAATCTTTAAGGAGTATAAAGAGAATTCCTGCACCAATAGAAAAGGTAATCGAGAATAAGATCTTTTATAAAACGGCACATAATCATTTATAAAACATTGTTTTTGACACACAAAAATTTCAGAAAAAAATACCGATACGAATCAAAAATAGATCGTATCGGTATTTTTCTATCACTCCTCTGACTTTCCAGAACTGCCGCCATTAGAGATAAGCCTATCTAACTCTCTAAATTCCTGCAGCTTGAAATCCTTTGTGGCGTCGGTGTAGACGTTCATCGTCGTATCAAAATCTGCGTGACCTAAAACATCTTGTATGACCTTGATGTTTACTCCCGACTCACAAAGACGTGTTGCGAAGGTGTGGCGTAGAATATGACAACTGAAATTCGGCAGGAGCGTGACATCGGCATTCTTTGGATTATTCGCAAGCTGCTCACGGTTGCAGTCGGCTATCATTCTTTTTAATGCACGATTTAGCGTGCTTTGATTATGCACGTTCCCATAGCGATTTGTGAAAATAAAGTCGCTGTAACCGTCGATGACAACATCGCATTTTATCCCTGCTTCCTGCTGGAACTTTCGCTCTTGCTCAAAAGCAGCCTTTACTCCTGAAAGCATAGGTATAGTTCTTTCACCTGAACGGGTTTTCGGTGTATGGATATTGTAATGACAGCCGTTCTCACTATGGTTGAAGTAGACTAAGGTGTGGTCAACAGTTATCAAATTATTCTCAAGATCAACATCCTGCCAGCGCAGCCCTGTTATCTCACCCACACGCATTCCTGTGTTCAGCATTATGTAGAAGATGGGATACCAATGATTACATTGAGGGTGCTTTAACATATAGTCGATGAATAACTGTTGTTCTGCAAGAGTGAGCGAGATACGTTTTTCTGTATGTTGTTTGCTCTCAAGTTTTAGGTGCCTTAGTGCATTGTCAGAGGGATTGTTCATCAGAAAATTATTTTGCACGGCAAAGTCAAGCACCTGATGAACTACTGTATGGATATTATCTACGGTGTTAGGCTTTAGCCCTTTTACCTCGACAAGCTCGTTGTAGAAACCGAGTATATCCGCATAGCGTATGCTCATTATCTTGTATCCGCCCAGCTCGTCACGGACAAAAGTATTGTACATATAGAGATAATTCTGATAAGTATTTTCTTTAAGTCCTTTTTTGAGCGAGAACCACGAGTCTGCCAGTTGGTCGAGAGTCGTATTCATAGAGTCCACTCGGATACCATAAGCTTTGTTAGTTTCAATCGTCTCCTCTTTTTGACGAAGCTCGTCCAACGTTTTCGCATAAATATAAACTCGTTTTCCGTTGCGTGATTGATAACGGTATCTGTAAGTGCCGTTTGCCAGCTCAGATTCGCCTTTTTTAAGTCTCTTTCCTTTTGAATATCTGACTTTATTCTGCATTACTATTTCCTCCTTGTAAAAAATGAGTTTCTAAACACTTCTGAAATTCAGCTTTGGTTATATGATTCAGATAGAATAAGCTCTCGCCATATACTCGTCAAACTGCCTGCGCTTTATAAGCCTTTTGTTCCCCACCCACAAAACGAACGGACAGCGTTCGTCTGCCGTGAGTTCTCTCAGCTTGTGCTGACCGATGTTTGAATAAACGGCGGCTTCCTCGATAGTGAGGTTTTGCTTTTGAAATATAGGGACGTTGAGTTCCCTTTCTCTGACAATATCCATAATAGTTTACCTCCTTGGTATCTTGAAAATAATGTATTAGTGTAAAATAAGACTTTGCTCCTTTTTATGGGCGTTGTTCGACTTTCTTTCTATTCTTTAGAAAACTACGGTTAGTATGGAGCTCGTATGTTTCTTGGTCGTCTATGTCTTCAAAACAGTCGTCCGAGTTATCGCCCCAACTGCCATAATCAGAAGATCTTGACGTATCGTCCCAGCCATAATGCACTTCGTCTGCCGATATATTGGCGATCTCGGCCTGACATTCTTTCAATCTCTGCAAGTATAGCTGATAATACTTTCTGCTCTTGTCCTCTGAAATAGTAGATGTGTACTCGCCGCCGATAACTTTGAGCAGACCGTAATATCTTAGCTGCGCCGATACTTTTTGTTTGCTGGGTACTACCTCAAGCTCTAATCTGGTTTTCAGCCAATTTGTCAAAACATCAGCTTCAACGCAAAGGTAAGCACCGTCAAAATAAAAGATGTATCGTTGCAGATATTTGTATTTCCTTGCTTTTTTCGCTTCTTTGGAATATTCGGCAAAATCGGCGGACACAATGTCCTCTTGATATATGCCGCAAAGTATCTCGTCAATAAATTCTCTGCCGATCTTATTATCATCAGTCAAACAATGGTCTATCGTATCGTTGATACAGATTTCTATCGAGGTCTTGCATATGTTGGATAAGTCTTTGATATGCTCGTCTGTAAGATCGTGCTGTTCTTTGAGGTAGCGTTTAAAAATATCAAGCGTGATACAAAGTATCTGATAAGTACGCATTATCCGCTTGAGCTTGCCGCTATTTTCAGCGTGGATATTGCTATTATCGTTCTTGCTTTTGTAATACGCCGCTTCACCGGATATTTTTTCATAATTCAGGCACGACCACAAGATGAAGTCTTTAAGAAATGCAATATACTTTCCGTGTTCTTTTTTCAGTATGGTAAGTTCATCGCTGTCAAAGGCATTTTCAAGATGAACTAACAAACACCTGTTTATGGTGCTGTTGTTTTTTATGACATATTCTGCTGTAACGATAGCGATGTTGTCAAGTTTCACCTTGATGTCTTTGTAATGGCAGTTTCCGCTGCTTTGATTCATTTGGATAAAATCGCAGAGCTTTGCTTCGTTGGAATTTCTTATTCTCGATGAAACTGTGCGATTCAAGTCGTCGATAACTATCAATGAATCTTTCAGTTTTGCAGCTTTCTTGATTGCATATTTGTCGCTTGATAATGAAACGATGTTGTCGTGATCTTCAAAAATATCGCTGAGCAGTTTTGAAAATTCCGTCTTGCCAAGACCTGAATCGGCGTAAATGTATATGGTAAAACCGTATTCGTCCAGCTCGTTCTCGAACATCGGCTTGACATAAGCGACTAAGGACGCTATGAATGCCGCCGGCGGGAACGATGATGAATTTATCAGTTTGTCGAGATATAAAGTAAAGTCGCCGCTGTTATCGCTTTTCTTTAGCCTTATAGTGCTTTCAGAGATAACAGGGTCTTCGTCGGAAGCGTTGACGACCTCGTTGCCTAAGCCAAAAACGATCTTGCCGTTTTGCAGTTTCAAGTAGCCTTGATCTATGGAGTAATTTTCCTCAGGCGTTTGACCGAATACGCTCAGTTTTACTACCGACGATATGAATTTTGAAAACAGATTGTCGCTGCAAAGTGCATATATTTGATGATCAAAAAATATGTCTAAAGCCTTTCCTTCTATCGCAAGCGCTAATGGGCAATCGAAACTATACGTCTTATCCTGCTCAGCTAGCTTGATGTGAAATCTGACGTACTTAGTACAAATGTGCTGGGTATTGATAGTGGAATAAAACTCTAATTGCGTTATCGACCATTCTGTGATTTTGCCTTTTGAGTTGTAATAACAGCCGTCTTTTAGTATATACTCCTGCGGAATTTTTGGTTTTAGTAGTAAAGTTTTCATAAGAAACCCTCCTTTTAAGTAAGTAACAGTTGAAATATCTGTAAATAAGTGATATAATAGAAGCACTATAAAACTGCTGACAGATAGTATTTTTGTTATGCTTTACCTCTATAAGATCATCTGTCTGTTTAGAGTTTATCATAACAAGAACCGTTAACGCAAAGAGGTTAACGGGTTAACGGCAAGTAGACGCCTACAAAATTTCCAACTGATTTTTATGCTATTTGTACATATGCGCTGATTTATGTTGAAAAGGAGGAAACATTAAAATGGAAGAAACTCAGAAAAGTTCGTATCTTTCTCTAGGTATCTTTTTGAAACTCTTGTCAAGGTATACTAGAAAAGATAAGAGCATAGCAGAAAAAAGATTTTTAGGAGCAAATAATACTGTGATTTCGACAACTATCTTCAAGTATTTTATTTCTGCGCTTACTTTGAAATGGTATACTGATGATAATGAGCGATCAGATACATTGAAGAGCTTAAACAGCAATCTGATAAATTGCAAAAAGGAACTCTTTAATTTTAAATTCCTTATGACGGAAAAAGATGAGATAAAAGCGGCATTTATAAGAGATGTACAGTCCGATAAGCCGACAGCACTTGTGTTTATGACTGAATTTGTTCTGTACTGCATTGATGAAAATAAATGCAGGCAAATGGTCGACGAACTGCTCAGAGCGATAAGAGATGATAATGACATTGCCGACGATACAGAGTTTTACATTTTCGGGAACGGCAAAAGTACGAGCAAAAGAAAAATGGTCGATAAACAGTTTAACTTTACCGCAGACTGTTTTCTGCTGGGAGTATGGCATTTTCTCATCAGAGAGCGTTCGGAAAGCAACCGCATTGGCCGTGATACACTTGTTGATTGGTACGGCACTTCAACTGAGACATATGGTAAAAGCCAAATAGGTACTGAACTAAGACGCAACGTATGGGAACCGCTAGGACGTGAAATAAGGGTCATCCCGTCTGAACACACGATAGTTAAAGAAGAAAAAGCAGTTTCGCAGGATAATGTAAAGCAAGAGCATAGGCTGTTCGTTTATGATATGAACAGTCTTTCGGAAGAGGAACAAGAGAGTTTGGAGCGTTTGAAGAAGAGCCGCATACTTCGGGATCTTTTGAGAGCGTGTCATATCGGTACTTGTGGCGTTGAAGGTAATAACAACTTTGAAAATAATCATCGCTTTTTTGTTATGGCATTAAAAAGATGCGATCAGTTCGTTTTCAATAATAACTATGCTAAACGTATCAAAGATGACATTATCACTCTTAAAGATTGGCTTGAAGCTTTTGTGAAATTGATCAAGCCAAACGATAAATCATATTCAGCATATAGTGACCGTGTGAAAGCAAGTATAATTAGATACCAAAAAATCCTTGATGAAGTTTACACTACACTATATGGATCCCGTCCTGCGCTAAGTGGCGAACGGATAAGTTTGCTTTTATCCGTGGTTAAAATATGAATCTCGTTCATACTTTATGTTGAGCTGAATTGAATGCTAAATCAAATACTGCTCATTTCCTTATAAATACATTGAAATTTATTTCTAAACTAAAAACCGCAAGTTTTATGCTGTTGATTCAAAAAACGGCTTGAACTTGCGGTTTTATTCTTTTTATAATATGTGTACTCTAATAATTTCCATTTAAAAGTATCTTTATTGCTTTACGACTGGCAAAGTGAAATGCAAATATATTCACATTGATAGCTGTGCGTAATTTTGTGCGATATATATAAGGATAAGTATTCTTGAAAAAAATGAACAGCTTAGAGCTGTAGGTCTTCCCCTTTATCCCCAAGTATTCTTAATATCTATTCTTACTCTTATAAATCAGTAATAAAAGTATGATATTGTATCCGGCTAAATGGGTCTATAATAAACCTGTCTCTTATACACATCTGACGCTGCCGACGAATTAGACGGTGTAGAT
>UQAR01000048.1 GCA_900539095.1 uncultured Ruminococcus sp.
GAGATTCGCCTTAGTCTCGTGGGCTCGGAGATGTGTATAAGAGACAGCGATAGCACCTTTCAGACGTGACACTGCAAGAGGATATTCCGCACGAACGTAGATATATCCCTCTTTTGAGCCAGTGGCGATACCGGCTATCATCATGCCCTCAAGAAGTCTGTGAGGGTCGCCCTCCATGATTGAACGATCCATGAATGCACCAGGGTCGCCCTCGTCACCGTTGCAGACTATGTATTTTGTAGGGCTTTTCTGCTTTGCAACGCTAGTCCACTTTCTGCCAAGTGGGAATCCTCCGCCGCCTCTTCCACGGAGATTGGATTCTGTCATTTCGTTGAGGATATCTTCAGGTGACATATCAAGCAAAGCCTTTTCAAAAGCTCTGTATCCGCCGATAGCAAGATATTCCTTTATAGAAGTAGCGTCAATGTGACCGCAGTGCTCAAGAACGATACGCTGCTGCATTTTATAGAATGGTATCTCTGACTGCTGACGGTATATCTCGCCGTTTTTCTTGTAGCAGAGCCTTTCAACACACTCGCCGCCGCAAATAGTCTTTTCAACTATCTCGTCAACGTCATCAAGCTTTACCTTTGTATAGAGCCAACCCTCAGGTTCTATCCTCACCAGTGGACCCATTTCGCAGAAACCGTGGCAGCCGCTCCTTTTTACGCCAACTGCACCCTCGTGGACATCATCATCGTGTGGCTCGTCAGCAAGTGCGACAACGCACTCCAGTCCCTTTGCAGAGATAGTTTCGATAAGTTTCTGATATATGTTCAGCGAACCGCCTGCGACACAGCCTGTTCCTGCACAGACAAGCACTTTTCTTGCCTGCTTGTCTACCAAATTGCCATACTGTTCACGGGCGTTGTCAAGGTCATATTTAGTTTTCAGCAGCATATTATTCAGCCTCCTTTTCTCTCAGTTCTTTGAGCAAAGCCGCAGCCTTGTCAGGGTTCATCTCAGGGTGAACAACGTCGTTCACAGTGAGAACAGGTGCAAGTCCGCAAGCACCAAGACATGAAACAGTTTCCACCGTAAACATCAGGTCGTCAGTGGTGGTTTTCTTCTCACTAAGACCAAGCTCGCCTCTGAGATATTCGAGAATAGGAATGGATTTTCTTACATGACAGGCAGTTCCGTCACAGCATTTTATAACGTATTTGCCCTTTGGTTCAAGAGAAAAGTTCTCATAAAAAGTCGCAACGCTGTATATTCTTGCCTCGCCGGTGCCAAGTTTTTTAGCAAGATAAGGGAAGATCTCCTTTGGAAGATAGTGATAGATCTCCTGAATATCCTGCAATATGGCGATCACGGCCGTTTTTTCATGATTTTTAAGAATTTCGTCGATCGGTGAATAATCAAATTCTTTTGGCATAAAGTTTCCTCCATATAATTAATGTTAAAACTGATTACAAAATCAATAATCAAGACATACTGTCAACTATAATTATATACTATATGACACAAAATGAATAATGTTTTTATTTACATGGGTTATATATAATAGGAATAAGTATTGACTAACTTGTAGAAATCCACATAAACGAAAACGATTATATAGTTACAATGCACAAAAAATCGAGCCATTTTCCAATGGCTCGACGTGTTCACATTAATTGATAAACTGAGTTAATTATTAAAAACCACATTTGTTTATTTCATTAGACATACCTAACATTTCAGAAACTGCATTATGCTTTGCGGATACTTATTTCGCCTGAGGAAATATATTCCTCTCTGCCGTCCTCATATCTGACGTGCAGGCGGCAGTCCTCGTCAGCACCGAGCATTATGGCAGGAGTTTTTTCGCCGCCCCTTATGACGTTTATCTTTTCGCCCACCCACAGCAGACGCTTTCTGTATTCAGGGTAAAAGCTGTTTTTAGCAAAGCTGTCATAAAGCCGCATGAAATTGTTTATTATCTCCGCAGCTATCCTGTTTCGCATATCGCTTTTTCTTTCGTGGAATATCGGTCCTGCAATGTCCCTTATTGCCTCAGGGAAACCGCCCTCAGGCTCATAGGTGTTCACGCCGATGCCGAGAACGGCGTAGTCAAGGCCGCCGCTTTCCATGCTGAACGACGCCTCAGTGAGTATTCCGCAGATCTTTCTGCCATTTATGTATATGTCGTTCACCCACTTTATGTCAGGCTTTTGGTCACTGACTTTTTCCACTGCAAGGGCAACAGACACCGCAGCGGCGGTGGTTATTTTCACAGCGTCAGACGCAGCCATTTCAGGGCGTAGAAGTATGCTCATATAAAGTCCTGAATCGGAAGGGGAGAAGAAAGAACGTCCAAGCCTGCCTCTGCCCTGCGTCTGCATACCTGCAATGACTATCCTGCCCTCAGGTGCACCCTGATTGGCATAGTCTTTAAGGATAAGGTTTGTAGAGTCAACTTTCTTGTATACCTCTATTTCAAGCCCCTGACGATGTGGGTCAAGATATTTCTTTATGCCCTCAAGGGAGAGTATATCAGTATTTTCATCAAGTGAGTAGCCCTTGTTTGTTACCGCAGATATAGGGTAGCCGCCCTCCTGCAAGGATTTCACAGCCTTCCATATCGCTCCACGGGTGCAGCCAAGCATATCGGCTAGCTGTTCGCCTGAGAGATATTTGCCTTTGTTTTCATCTAGAAGTTCCAGCACTTTGTCTTTTATTGCCATAAAAATGCCTCCTTAATGAGAACATTATAGCATAAAAGGTCATGTTATTCAAGACTTGCCGTGAAAACAGCCTGTGACCTATGCTTTAAGAAAGCTTTAAGAAAAAATTGTGCAAAATGACGGATAATAATATTTGCATTTTCATCTTCTATGTTGTATAATATAATAGTATATGTATGAATTGAAACAGAAAAGGACGATGACAATGTTTTATAACCTTTTGGCTAAGACTGATAATACAACTCTGATACTGCTTGTGCCACTTCTGTGCAGCTTTTTGGTGGCTTTTTTCAGCTTGAAATTTTTCAAACGTATCCTGCCTAAGGATCAGGGCAGAGCCTTTGCGGTGAACGGAGCACTGTCTGAGGGCAAGCCTCGTGGTGCGGGAATAATTTTCGTGACTTCGTTTACACTTTGCACGGCTCTTTTCTATCCTCTTGACATTGAGAACATCATTTACCTTGTGCTGGTGTATGCTGCCATGCTCAGCGGATATTTTGATGATGCTGCGGAAACTCCGTGGGGCAATCTGAAGAAAGGTCTTATCGACCTCGTTATATCCCTTGGCATTGCATTTACATATTACTTCTACAACGGCTCACAGGTAAAGCTCTATATCACAAATTCGACTTTCACAATCCCTGCACCTTTGTTCATTATCCTTGCAGGCGTTCTTGTGTGGACGGCTATAAATGTTACAAACTGTACAGACGGCGTGGACGGGCTTTGCGGCTCACTGGTCATGACAGTTTTGCTGCCGCTGACTGTTATGGTAACAAAGAGCGGTGCGGCTGATATGCTGCTGCCTATGATAATGTTCGTGACCTTGGCAGCATACCTGTGGTTCAACTGCTCGCCGAGCCAGATGCTCATGGGCGACGCAGGTTCAAGAGCACTGGGCGTTTTCCTTGCAATAATGTTTTTGAAAACTTCCGCTCCTTTTGCGTTCATTCCTATGACGATAGTTATAATCCTTGACGGTGGACTGGGACTTTTGAAACTTTCTTTCAGACGTTTCCTCAAAATAAAGAACTTTATGGAGGGCATAAGAACTCCTCTTCACGACCATGCAAGAAAGAACAAAGGCTGGTCGGACACTCAGGTGGTAATAAGATTTACACTTTTGCAGATAATCGTAAATCTGTGCTTTATGGCATTTGTGCTGTAATATATGTGTGGGACAATAAAAACGGCCTGCTAAGTATGCAGACTGAAATTCGGAGATGATAGAAATAAAAAAGAACCTGAAATATGTTCTTAACATATTCTTTATAGCTGTCATAGGCTGGTTGACCGTGAGGTTGCTGTTCAGAGGCGAGGAGTTTTCTGACATAGTTGCCGACTTTCATCTTGCAAAGAAAAGCTGGCTCGTTTTGGGAGCGGTCTGCGTGTTCTGCTATGTGGCAGGGGAGTCGGTCATAATAAAGTATATGCTAAGGCTTTTTGAAGTAAAAACTCCATTCAGGCGTTGTTTGAAATATTCGTTCATAGGCTTTTTCTTCAGTTGTATCACGCCGTCTGCCTCAGGCGGACAACCTGCTCAGATGTATTATATGAAAAAGGACGGCATAAAGATAGGCTTTTCTACCTTGATAATGCTTATCATCACCATAGCTTTCAAGGCTGTGCAAGTGCTGCTGGCGGTGGCGTTCCTGCTTTTCAAATTTGGCTTTATAAAGCATTATGTGGGTCGGCTGTGGTGGCTGCTGCTTATCGGCTTTATACTGAATATCGCCTATATCGCAGGGCTTGTGTTTATCTTCTATAAGCCTCTGTGGGCGAGAAAAATGGGCATAAAGCTCATAAATCTTCTGACACGCATGAGGATACTCAAGGAAAAGAACAACGAAAAATATATAAACAAGATAAAACGTATCTGCGACAATTACATGATCGGCTCGGAATATATAAAGAGCAACGTGCACACTGTGATAAATATTTTTCTTATCACACTGGTGCAGAGACTGTTCCTGCTGGCTGTCACATGGGTAGTGTACAAGTCCTACGGACTGAGCGGAACGGGATTCTTGGAAATAATCGCACTTCAGACAATGATAGGCGTTGCAGTGGAAATGCTGCCTTTGCCTGGTGCGGCAGGCGTAACGGAGGGCTGCTTTACATATATGTTCATGGGCATTTTTACAGCGGAGCTTGTAAAGCCAGCAATGCTCCTGAGCCGTGGACTCAGCTTTTATTTCCTGCTTATGATGAGTGCTGCGGTGACATTTGTGGCACATTTCATCGTTATGAGGAACGATAAGAAAAACGCTTTGGAAGAGCAGCAGAAAGTCAAAAAAGATTTTGGAAAAGAATAATGAGAGGAAAAAAGAAAAATGATCGGTTTTTATAATTATTCGGTAATACTCACATACATAGGTCTTATTTCATCAGTGTTCGGCATTACACAGGTCTTTGAAAATCATATGTCAATAGCCTTTCTCTGCCTGCTGCTTTCGGGTATCTGCGACCTTTTTGACGGCAAGATAGCAAGAAGTATGAAAAACAGAACTGAACACGAGAAGGTTTTCGGTATCCAGATAGACTCACTTTGCGACCTTGTTTGCTTTGGTGTTTTCCCTGCGGTTATAGGCTATCACTACAACTCAGTTTATCCGCTCAGACTTATTGCAAGCATTATGATAGTTCTCGGTGCAGTTATCAGACTTGGCTACTTCAACGTTATGGAAGAAGAGCGTCAGAGAAACACAACAGAGAACAGAAAAGAATATCAGGGACTGCCTGTTACAACAGTTTCAATGATACTTCCTCTGCTTTTTATGGGCAAGCATAATATTCCAAGAGATGTTTTCCCATTTGTTTTCCATGGCTTTATGATACTTATTTCTATCCTTTTCGTGCTGAAAATAAATGTCAAAAAGCTTTCTATGAAAGGCGTGCTGATACTCTTTACGATAGGTGCGATAATTCTTATCGGCTATCTTAAAATGGAACATATAATCTAAGATAAAAAACAACTTAGATAGTTTTTATCAGGTCGGTGCAAAAAATCAGGACGTCGAGGACGCCGTCCCCTACAAAGTTATAAATCAAAAAGGAGAGATAACAAATGAAATACCGTGACAGACAGGGAAGAGAATACGAAAAGACCACATCTCAGGATAGCTTTCTTGCGGCTGCCTACAGCTCGGCAATGGGCAGGGCACTTATGAAATTTCTCGGCTGTCCGATATTTTCAAAGTGTGCCAGAGTGATACTCGACAGCAAATTTTCAGTACCGTTTATTTTCAGCTTTGCGGAAAACAACGGCATTGATATGTTTGATTATGAGGAAAGAATGTATCGCTCGTTCAATGACTTTTTCACAAGGAAGATAAAGCCCGGCAGACGTTTTATCACTAAGGACAAGAATCTGCTGGTGTCACCTTCAGACGGAAAGGTCACAGCTTATAAGATCACGCAGTCTGACACTTTTATAATAAAGAATGCGGTCTATAATACCGCATCTCTCCTCAGAGACAGCAAGCTTGCAAAACGCTATGAGGGCGGATATGCAGTGATAATAAGGCTTTCAGTGGACGATTATCACCGCTACTGCTATTGTGCAGACGGCGTAAAAAGCCATAACAGAAAGATAAACGGTATCCTGCATACGGTTAATCCTGTGGTGAACAATTATCTGCCTGTTTTCAAGGAAAACTCCAGAGAGTATTGCATGATAAGAACGGAGAATTTCGGCGATATCATTCAAATGGAGGTCGGTGCACTTATGGTGGGCAGGATAACTAACCTGCACACTGAGGGCGGAGTTAAGGTCACAAAGGGCGAAGAAAAGGGCTATTTCGAGTTCGGCGGCTCGACTATCGTGCTGCTCCTTGAAAAGGACAAGGTAAAGCTTTGCGATGACCTGCTAAAAAATACAAGAGAGGGATTTGAAACTAAGCTGCTGCAAGGTTCTGTGCTGGGCGAAAGCAATATATAGGACAAAATCTGAGAAGTAAAATCATAGGCAAGGGGCATATTTGATGTACAGATTGAATTACGAACAGTTCGACAGGGATAATCAATATATAGGAAACGATCTTGGTGCGGTCATGAAAGACGGCAAAACTGTGTTCAAAACATGGTCGCCGCTTGCAACGGGCGTTTATCTCAATCTGTATCTTGACGGCGAGGGCAAAAGCCGCCTTGAGAGCCTGCCTATGGAAAAAATAGATCACGGCGTTTGGTATGTGGAGATACTCCGTGACCTTGACGGCGTTTTTTATACCTATACATTTGAGTTTGACCACAAGACAAGGCATGAAACGATAGATATCTATGCAAAAGCCTGCGGCGTGAACGGCAACGTTGGTGCTGTGGTGGATTTCAAGTCCACTGATCCTGAGGGCTGGGACAAGGTAAAAAAGCCTAAGTGCAGAAATGCTTGCGACGCAGTGGTGTATGAGTGTCACGTCAGGGACTTTTCTGCGGACAGCTCGTCAGGCGTTGTGCCTGAGCATAGAGGAAAGTATGTGGCTTTTGCCGACAAGGGCACGAAATATCAGGGCGTGAACACCTGTATCGAGCATCTCAAGGAGCTTGGGATCACCCATGTTCACCTGCTGCCGGTGGAGGATTATGCCACAGTGGACGAGAGCAAGCCGTGGCTGAATCAGTATAACTGGGGCTATGACCCTAAGAACTTCAACTGCCTTGAGGGTTCATATTCTACAGACCCTTATGACCCTAAGTGCAGGATAAGAGAGTTCAAGCAGCTCGTTATGGCACTTCATGAGAACGGTATCGGCGTTGTTATGGACGTGGTGTATAATCACACTTATTACACTGAGGAGTCTGCTTTTGAGCGTTCTTTCCCGTATTATTACCACAGAATAAGAAATGACGGCTCGTTCTCAAACGGTTCGGGCTGCGGCAATGAAACGGCGTCTAACCATATAATGATGAGAAAATTTATGATAGATTCTCTGAGATTTTGGGCGACGGAATATAAGATAGACGGTTTCCGTTTTGACCTTATGGCATTGCACGATATCGAAACTGTGAACATAATAAGGGACGAGCTAAACAAGATAGACCCGCAGATACTAATGTACGGCGAGGGCTGGACAGGCGGAGAGTCACCGCTCCCTGCGGACAGGCTTGCATATAAATGGAACTCATATCAGTTCGGCAGAGTTGGACTTTTCAACGACAACATAAGGGATTCCATAAAAGGCGGAACGTTCAATCCTTATGATAAGGGCTTTATCAGCGGAAACAGAAATGCGGCGTCTACTCTCAGACGTGGTATCGCAGGCTCTGTGCCGCATTATCAGATAAATGACGCAAAAGAGGCTTGTTGGGCATTTGAGCCTACTCAGGCGGTGAATTATTGTGAGGCTCATGATAACAACACTTTGTGGGATAAGCTGTGCATTTCTGCAAAGAATGACAGCGAGGGTGCAAGGATAAAAATGGACAAGCTTGCGGCGGCGGTAGTGATACTTTCACAGGGTATGCCGTTTATACAGCTTGGTCAGGATTTTCTCAGATCAAAGCCGAGGATACTCAAAGAGGGCGAAGTGCCTGACAATGTGAATATATACTCTCACGACAGCTACAACGCACCTGATTACACGAACTCTATAAAATGGAACAGAAAGCTTGAATACAAAGAGGTCTTTGACTATTACAAGGCACTTATCAGGCTGAGAAAGGGCAGTCCGCTTTTTAGAATGAGCACCAAAGAGGACGTGAACGCTCACCTTCATTTTATGCACAACGATGACTGGAACTGCATAAGCTGGAAACTTGAGAAAGACGGTGAGTGCTATGTTATCGCACTTAACCCTTACTATGAGGAAAGGGGATTCGGTCTGCCTGAGGGAAGTTTCTATCTCAGGCTCGATGAAAACGGAAAGATGAACAAACAGCCTGTTTCAGGCAGTTTTGTCTGTCCGCCGCTGTCGGCTGTGGTATATAAAAAGATAAAGAATAATTGATGTAATAACAGCTGCCTGCACGTCAGGCGGCTGCTTTTTTATGGGGATAGTTGACAAATTAATGCAAAAGTGGTATGATTCATATATATTGTATAAATATACTTTGAAAATAAAACGTTATGGAGGTAGAGAGGTTGAAGAAAATAGCAAAAAATGCGGCAGCGATATGTATGTCGCTGGTCATGTCGGCAACAGCGGCAATGGGTTCTTTTTTCGGGATATGAGAGCTTTTTCAATGAGATAGCCGTAAGTGCTGAGGCAAGCACTGAAATGACTATAAAGTCGGTGTCAAAGAGTGATAAGATATACAAATTCTCATGGAACTCTGTAAAGGGTGCATATGAATATGCAATGAAACACGGCAGAAGAAACGGTTCAAAGTATATGAACTACTACTACGGACTGGCAAAAGTCCCTGCTTATGTGTATGCGGATTCTATACGCAGCGTGCCTAATGGTAATTTTGGATATATGCTTTATGTTGAATAATAGGGACAAAACAGACCAATGAAGTTTTATATATAAAAAAGGCTGATGCAGTTTAATGCACCAGCCTTTTTTATGCAACGATCAAGGAAGCTTTGTCTGTTCTGCCTCAAATTTGTTATAGTAGTCCTGATAAATTTCTTTAACAGTGTCGAAAATATCATATTGTGGCTGCCAGCCTATCTCATCTTTTATTAGCTTATTGCAGCAGTATATCATGGGATTATCAACTGACCGCACTAAATTTTGGTCTATCCTTATGCCAATATCGCATGGCGACAGTGAGATTATAAAGTTTAGTATATCCCTGAGTTTTACAGCGTTTCCGTTGCCCACATTGTAGGTCGTTCCGCTTTTCTCGTTTTCGAGTATCATTCTGTAGGCTCTTACTATGTCACGAACATCGCTGAAGTCACGAGATATGTCAATGTTGCCCGCAACAATGTTTCCGTCTAATTTCTTTGCAGATAGCTCGGCGGCTTGTTTGCACCAGCTTGGGATAACAAATCGGTCACTTTGTCCCACGCCTGTGTGATTAAATGACCTTACGCAGTATATTTTCATTCCGTATCGTTCTCTGTATAGCTGTGAAAATCGTTCCTGCGTTATCTTGGAAAGCCCATACGGGCTTTGAGAGTCCAGCGGATGATTCTCGCTGATAGGTATATCTGACTTTTCATATTCCTCACTTGAACCTATTATGAGTATTTTGGGATCAATACTGCACTGCCTGACTGACTCAAATATATTTACTGTTCCCTCAACGTTGACTGCAATGGTTTCAGTCGGCTTTTTCCAAGAATAGCTTACACTGCTTATGGCAGCAAGGTTGACTATATATGCAGGCTTGATCTGATATATTACCTGTCTTGTTTGTACGGCATCAAGAATATCACATTTTATATATTTTACACTATCTTTAATGTTCGCACTCACGGAAATATCGCACCCATAGACTTCATATCCGTGATCTTGAAATTCTGCCGCAAGATATTTTCCTACAAATCCTGAAACGCCAAATATAAGCACAACTTTTTTCATAGTCGCACCGCCTTTTTTATTTGCCTTTTTGTAACGCAGCTGCCTCATTAACGGCAAGCTGACGGTCATGCTTTGACATTATCGCACAAAGCTGTTCATAGCTTGTTTTTAACGGATCCCAGCCCAACACCGTGCGAGCCTTTGTAGGGTCGCCGAGCAGGTTGACAACGTCAGTCGGTCTGAACCACTTAGGATTTACACAGACAAGCATCTTTCCTGTTTTGGCATCATAGCCTTTTTCTTCAAGGCCTTCGCCTTCCCACCTTATTTCTATTCCATTGTTGGCAAAGGCAAGCTCTGTAAATTCTCTTACTGTGTGCTGAACACCGGTTGCAATTACAAAATCGTCAGGCTTTTCCTGTTGGAGCATAAGCCACATACATTCTACATAGTCTTTGGCATAGCCCCAGTCTCTCAGTGCGTTAAGGTTCCCAAGCTCCAGATGATCTTGTAGTCCGCAGGCTATCCTGCCGGTAGCTATTGTTATCTTCCTTGTAACAAAGTTTTCTCCCCTGCGTTCAGACTCGTGGTTAAAAAGGATACCGTTGCAGGCAAACATGCCATATGCTTCACGATACTGTTTTATCATCCAGTAGCCATATTGTTTTGCAACAGCATATGGGCTGTATGGGTGAAAAGGTGTTGATTCGTTCTGAGGGCATTCTTCTACCTTTCCGTAAAGTTCGGAAGTTGACGCCTGATAAATGCGGCAGGTCTTATCCATGCCAAGCATATGTACGGCCTCAAGTATTCTTAAAACACCCAGTGCGTCAACATCACCAGTGTATTCTGCTGCGTCGAATGACACCTGAACATGGCTTTGTGCCGCAAGGTTGTATATTTCTTCAGGTTTGACTTGATTTATGATTTTAACAATACTTGAAGAGTCAGACAGGTCCCCGTCGTGCAAAATCACAGAATTTGACCTTATAAGATGATCTATTCTTTCTGTGTTTGACACTGAGCTGCGGCGGATAATACCGTGGACTTCATAATTCTTTTCAATGAGAAATTCTGCAAGATAAGAGCCGTCCTGACCTGTGACCCCTGTTATTAAGGCTTTTTTCATGTTGTCCTCCTATGATCTATTACTTAAAATATCAGGAAAAGTGCGTTTGTCTTTTACATTTATGGACTCGCCGATCTGTATTTCAATGATATTCATGTCAGACTCTGCGTATATAAGGTGCTTTACACCCTTATGTATTGAGACCGTGTCGCCTGTTCCAATATTCTTTTTTACGTCATCTACGATAACATATCCCTTGCCTGAAACGATAGTCCATATTTCGCTGCGTTGTTCATGACTGTGATATTTCATTGCATGACCTTTTTTCAGGTATATGCTGACTGTCATTGAATTGAGCTGAACGTCAAGTACAGTGAATGTGCCCCAGGATTTTTCGGCGAACATCGCCATGTTTCCGAGCTTTTCCACATAAGGTTTCATATATCCGCTTGCCTCTTTTTCAGAAACGAGGATACCGTCATTGCTTGCTGCAACTATCATGTTTTTGCAGCCCATGCAAAGCAGAGGTATGCCAAGCTCATTGATAACATGGGTGTTTTCACATTTATCATCAAGTAATGCATTGCCTTTTACATTTTCAGACATTACCTCAGACATCATGTTCCATGTGCCCACGTCACGCCATTCACCTTTATATCTCATAACGTCTATGTTCGTTTCTTTTTCAGAAACAGCATAGTCAAAGCTTATTTTTTCAAGGCTTTCATATTTTGTCAGAAGGTCATGATAGTCGGTGTATTCAATGAGCTTATGTGATTTTTCTATTATGTATCCAAGACAAAAAGCAAACACGCCCGCATTCCATAGTGCACCCTGTTCAATATACTTTCCAGCTGATTCCCCGTCAGGCTTTTCAACGAATCTCCTTACATGGCTCACGCTGTCGCCGTTGTCAGGTATTATGTAGCCGTATTTTTCGCTTGGATATGTAGGTTCAACTCCAAGGAGCATTAGCTTGCCGCTGTCGTTTTTGACGCTGCCAATGAGTTTTATGACAGATCGATAATAGTCGTCATCAACATATGGGTCAACAGGACACACAGCGATGCTTTCAGAGAGATCTACTCCTTTTATGTCGTGAAGATATGCAGCCGCAAGAACTATTGCTGGAAATGTATCACGTCTGCATGGTTCGATGCATATGTCAACATCATTACCAAGCTGGTTCCTTATTGTGCTGACTTGATCTTCACCTGTGGCTATGGTTATGCCTATATCAGGTGAAACGGTCCTTATCTGACGATAAACACGCTGTGCCATAGATTCATATGAATCATTGTCTGTTTTAAAAAGTTTAAGAAACTGTTTACTGCGTATGCTGTTTGAAAGCGGCCATAAACGCAGACCACTGCCTCCTGAAAGCAGGATAATATTCATTGGTTATTCTGTCCTTTGCTGTTTGTTGCTTTTATATTCTGACCTTTATTAAAATGTGCTATAGCTAGGTCCATTTGTTTTGTTGCAATATTGTATGTTGTTTGATACTGATGCAGTTTTGTCACGGTAACATTTTCGTCATCACCCATAAGCTGTTCAAAGGTGTATGTGGGGATCTCAGAGTTAATTGTCCATTCATTTGTGAAAATATAGACATCGTCTGTATAATCACTTATATTTGAAATATCACCAATGTTTACAATATTTGCTGGAAAAACATCATATGTTGAAAGAACTGTGAAAGTCTGATCACATACATAGTGTGTGGCGTTTGGAAAATAGTAGGTCATTTCTCCGATAGTCCATTCATGAAGATGAAGGAATGCAACGTTTCCATTTGGATTTTGTTCATTGATATCGTCTACTATTTGGTCAATATCAGACTCATTCATATCCATAATAGTGTAATTTATGGAGTAAATAAGATTTGCCCCCATAACCGCAATAGTAAGTACGGCTAATATTTTATTTCCAAAACGCCCTATTACTACTCCTACCACAACAAACCATACGGTTCCAATAATGTAATAATATCTTTCAGACGCAAGATTGCTGAAGAAATTATTAATAAGTACAAGTATTAAAAATGGAGTGAGGATAAAAAGAAAAAGTAGAGAAATATCACGATATGTTATTTTGCTGTCTGCGAGGGTAAGAACATCGTTGAATTTTGTTGCACCTTTTATCGACTTCAGTTTGACATGTTTGAGTATTACGAAGAATAGAAGTATAGGGAAAATAAACTCAAAAAGGGTTATGTTACCTCTGCATATGAGCATGTCTCTGAATATCCAGCCAAGAGTATCAAAAGAGCCAAGTTCTGATCGCCAGTAATGCTCGCGAACATTTGACATTTGCTTAAAAAGCACTGTCAGCCATGGTACATACGCTAATGCACATATGACACCGCAAATTAAGAACTTTTTGAACTTCTTGTAGTTCCGTGTGCAAAGTGAAAACACCAGAACTGCGACATATGAACCGAAAACACCTACCAGTGCGATATTATGAGTATACATTGCAAGTATAGAGAAAATCACAGTGCAGACATATGCGTGTGTTTTTTCGAGGCTGTAGGCATAAAGCATATAGACTGCTGTTGCCATAAAGAAAAACATTGCGAATATAGTTGGTCTTATCTCATGGAGCATATCGTATATTGCAGGGGAGAGGAACGTTATCAGAAGTGTGGCTATTGCAGCGTTCCTGCCAAATATCCTTTTAATAGGGAACGCTGCAATAAAGTACATTCCAATCACAGCAATAATCGAGAAACAACGCATTTTAATAAGGCTGTTACCGAAAATTAAAGTAATAGCTTTAAGTGCCAGAGCATAAAAAGGCGGGCTGTAATCGTAAGGGAGCAGTCTCCATATTTCTGTAAATGAGTGTTGCGTAAGTGCATATTGATAGCAGCTGTCATAGTTGATACAATTTGCAAACATGAGCGGAAAAATAGCAAACACTTCTATAAGGCTTACTGCGATAAACAATATTATAAGGAATAAATTATTCTTTACTTGTGCTTTGATCTTTTGCAGTGACATAATATAAACTCCATGTGTTTTTGTATGTATAAGGTTCTGTGAATCGTCCGAGGTATACCATGTCATAATGGTCATCAGAGTAGAAATAGTCGTTCATCTGATAAGGTGAGTCAGGGAATGGATCACCGAAAACGAAAAACTTTTTTTGGTATTTGTAGATATTTTCAACGTTGCCAACGTCGGTTACTTCAGTTGGAAAGACATCTAGTGTGTTGAGTACGCACCATGTATCATCGCACACATAATGCTCAGCGTCGGGAAAATAATACATCATTATTCCCAGTGACCATTCATGAATGTGCATAAAGGCAATATCGTCACCTCCGTTTTCCTTGATGGTCTCTATCATTTGTGAAAAGTTGGAGCTGTCAAGTTCATTTTTTACATTGCTGCAATTAATAAAAAAACTTACGAAAAACAGCAGAACAACAACCAGAAATAATCTAAGGTCAAGCAACTTGCCTAATATGACCGATAAAAGAATTACCATAAGTGAACTGATAATATAGAAGTATCTGACGGCAATTATAGGATAAACAAGATAAGTAAAAAGTATCAGTGCGACAACAGGTCCTATATACATAAGCCCACAGTAAAGGATACTTACGAAATCAGAACGATATGGAGAAAGTTTCTGGCGAATATCTTTAAATGTTTTGCATTTGCGTATTTTATACACAAACATAAGAAGTGATATGCAAATTAATACTGAAATGAGGTACGTAGCAAGTCCGCTTGCGTAGCCGAAATGTACATCATATGTCCAATCTACTATCAGTCCGCTTGATATTTCAGAATTGGACCAGTAATGGTTCTGAACATTTGAATACTGTTTCATTACAACGATCAGCCACGGGCAATAGCATACTGCACATACCATTCCGCTGATGAAGAAATAGAGAATTTTTTTCTTTTGTTTTGAAATAGTAGTAAAAGCAAGAGATATTATGTAAAAAGATAATGCAGCCAGCATTGATACATTGTGAGTATACATTGCAAGCACGGAAAAAATAGTCATGCAAATATAAGCATATCTATAGCCTTTGAATAGTGCAAGATACATATATGTAGCAGCTGCGGCGGTCAGAAAATAAGCAAGAACTGTTGGGCGAATTTCAGGTACAAGTATAAAATTTACATAAGAGAATGTATAAAGCAGCATGCAGATTACCGATGTCCGTTTTCCAAAAGCAGCACGGACTGGAAATGCTGCCAAAAAGATCAATCCCCATATTATAAGTATAGTTAAGAAACGCATTGCCAGCAGCGACTCGCCGAAAATGCAGGTCCATAGCTTGAGTATCAGTGTATAAAGTGGAGGACTATAGTCTTCAGGTATAAGCTTAATGATATCACTGAGGCTGTGTTTTGTCAGAAAATATTGATATGAGCTATCATAGTTTATGATATCAGCATTAAATGGCGGCAGAATATGTAGTACGGTTACAACCATCATAAAGATAGCCAAGATCAGTATGATCTTATTATCACTAAAGGTTTTTATTTTGTTTATAAAAGCTGAGTTGCTACTTTTTGACGCTTTTGTTAATTCCAGCATTTATCCTAACTCCAATCAACATAAATAGTGTTTTTATATAACCAAGAATGAATTTGAAAAGCTGTCGCTTTGACTCTCCGTAAAGACGCTTTTCAAATACGATAGGCGTTTCTTTTACAACAAGTTTGCGGTTGTTTATTTTCATCTTTAACAGCACTTCCTGTAGAATATCGTAATTCTTGCAGGTCAACTCGACCGCTTTCAGCTGCTTTGTGTCATACATACGAAAATCTGTAGAAATGTCCTTGGCTTTGATCCCAGTTATTATCCTGAAAACAAAATTCAATATATGCGACATAACTATAGACGTTTTGGAGTCATTGGTCTTTCCGCCCTTAACGTATCTTGAACCGATAACAACGTCAGCACCTTTGATAAATTTTTTGTATATATCCCTTATGTAAACAGGATTATGAGATCCGTCGCTGTCCATTATAAGAAATTTGTCAAACTGTGCCTCTTGGATTCCGGTTATAAAAGCACCGCCGAAATTCGGCAGACGCTGATTCACATATTTTGCACCAAACTCCTTGCACACATCAGGGGTATTATCAAGAGGACGCATGGTGTCAATAATAATTATCTCATGTTCCTCACCTGTATTTTCAAGTTGCTGTTTTATCTTAGGGAGAAGTATACGAAGATTTTCCGCCTCTTTGTAAGCAAGCAGCACTGCACTTATAGCCATAAATATCACTCAATTCTTATAAGTTATTTTTCTGTTGAGAAAATATTGCAACAAACACACAACTATCATTACCAGAAATTTTAGCACATAAATATTGATAGTCGATTTCAGCAGATATATAAGCAGCGTTGAGATCAGCGAACCTGCAATACATATCGACGCATATGATAAAAAAGTTTTTATGTAGTCATTATGTTTTTTGAAATTTAGAAGTGTATTTGTTGTAAACGTAAAAATAAACCCGCAGACATTTCCAATAAGGCTGCATATCTCAGGTTTATCAAAAACTGCAAAATGTATTAGAATGGAACAGACGACGTAATCGATCACTGCTGCGGTGCCTCCGAAAAAGGCATATAGGATAAAATTACGGTATTTTTTATACAGATCAATGATATGTGTCAAAAAAATTAACCCCTATTATAAATATATATACTTTGTTTTTAATTATATCATAAAATAATGTAAAAAGCAAGTCTTTTTGACAACTTTCCCCTAGATTTTACGATGATCTTTTATGTTTTTAGAGAAGTTGTCTAGTGATTTTTATGCAGCTTTTATATAAAATATATCAAAATATTCCTTCGGGTACACGTCTTGTGTGCATTGATAACAATTAAATTGCCGCAAAATGGTCACTAGATGCTAAATTTAACACAATAAGCTAATATTATTAACTGTTTGTTAAAACATATTCTTTGATAATAATGTACAATCAAATTATCTAATATCTGTCTCTTATACACATCTGACGCTGCCGACGAA